>NZ_CAMZOG010000254.1 GCF_947331445.1 Parendozoicomonas sp. Alg238-R29 | reverse complement strand
TGTATAAATTGAGTAGAAAATGTCTTTATTATCTACTGTATTTCACTACTGTCCGGTTAAGCATAAACCAGCTCCAGACTCCCCTGATTCTGGAGTAAGCCGACTTCCATGCTATCCGGCGGATCACTGAATAATTCCAACAAAGAGCAACGGCGGGTCAGATTAAGACTGATTCTTCGGGCTATTTGCTGTAACGACAATTTGCAGGGTGTTGTGATCTGAGCCAGCCGCAGCAGGAGGTAGGCAATCATTGCTGTGAGCACCTGTATTCTTACAGCATTTTCACTGCGCCCAAGGAACCGCTTCACCTTCAGATTCTGCTTAATCCACTTGAAAAACAGTTCGATCTGCCAGCGGGATTTATATAAATCGGCAATCTCTGCAGCACTTCTCTTCAGGTCGTTACTGATAAAAACCAGAACTTTGTCGTCTTCCCGGCGAATCTTGACCCGCCTGAGATCAGTTGGACAGTCCTTTCGACCTTTGTCAGAAGAGAGCCTGATGATTTGGTCTTCCAGGATAGAGTCGTCTGTCGTTTCACGGCATTCAACGACTTCATAGACTGCTGAGGTTTTCATCCTGCCCACAAACTGCGTGCCCTGGCAGGTCATTTCGTAATACCAGCTGTAGTCGTCGTAAGCGCGGTCAAAAACATAGGTGACACCTGCCATGATGGGAAGGTTCTGAGCCGTTTTACAGTCATTTCTCTTGGCGGTGGTCAGTTCGAAAAAAGTTGGTGTATCTGCCTGCGGGTCATACACCGTATGAAGCTTTATGCCGCCTTTGGTTTTTCGGAAATGCGCCCACTCAAA
>NZ_CAMZOG010000252.1 GCF_947331445.1 Parendozoicomonas sp. Alg238-R29 | reverse complement strand
GGCGTTATGTGTTCGAGTAAACAATCGAGAAAGAATGAAACTTATAGTTATAGATACTACCATCGATGATAAACACAATTTTTACCTTGTAGAAGATAATTCAAGTTTAATTGATTGGCATGCTAATACATTTGGACACTTTTATAAGATTTTTTCGAAACCTGAAGAGATTTCAAACTTAATAGATAGCATTGACTTTGATGATAATTGGTTCGAAGTAGAAGCAAAAGCCATCATTGAAAAAAATAAATCTGTCGTAGTTATGTCTTGTTCAATAGAGGAAGATCACTTTGCTCATGCTATAGACTGTAAAGCTCCTGATGAAGCACCAAGTGAATTTGAGTTTATAATAGATGACTGCAGCCTGCTAAGTGGAGCAAACGTTTGTAAAAGAGATGTATATGAGCTTAACAAGGTTATAGAGTCTTTTTCCTTACGTAGTTCTGAGAAAAGTATAAGTAAAGAAGTTTTTGGGATTGAGCTATACGATTTCCTGATACGACAGAATGTTCTAAAAAATAGCAATGGGAAGTTTGGTCGCCCAAATATCAATGACAACCCACATAAAGAAGCACTGATTTCTCAATATTTATTCAGAGATCACTTTGAAAAGTCAAATCTAGGAGTTATGGATTATTGGAATAGCTTACACCCAGAAGATAGGAAGTACTGTAGAATGATCATTGGCAGTTTAAATATTGTTAGAGATGAGTTTCGTAGCGAAATTAATGATATAGAGAAACAGGTGAATTCTGACATTCCATTTTAAGTAATACACACATAACAAGCCCATCCATGCGACCGCCTACGGCGGCGCATGATGGGGGCGTT
>NZ_CAMZOG010000251.1 GCF_947331445.1 Parendozoicomonas sp. Alg238-R29 | reverse complement strand
AAGAAGATAAGTGCTACTTGTGCAATAAACCCTTTGCAACAATAAGTAAAGGGAATCCATGTTTGCATTGGCTTTTACGTCGTTGTAAATTTAAAAGGAAAGATTTTCCGAGTATTTACGAAAATTTCGATTATCATCAAATTACAGCTTTTCTTCGTTGGGTTTCACATGCAGAAAGTGGTGCGAAGAACATAAACGACCTCAGAGAAGAAAGCTCAGAACGCAAGAAATTTGAAGTAACAATAAAATGGAAAAACATTGAGTGGACGCTAGATTGTTCTCACAATGATTTTGAAGGTCACTCCGGCTCAAAAACTGACTTCCCACACTGGCATTTCCAAATGCGGATAGATGGAAATCAATTTATTAACTTCAATGACTACCACATTCCATTTTCTAATGATGATCAAGTTAAATTGCGCCTAATGGATGACTCTGAGTCTGGTTTGCATCACACCTTTGGTTATGGTGGTTTAGGCATGCAGGAAACAATGGATTCCTTGGAAAATAATTTTGAAGATATGATAGAAAACTCTGTATCAGCAGCAGATCCAGAGGATGGATTGCTTCATATGCAATCCATGATTTCCGCTCCTGACGGTGGTATTCCTGGAGAAAAAATTGATGAAGCTTTAGAAATGCACAGAAAAACTGGAAAAACTCTTCAGTATTGCTTCTCTAAAGTCCTTGAAGGTGATGACACAGTATCCATAAAGACAATGGTCAGTCCAGCCGAGAGTGTTCCTGAAATTGCAAAACGTACTGAGCGTAAACGAAGGTGAACCTAACAAGCCCATCCAAGCGACCGCCTACGGCGGCGCTTGATGGGGGCGTT
>NZ_CAMZOG010000250.1 GCF_947331445.1 Parendozoicomonas sp. Alg238-R29 | reverse complement strand
ACGACTCCGGTGTACACTTCTTCACCCGTTTCCAGCTTGCCAACAGACTCAAACCGATTCAGATCTTTTTCAGGATTCACTTTTCCATCATAAATTCTGGGACGCCCGCTGCCAGAATAAGGTCCACTGTAGAGCCACAAGAGATCCGCATCATTTCTCAGTTTGCCAGCAATATGCAAGCCAGTTTGAACCACCGCTGAAACAAACTTTTGCTTGAAATAGTAGGCGTCAACAGCAAGATACTTAATCCCCATGGTGAGAAGCTCTTTCGCCAGATTCAGCACTTGGTTCGCATAGAGGTCAACGCGGGTTTTTCCTTCTTCATCCAATGTTTGCTGGGCATCCAGAGCATATGCAGTATTAGACTGAAGATCGACAATACTGAGCAGAGAGAGTTCAAGCCCTCGCTCAGACTGACTGGTACACCCACGCCAGAACATCCCAAGTCCATCTGTCTTTTTGCCACTCTTGGTCATGAAGCTGGCATCCAGAGCTGCAATCAGATTTTTTGACTTTGAAACCACATCCGACAGAGCCAGACAGTTGAATTTAAAGAAGTCGAAAGCACAGCGATACCAACGGCTGAATCGCTTTTCGCTCATCGAGGAGTAGCGGCTCATATTGCGAAAGTTAGCTTTCCCTTGCACCACAATGAGTGTGAAGAGCAGCAGTGTGATGAAGGTTTTCTGGGGCTTTTTGACAGTGGACATGGCGTCCAGAGCGATCTTTACTATGGCTTCCATGAGAGAAAAACATCAGTGAACAGAGCGTTAGATTCCTCTATTTTCGCTGATTTCTCTCATGGTCAAGCGGTTATGAAAAACTGTCCGAAGTATTG
>NZ_CAMZOG010000249.1 GCF_947331445.1 Parendozoicomonas sp. Alg238-R29 | reverse complement strand
AACGCCTGCTTAAGGGGCGCCGAAGGCGTCCCATTTGAAGCACTTGTTAGCTGGCGCTTTAACTCGTTGCTGATTTGACGGCTTGTGCCGCATGAATTTGTGTTGTGTCGTAAAGTCGAATTGTTGTGTGTTGTTGCTGAATGAGCAGTGCTATTTCAGTGCATCCGAGAATTACAGCTTCTGCACCTTGAGAATACAACTCATTGACTATATCAAGGTATTTTTCTCTTGATTGATCTGTTGTTTTTCCAAGGCATAATTCGTTATAAATTATGTCATGGACTGTATTTCGGTCATTCTGGTTTGGAACAATAACTTCAATTCCATATTTTTCTGAAACTCGATTTTTATAAAAATCTTGTTCCATAGTGAATTTTGTTCCAAGTAATCCTACACGCTTAATACCATCGGTAACGAGAATTTCAGCTGTTGCATCTGCGATATGAATAACTGGAATTGAAATAGAAGACTGAATGTTATCTGCAACCTTGTGCATTGTATTTGTGCATATAAGAATAAAGTCAGCTCCACCTGATTCAATAGACTGTGCTGCTTGGGATAGAATTCGTGCTGTTTCATCCCAGCGGCCTTCATGTTGCAATTTTTCTATCTCTGCAAAGTCAACACTGTAAAGACAAATTTTAGCTGAATGTAAACCACCAAGAATTTCTTTTACACCTTCATTTATTTCTTTGTAATAACTTGCTGTAGATTCCCAACTCATTCCTCCAAGCAGACCGATAGTTTTCATTTCTCTCTCGTTTAGCTCAATTAGTGATTGTGCCAGCTAACGCCTGCGTGTGGGGCGCCGCAGGCGTCCCAGGAGCGAAGCGACGAACACCACGCACTTGTTA
>NZ_CAMZOG010000248.1 GCF_947331445.1 Parendozoicomonas sp. Alg238-R29 | reverse complement strand
TGGTGTTCGGCAGCAAGCTGCCTGGGACGCCTTCGGCGCCCCACAACTTGGCGTTACATGCAGTTCAACCTCAACACCTGACTAAACAATAAAAACAAACGAGATATATAATGCAAGACCCTCTAAATTTGTTTTATAGCTATAGCCACGCTGACAAAGATCATAGAAAGGAACTTGAAAAGCACCTTACTCTACTTGTAAGGAATAAAATAATTAATCCATGGTATGACGGGAAAATAACAGCAGGAAGTCTTTGGGAAAATGAAATCCAAGAAAACCTAAAAAAAACAGATATTGTCATATTTCTAGTAACCCCAAACTGGCTTAGTTCTCAAGCTTGCCTTGATGAATGGGATGAAGCATTAGCACTACAAAAAAAACAACCAAACAAGGTTCTTATTCCAATTATCGCAACAGACTGTGCTTGGAGGGATCTAGTTGAAATGCCTAAGAAACTAGTATTACCAAGTGATGGAAAACCAGTCACCCAATGGAAACCAAAAGATTCAGCATGGTTAAATGTTTATGAAGGAATTAAAAAGGCTGCAGAAAGGGTAAAAAAAAACTTTTGCATAACTAATGATTTCAAAAAATCCATAGCAACTATTGAATTCTGCTCCACAAACAGCAATGAAATAACACTTGAAGATATTTTTGTATTCCCAAACCTCATAAGGTATTCAAACAAAAAAAACAGTATTGAGGAACACATTGAAAATCTAGAAAAACTAACATACCCAACACATCAATTCATTCATGGAGATAGCCAGTCTGGGAAGACTAAACTATGTGCCTGGATGTATCTTGAAACGTACAGACAGAAAAAGCCTATAATTTATATTGACTTAAGCCAGATAAG
>NZ_CAMZOG010000247.1 GCF_947331445.1 Parendozoicomonas sp. Alg238-R29 | reverse complement strand
GCACAAACATTTGGGGCTTCAGTTCCCAGCCTGCTTTTCTCACTTTTCGTGGGGCTGGCGTTTCAATATTTGCGTTTTTTCCCTGTGCAATGCCAGCTTTAATATTTTCATGTTTTCTATGTCCGTGCAGCTGGCAAGTGGTAGCGTGCTCATGTTTCTCGTGCAACGCCAGCAAAGCTTCTGTGTTTCCCGGCAGCAAAGGTTTTTAGTGGCTGCACGTTCAGTGCCAAACATTAACAAAACGTAGGGTTTGCCAGCTGGCAACTTTTACCTCAATAAATCGCCAAGTTTGTGTTCTGCCAGCGCCGGTAAATCCCGTCCGGCCAGGTGCGCACAACAAGAGCATGTAAAGGACGCCTTCGGCGCCCTTAATGCAGGCGTTATGTGCTCTGAGTACACTTCAGCATTATCTAAATCGATAGTCTAATATTTAAATCTTTAACCGATAGTAGTCATCTCCTGTGATTTTCAATGAAGTCTGCCCGTATTGCCGAAAAAGGATGAACAAAATAGAGAATGACCCTTTGTGCAAGTCTGTAGAGCACTTAATTCCTAATACAGCCTTATCGTTTAAGAGGGGAAACGGTGAAGGAGATTTTTATGCATGTAGGACGTGCAATATTGGCAAGAGCAATATGGACTATGTTCTTGGTGTCATTGCAAAATCACAGTCCAAAAACGAGGAAATGGCTATAGCTTCTGTTCAAAGGGCATTAGATAAGCCTGGAAGTAAGAAGCGATTTTTGGATATGGGCTCTGTTCACAATACATGTTGGTGCATGAACTATACTTCTGAGCACCGGTTTCTGTCGTGTAATTGGAACCATCGTCATGCAGCAAACACAATTCCAAGAGTTCCTG
>NZ_CAMZOG010000246.1 GCF_947331445.1 Parendozoicomonas sp. Alg238-R29 | reverse complement strand
AGCAGCCCGAAAAATGTTTGCAGAATAAACACGTTGAAAGAATGAACTTTCAGGATTTGCACGTGGCAAACTCCAATATTTGATTGCCAGCTCCACAAAACTCTTTGTTGTTTCTCAGGAAAGCACAGACCGAAACATTAATATTTGCACATTGACGCACAACGCCTGCTTAAGGGGCGCCGTAGGCGTCCCATTTGAAGCACTTGTTAGGTTAACAATTGCTGATTCTATAATTTAACTTTTTGAGAAAGATGACTGGTTCAATGTTTTTGTATGTTGTAAATATCAGAAAAGATAATAGTACAGGGTAAAAAAATACAGCTATGCTTTCACCTTGTGATATAGAAACAATACCAAACAAAGTTAATGGGACTAAAAGAATCATGAAGAACATGATTGATATAAAAGAGAACCAGTAAAATAACTCATCTCCCTTGCTTGGGACTGTAAGCATTTCACCATTTTTCATTTTTAAAGCAGGCCAAGCTTTTTTAAGAATGTTTATACTGATATTCTTATTTATAAGCCAGTCAGTTATTTGATGCCTTTGATTTTTTGAAGCATATACTTTCGTGTTTGCATGAAATAACTCTTGTGCAAAAGACTCTTGGAATAGATACCAGTCATCACTTCCATCCTCAAATTTGGAAAGTGCCTCTTCAAAATTCTTGCTCTTTCCAAACCTTATATTTTCATTATGAAATTTAAAGTATTGTGAGATTGCAATCATTGCTAGCGTCGCACATATGAAGGCAATAGCAACATACTGAATAATTATATTGTCTGAAAATATTTTTATTAATTCTCAATACCGCGGACACTTTCAGGCGGCGATAGCTCCATAGTTACTCAGCTGCTCGTAAGCACCCCTGACTTTTTCATC
>NZ_CAMZOG010000245.1 GCF_947331445.1 Parendozoicomonas sp. Alg238-R29 | reverse complement strand
AAAAACGAGGAACGAGAAATTAATATATTCACCCCGACGCACAACGCCCCCATCAAGCGCCGCAGAATGCGGTCGCTTGGATGGGCTTGTTATACGAAAATTACTCCGATGCCCATTTAGTTTCCCATTCGAAGTATGGATTTTTATGACCGTCTGCCACAAGATTCATAAATGTACTGTGCTTTAACCCATCTAGGCTATTTTCAAGAAGACTTGGTAAACCAATATTTGATCTCATGTGATCTTCAGTCCATATGAGCATAGATTTGACGAATGGCCTTAACCAATCTTTTGTATCATCAGAGTCTTTGAGCTCCATTCTGACATAATTCATACCGTTGAGATAATATGTATAGAGAGCCGCTCTGGAATTGCAAAAGGCTATTAGATCATCATTTGAAATTTCAGGATATTTCCATTTCATTTCTTTTAATTCATCTACATGATCAGAACAACTACTTATATGTTTGTGCATCTTGCCAGAAATATAAGGTGTATTAGCATACTCTGAATCAGCCTTGTTAGATTCGTTAATACAATAAATCTGATAAGAGGATAATCCACAACCATATTCTGTAATTGCTTCTCTCATAGACATGAAGGGATTATCTGATAGACAAACCATAAATACTCGATGATGGAAGTCTTTTATTATGTTTTCCTTATTCTCCTGCTGAAAACTCGAGAGCAGCGTATCACCATAAAAGTATTTTTCCGTATGGTGACTTATGCATTTACCTAATTGAGAATTTTTAAAATTCTTGACTGCTTTATTAGCTTGGTACTTCTTTATCCAAGAGCCTATCATACTAAAAACTGCTAAAAGCTCGATTATAACTCAATGTTGGTTTTTCGTATAACGCCTGCATTAAGGGCGCCGAAGGCGTCC
>NZ_CAMZOG010000244.1 GCF_947331445.1 Parendozoicomonas sp. Alg238-R29 | reverse complement strand
CGTACGAAGCCGCACGTAAACGTCGGCACCATCGGTCACGTTGACCATGGTAAAACAACTCTGACTGCAGCGCTGACTCGCGTATGTGCCGAAGTTTTCGGTGGCGAGATGAAGGCTTTCGATCAGATCGATAACGCTCCTGAAGAGCGTGAGCGTGGTATCACTATCTCTACTGCACACGTAGAGTACGATTCCAACGATCGTCACTACGCGCACGTAGACTGCCCAGGGCACGCTGACTACGTTAAGAACATGATCACCGGTGCTGCTCAGATGGACGGCGCTATCCTGGTTTGTGGCGCGACTGACGGCCCTATGCCTCAGACTCGTGAGCACATTCTGCTGTCTCGTCAGGTTGGTGTACCTAAGATTGTTGTCTTCCTGAACAAGGCAGACCTGCTGGCTGAAGATTGCGGCGGCGTTGATTCTGAAGAATACGCAGAAATGCTGGAACTGGTAGAAATGGAGCTGCGTGAGCTGCTCGATACCTACGAATTCCCAGGTGATGATACTCCAATCATTGCTGGTTCCGCTCTGATGGCCCTGAACGGCGAAGACGACAACGAGTTGGGTACTTCCGCTGTTAAGAAGCTGGTTGAAACTCTGGATTCCTACATCCCAGAGCCAGAGCGTGCTATCGATCAGCCATTCCTGCTGCCAATCGAAGACGTATTCTCCATCGCTGGTCGTGGTACTGTTGTAACTGGTCGTGTTGAGCGCGGTATTGTCAAGGTTGGTGAAGAAGTCGAAATTATCGGCATCAAGGAAACCACCAAGACTACCGTTACCGGTGTTGAAATGTTCCGTAAGCTGCTCGACGAAGGTCGTGCAGGTGAGAACGTTGGAGCCCTGCTGCGTGGTGTTAAGCGTGAAGAGATCGAGCGTGGCCAG
>NZ_CAMZOG010000243.1 GCF_947331445.1 Parendozoicomonas sp. Alg238-R29 | reverse complement strand
ATCATTTTCAGGGTTTTCGTGGCTCTTGCAGCTGGCAATAAACATTGCAGCTATTTCCAAACGTGCAACGCCAGCACAAGCTTTGAGTTTGTCTCAGCAAAGGTTTCCAGTGGCTGCAGGGCTTTGTGCAAAATGCTAAAAGAACTAGGGTTTTCCCGCTGGCAAATCTTACCTCAATAAATCGCAATTAATGTGCAACGCCAGCATCGGTCAATCTCAACCGGCTAGGCCGCGCACAACAAGGCGTTGGTGTTCGGCAGCAAGCTGCCTGGGACGCCTTCGGCGCCCCACAACTTGGCGTTAGGTTTCAAACATGGTTCATCACATGAAAGCAAAAAGAAAAATCCCAAGCACAAAAGCGTTGTGGCTTCCAGAAATTGAAGCTGCATATAAAGATGCGAAAGCGGCAATTCCATTTGGATATGCCGTTGGAAGTAAAATTACAGAACACGACCTATTTCAAATGGCACCTTCAGTATGCTTAAAATTCAGAGGCATTAAGAACACAGAAACAACAAGGAAAAAAGCGACTGATGCTGCATTAACGAGCTACGTTGCAAACAAGGACATGAATCCAATTTTAATTGATCCTCACATGGCTTTCGCATTTTGTTATATTTTAAGCCATTATGGTCTTGAATTAATCGGAGAAGCTGAAGGAGAGGAGTTACTTTGTTATATCGAAGATAACCTAGAGAAAATAAAATCAGGTGAATCATCAATATATTTTTGACACGTGATCCCGATGATAAAAACAATAAATTCCTTACGCGCATGAGCTCCAAGAATACTTACAGTGAAACTCAACAAAGAAACCTAAATCGGGTAAGGGCTGACTTTTCTTCAGCCCTCCCCACACCACCCGGCATGCGGGTCCGCACCGGGCGGTTCAC
>NZ_CAMZOG010000242.1 GCF_947331445.1 Parendozoicomonas sp. Alg238-R29 | reverse complement strand
AGGCGTCCCAGGAGCGAAGCGACGAACACCATTCACTTGTTATATTTTATTGACGCTGGTATCTGTTAAAGGTGTTTGGAAGGCCCGGCTTGCTCAAAAGTAAAGTGTCTGTTGACGTTTCGTATTTCATATTTACAGGAAAACTAACACCTTGAAACCGTGCCTCAACTATATAGACGCCATCGCTGGATTTTTTCCATTTTCCTTTTAGTGATTCTCCAGAGGTATCTGTCATAGAAAAACTACCATGTTTGGATATGTTCGCTTTTAATTTTCTGTTCTTCTGGCTTGACCATATTCCAGATGGGTCATTATTTGATGCGGACTTGTTTTGATCTTTATCTTTAGCAGTGTTATTTCTTGAAGCTGATACTTTGACTGTTGATGCTTTATCGTCGTTGGCACAAGAGGTAGATTGGTACGTGATTTTACCCGAAGCTGTCTCGCATTTATATACGCCAGAATATGCAAGTCCAGGGATAAATGATAAAAGAAACACAAATTTTGTTAGGTTATTCATAAAGCTTAATCCTTTTTTATTCTTTCTAGTTGTTGTTTTATACCACTAGTGTCGACTAAAAGCATGTTGCTGTTGTGGTCGACAACTTTAATTTGGTAATTTCCAATGATAAGAATATTGCCTTCAATGACAAACTCTTCTGGATGTAATGCTTTTCCACTTGTGTTAACTGTCCAAGTGTTATTTTTGAACTCCCAAATATCTTCACCTACTCCAAGATCTTCAGTGAAATAGTCTCCTGATTTAATTATCAACCATTTCCCTTGGAGAAATTCATTGTTTAATTCTTGAGCAAGTACCGATGTAGATACAGCAGTCAGTATGATGGATATAAATAATTTTTTCATAACACCGATGAGACTGGATAAAATATAACGCC
>NZ_CAMZOG010000241.1 GCF_947331445.1 Parendozoicomonas sp. Alg238-R29 | reverse complement strand
TCAAGGAGCCGAAGTTCTCAATGTTACGGTTGTTCCAAGAAAGAACAGTCACGCCCTTTGTTCTGGTTGCCTGAAGCCTGCACCAGGTTACGACTCCCTCACCGAACGTCGTTTTGAGTTCGTTCCCTTCTGGGGAATCCGGGTATTTCTTCTTTACCGCATGCGACGAGTGCAGTGTAAAACCTGCGGCGTAAAGGTTGAACAGGTGCCTTGGGCTGACGGCAAGAAAGAACTCACCAAAACCTACATGCAGTTCCTGGCTTTTTGGGCAAAAAAACTCTCCTGGAAAGAGACGGCCCATTCGTTCGACACCTCATGGGAGAAGGTATTCCAATCCGTTGAGTATGTGGTTGAGTGGGGCAAAGCTCACCGTTCACTCGACAACATCAGAGCCATTGGGGTGGATGAAGTGGCCTACCAGATCGGCCACAAATACCTGACCGTGGTCTACCAGATAGATCGCGCCTGTACCCGTCTGTTATGGGTTGGTCAGGAGCGCACAGAGGCGACTATACGCAGCTTCTTCCGTGAGTTTGGCAGTGAACGAAGCGAGAAACTGGAGTTTGTCTGCTCTGACATGTGGCAACCTTACGTCAAAGCCATTGCCCACTTTGCCGGTCAAGCCCTGCACATACTGGATCGGTTCCACATCGTTGCCATGCTCAACAAAGCCATTGATGAAATCAGAGCATCCGAACACAAACAACTTCAGGCTGACGGCTACGAACCCGTTCTCAAAAAGTCCCGCTGGTGCTTGTTGAAGCGACAGGAGAATCTCACAGAGAAAGAAGAGATCAAACTCAACACGGTGCTCCAGTACAACCTGAAAAGTGTCAGGGCTTACCTTCTCAAAGAGGAATTCCAGGCGTTCTGGGAATACGTCTCGCCGCATTGGGCAGGAAAATATCTTGATCGGTG
>NZ_CAMZOG010000240.1 GCF_947331445.1 Parendozoicomonas sp. Alg238-R29 | reverse complement strand
GTGCGGAAATTGCTTTATATCATGCCCTCGGCAAGCTCCCCGAGCCTGAAATGACCCACAGATTTTACTGACGAGGCAATTGTTTAGAGGTGCCCCGTCGCTCGCGTTACTCTTAGATTTTCTCTTCCCCAGCAGCCTTGTGAAGCATAAGCAAACGGTTCATATAAGGGCTATCAACCTCAATACGAACCACATTTTCACGGGGAATCATTTTCCAGCCCAGAGAGAGAGTATCTTTGGCACCAAGGGTCTGGACCTTTAACCAATGACCATCGTATTCAAGCACCCGCCCCATAGTGAAGTGTTCATCGCCCTCATCGGCACAGGTAAACATTCCAATACACTCAAGGCGGCAACCCAGTTCTACCACACTGTGATCAAATGACATTCTGCTCTTCATCGGTAGCACCCGCTCAAAGCTGGTATCAATTAACCGGGCAATGGCTCGGTGCTCACGGTTACCCCAGAACAGGTCTGTTACGCTGGAGGTATCAAGCAATGTCCAGCCTTCATAGTCACCATTGTCACTAAACAAGATCATTGCAGTAACACGGTTGTTAACCGTATGAACAATACCAGTAAGAGCCTCTTCATCTCCCTCAAGATGCAGAGTGATCAGCTCTCCCGCTGCTTTTAGTGATTCAAGCTCTTTGACCAGCACGGCTTTTTCCTCGTCAGATATTCTACTGCCAATCTTTGACCAGCACTTGCGCCGAGGAATCCCGCTCGGCGCTGACCAGCGTGTTAGCGGGATTGTTAGCTGTAGTTACTATTTCTTGGCAAAGGAGGAACTTTCTTGTGACGCTCGTCATATATAAAAACATAGTCGTTTACATATAATACCCGATGTGTGAGTTTTTCTGGGGGCATGACCACCGTCTAATATTTTTGTGCAAACAAATTTCACCAGACGGAAAC
>NZ_CAMZOG010000239.1 GCF_947331445.1 Parendozoicomonas sp. Alg238-R29 | reverse complement strand
AACAGAGCGTTAGATTCCTCTATTTTCGCTGATTTCTCTCATGGTCAAGCGGTTATGAAAAACTGTCCGAAGTATTGAATTCTAAAGTATTCATTTTAAATTAATGGAGATGTTTCCTTGTTAACCTAACGCCCGCATATGGGGCGCCGTAGGCGTCCCAGGAGCGAAGCGACGAATATGATGCGCTTGTTAGGTTTCTTTTTTATATGTTTGACTCAAGAATTATTTGTATTTTATTTCTTACAGCTCTACAGGACTTTTGAAGCTCTGAATATTGCGATTTGATATCGTTCACTAAACGTGCATGATTGTGGCTGCTAATAGCTGAATCAAATGTTAGCTTATGACACTCCTTAGCCAGATTTATATCTTGATTTAAAAAACTAAGGTTGTTTTTGAAGTCATATATTTTGAACTGTATATCATTCGGAAGTTTTGAAATCTTCGAGCCATTAGCATCAATGAATAGAGTTGAATAATTTTTTAAATTTAATCCATAGCCTGAATCGGCTTTTAAGTTTTGAGAGATAGCGTCTAGGTTATCATCACTAGATTTTAAAATCGCATCAATAATGGTGATTGTTGCTTTAGCATCATCGGTATATTCATAATCAAAAATTATTTTTCTTATTTCTGCGAGATGCTCTTTATCTATTACCCCAAACTTTTGTGCAAGGATGAATTCGACAAATGCAAGTCGATATTGTAAGTCTAATAGTTCAGCTTGGGCAGACTTAAAAAATAAATTTCGTTCATAATGATCTTTTATAGATGACACTATCCTTGGGCTTAACAATCCCAATAGCCAACCTAAAATTAGTAATGAAATTTCGATGTTGAACTCCTGAAACCTAACGCCTGCGTGTGGGGCGCCGCAGGCGTCCCAGGAGCGAAGCGACGAACACCACGCACTTGTTACCCGCTTTTTT
>NZ_CAMZOG010000238.1 GCF_947331445.1 Parendozoicomonas sp. Alg238-R29 | reverse complement strand
GTTCTCAGCACTATTTCCCGCTTTAGCCTGGCAAGCATCTTCGGAGAACGAAACATCCAGTACCCAGTGCAGGTTATTTTCGACAGCCCAGTGCTGGCGGCTAATATTTAGAACTTCTAAAGCCGATAGCGTTTTACTCATAATGTAAAAGCGCAGAGCAGTTGTGACTTTGCCATTGATTTGTCGATCACTCTGGACAACAGCCACTTGCTTGAGCCCCGGCCACTTGTGTGCAGTACGCAATGTACCGAGATCATTCATAACCCAGCAGCAACGGTGCTCTTTACGCCCATGACCAACGGTTTGAGACTCTGCAAATTGTCCTGGCTGAGACTGTTTTTCTGTCGCCTCAAATAATGCAGCAATGTCGTTATATAAGGTTTTCTGATTCCCTTTCACGGCCAGTACGTAGTCAGCCTCTTGTTTGACGCACTCTTCTGCCACTTTAGTCTGACAGCCCATGGCATCAAGAGTAATCAAACACCCCTTGAGCTCCAGAGCTTTCAGGAGTTTAGGGATAGCTGTAATTTCATTCGACTTTTGATCAACGCGCTCTTGACCAAGAACGAGGCCAAGTTGGTTGCTCCATGCACTGACCAGGTGCACAGCTTTCTTTCCCTGACTTTTAGAACCACGAATCGCTTTACCATCAATCGCCAGATGGTGACAGCCTGAAAGCTCCGTTAATGTTTGTTTCACCCAACCGGTAAAGCAAGCTTCAAAAGCAGCAGGGTCAAGTAAACTGAAGACTCTGCGAAACGTGTATTTGGACGGTATACCGCAGGGCAGTTCCAGAAAGGTGCGAAACCAATCTTCCTTACATGTACCAAAATCAGCTATGTCCTCCCACTCATCAGCCCCGCAAATCATTGCGCAGACGGCGATGACAAGAATATCGAGAAGATTATGGTCGCACATGCCTTCGCAGCGAGGG
>NZ_CAMZOG010000237.1 GCF_947331445.1 Parendozoicomonas sp. Alg238-R29 | reverse complement strand
CCCTCGCTGCGAAGGCATGTGCGACCATAATCTTCTCGATATTCTTGTCATCGCCGTCTGCGCAATGATTTGCGGGGCTGATGAGTGGGAGGACATAGCTGATTTTGGTACATGTAAGGAAGATTGGTTTCGCACCTTTCTGGAACTGCCCTGCGGTATACCGTCCAAATACACGTTTCGCAGAGTCTTCAGTTTACTTGACCCTGCTGCTTTTGAAGCTTGCTTTACCGGTTGGGTGAAACAAACATTAACGGAGCTTTCAGGCTGTCACCATCTGGCGATTGATGGTAAAGCGATTCGTGGTTCTAAAAGTCAGGGAAAGAAAGCTGTGCACCTGGTCAGTGCATGGAGCAACCAACTTGGCCTCGTTCTTGGTCAAGAGCGCGTTGATCAAAAGTCGAATGAAATTACAGCTATCCCTAAACTCCTGAAAGCTCTGGAGCTCAAGGGGTGTTTGATTACTCTTGATGCCATGGGCTGTCAGACTAAAGTGGCAGAAGAGTGCGTCAAACAAGAGGCTGACTACGTACTGGCCGTGAAAGGGAATCAGAAAACCTTATATAACGACATTGCTTCATTATTTGAGGCGACAGAAAAACAGTCTCAGCCAGGACAATTTGCAGAGTCTCAAACCGTTGGTCATGGGCGTAAAGAGCACCGTTGCTGCTGGGTTATGAATGATCTCGGTACATTGCGTACTGCACACAAGTGGCCGGGGCTCAAGCAAGTGGCTGTTGTCCAGAGTGATCGACAAATCAATGGCAAAGTCACAACTGCTCTGCGCTTTTACATTATGAGTAAAACGCTATCGGCTTTAGAAGTTCTAAATATTAGCCGCCAGCACTGGGCTGTCGAAAATAACCTGCACTGGGTACTGGATGTTTCGTTCTCCGAAGATGCTTGCCAGGCTAAAGCGGGAAATAGTGCTGAGAAC
>NZ_CAMZOG010000236.1 GCF_947331445.1 Parendozoicomonas sp. Alg238-R29 | reverse complement strand
TGGTGTTCGTCGCTTCGCTCCTGGGACGCCTTCGGCGCCCCACATGCAGGCGTTAGGCCCAGCAACACCCCCACCCAAAGTTCACATGTTGTGAACGACACCTATACGTGCTAGAGTTCACATAGAGTGAACTCGAGGTTGTTATGCACGTTATATCCAGAAAGCCGTTCAATGACGCAGTAAAGAAATACCCAAACCAGTCAGCTGCAATCGAAGCTGTCTATAAGTCATTGAGAAATGGGAACTTTCATGACCCAAGTGAACTCAAAGAGCTCTACCCGAGTTTGGATAACTTCAAATATAGGGATAAATGGTGGGTCATCGATATCGGTGGGAATAATCTAAGACTTATTGCTTTTATCGAGTTTCGAGATAACCGGATGTATGTGAAGCACATTGTGTCCCATGCAGAATATGACAAATTGTGCAAAAAATACGCTAAGGAGGCTGAGTGATGAGATTCTCTAACATAAAAGCCAAAGCTACTGACCTTTTTTCTGAAGCAGGCTTTGTTGGCCGTATACACAATGAAGATGAGTACGAGAAAGCTCTTGAACTAATGGATGAACTCATTGAGGAATATGACAAATATGTTCCTTTGATCGAGATCCTTTCAGTGTCAATAGAGCGCTGGGAGGACGAGTCTGAAGAGTTTGCAGAGTTCAACCAAAGAGTCGAAAACCTTGATGATGGCGCTGCGGTTCTCCGTACACTGATAGATCAGTATCAGCTTAAGGCTGATGATCTCAAAGAAGAAATTGGTGGTAAGAGTCTTGTATCCATGATTCTTAATGGAACTAGAAAACTGACTAGAGATCATATTCAAGCACTTTCACAGCGTTTCCATATATCGCCATCCGTTTTCTTCCCAATTGGCCTAAATCGGGTAAGGGCTGACTTTTCTTCAGCCCTCCCCACACCACCCGGCATGCGGGTCCGCACCGGGCGGTTCAC
>NZ_CAMZOG010000235.1 GCF_947331445.1 Parendozoicomonas sp. Alg238-R29 | reverse complement strand
CCAAGCCTTGAGATCATTGCGCCCATATCGAATCGGCGATTAAACCGATAACAGAACTCTGCGAGGTAGCGCGGCAAATGTTTCGGATTGATGCTGTGATAGCTGCCTCTGAGAGAGTTCTTCACATTACCAATCATTGTATTGACCCAAGTGAAGAGTTCATTGCTCATAGATGCGTGCCCACCGCCCGTGACAACAGCCTTATGTAAATGGCCCGCATTAGCGATACCGATGAAAGCACCCAGTCCATCACTGATGACAAGCTGGGTTTGGCTGCTCAAATGCTTCTTAGCCCAGAGTTCCAACTCCTCTTTCCTGAAACTGGTCACCATGCTGAATCGCATAGAGAGCGGATGGTTCTCTTCATTGGTTTCAACGGCAGCAACAAACGGGTGCTTATTCTCGGAGCCTCGCCCTGGCTTACCTCCGTGCTTTTCACCGCCCCAATAGGCATCGTCTACCTGGACGTATCCGTGGAGAGGAGAACTGTCATCGCGCTCCTTCATGACCTGCATGAGTTTGTGTTTTAGCCGCCATGTGGCGTTGTAAGAGATCCCCAGTTGTCTCGATAGCTCCAGAGCGGAAATCCCATTCTTTGTCTGAGTCATCAGGTACATGGCAAGGAACCACGTCGTAAATGGCAGCTTTGTGGATTCCATGATGGTACCAGTCGTCAATGAAGTCTGATGATGGCACCGATTGCACTGGAACAATTCACGTCTTTTCAATGTGCAGTGTTCTTTACATCGACACAGAGGGCATTCAAAACCGTCAGGCCAGCGCCACTGGAAGAACTGATCGCGGCACTGCTCTTCTTTGCCGTACTGAGACAGGAATGCCGGCAGGGACAAGCCTTTCTGGAACTGGACTTTGTTCTTAGGCATGACGTCGCCCTCGCTCGATAAGAAAACCAGCGTCGTCAGTTTAGTCTACGAATCGTGGCTGAGGTTAGGTGGTAATCAGG
>NZ_CAMZOG010000234.1 GCF_947331445.1 Parendozoicomonas sp. Alg238-R29 | reverse complement strand
CCAAGCCTTGAGATCATTGCGCCCATATCGAATCGGCGATTAAACCGATAACAGAACTCTGCGAGGTAGCGCGGCAAATGTTTCGGATTGATGCTGTGATAGCTGCCTCTGAGAGAGTTCTTCACATTACCAATCATTGTATTGACCCAAGTGAAGAGTTCATTGCTCATAGATGCGTGCCCACCGCCCGTGACAACAGCCTTATGTAAATGGCCCGCATTAGCGATACCGATGAAAGCACCCAGTCCATCACTGATGACAAGCTGGGTTTGGCTGCTCAAATGCTTCTTAGCCCAGAGTTCCAACTCCTCTTTCCTGAAACTGGTCACCATGCTGAATCGCATAGAGAGCGGATGGTTCTCTTCATTGGTTTCAACGGCAGCAACAAACGGGTGCTTATTCTCGGAGCCTCGCCCTGGCTTACCTCCGTGCTTTTCACCGCCCCAATAAGCATCGTCTACCTGGACGTACCCGTGGAGAGGGGAACTGTCATCGCGCTCCTTCATGACCTGCATGAGTTTGTGCTTTAACCGCCATGTGGCGTTGTAAGAGATCCCCAGTTGTCTCGATAGCTCCAGAGCGGAAATCCCATTCTTTGTCTGAGTCATCAGATACATGGCAAGGAACCACGTTGTAAATGGCAGCTTTGTGGATTCCATGATGGTGCCCGTCGTCAATGAAGTCTGATGATGGCACCGATTGCACTGGAACAATTCACGTCTCTTCAATGTGCAGTGTTCTTTACATCGACACAGAGGGCATTCAAAACCGTCAGGCCAGCGCCACTGGAAGAACTGATCGCGGCACTGCTCTTCTTTGCCGTACTGAGACAGGAATGCCGGCAGGGACAAGCCTTTCTGGAACTGGACTTTGTTCTTAGGCATGACGTCGCCCTCGCTCGATAAGAAAACCAGTGTCGTCAGTTTAGTCTACGAATCGTGGCTGAGGTTAGGTGGTAATCAGGT
>NZ_CAMZOG010000233.1 GCF_947331445.1 Parendozoicomonas sp. Alg238-R29 | reverse complement strand
ACCCGATGTGTGAGTTTTTCTGGGGGCATGACCACCGTCTAATATTTTTGTGCAAACAAATTTCACCAGACGGAAACGGCCATGCCCATTGAAGAGTTTATCACCAGAGTCTTTTGTCTGATCGACGATTTATATCAGCAGCTATTCCCAACACCTTTGCGGCAGCGTGGCTCTGCTCCCAAGCTGGCAGACAGTGAAGTCATCACTATGGAGATCGTTGGCGAATGGCAAGGCCACCATACAGATATGGCTATATGGAAATACTTTTCTCAGCATTGGACAGTACTTTTCCCTGCAATGCCTGCTCGATCACAGTTTGCCAGACAAGCTGCTAATCTGTGGGTGGTGAAACAAACCATTCACGCTCATCTTGTTCATGAACTCGGTGCTGACACCGTTGATACACACCTTGTTGATGGCTTCCCTGTAGAAGCTTGTGTTCGGACAAGAGCTGCACGGTGCAGATCATTCAAGGCAGATGCCGAATTTGGTTATTGCGCTTCCAAAAAGCACCATTTTTATGGTTTCCAAGGACATCTTTTAATCGATGCTCGTGGTGTCCCCGTTGCAATGGAACTGACAGCTGCGAATATTGATGAGCGTGATGCAGCCTATGATCTCATAGAGAAAATTGCAGGCCTTCTTATTGGGGATAAAGGCTACATCCGGCCAGAGTTCTCGAAAGACTGCAAAGCCCTGGGCATTGATATTCAGACACCTTTACGAAAGAACATGAAAGACAGCCGGCCAAAGAAATTCGTTAAACTACTGATGCGGGTGCGTCGTAGAATCGAAACCGTGATTGGTCAGTTAGCAGAGTACTTTGAGATCGAGCGCATTCGTTGCCGCGACTTGTGGCATCTTACGAGTCGAATGAGCAGAAAGCTTCTTGGATATACTGTTGGAGTCTATCTGAACATACAGGCTGGCCGTGCTCCCATGCAATTTGAACATATGATCTCAGCCTGAAAACTCACACATTGGGTA
>NZ_CAMZOG010000232.1 GCF_947331445.1 Parendozoicomonas sp. Alg238-R29 | reverse complement strand
CAGAGAGGATTTCGAGGTACGTTTCTAAACCCTTTTAAATCATCAAGATACACGTGTTTTTAAAACGGTGTCGTCTAGGGTTCGTGAAGGAGAGGTGGCTGCATCTTTATAGAAAAATGATGAATTTCTCTGGTTGCGGAGCGAATTTGTTTAAAGAAAATCCGGCTGGTTCTTGTCGTTTGTTTCTGTTTCAATCATGGCAATAGAAATAATAAAGACATGTATCAGGGATCGATATCGTGCATTGCGGCGTTCGCACAGACATTCACCTCACCATCAAGAGTCTTAATGGTGATGCCTTTCTTCTCACAACAAATTCACATCTCGAAGGTCATGAAAGGCTGCAGCTGGGAGATTCTAGCAGGGCGCGTCGGTTTCTGTTTGACCTGGACTTCAGCTCGCGGGACCGGATAGAACGCGAGTTACCACTGAATCGCTCTGGTGGTTCTCAAGCTTATCGCTTTCAAGTGGCAGAGCTTCTGTCTCGTGGTGCATTGTGTGTCTATTCCCTTGATCCCGGGCGAGGCCAGCTCCAAAAGAAACTTGATAGCACCTACTCCGCTATTCGTATCCAACTTAATCAGATTATTGCTGCCGAAAAAGTTGAGGCGGCACAGATTGAAAAACAACATCAACAACGATCTGATATTGGTAAAGTCGCAGCCCATGCCGGGCGTTTTGGTGCAGGGCTTGCAGAGGCCGGGCATTCTTTATTGGTGTGGGCCAATGATGTTCATGATGTTATCTCCATTAATAAACACATACAGCGATTGGGTAAAACCGCACTCAAAACAGTCCGTACCAGTGTTTTTGAAGATTGGGGAAAAACCTTTTACACCGAATGGCGGGAAGGTGAGTACCGGGAGTTGGTGGAAGCTCTGGGGTTTGATCCTACCCATCTATCGGCAGAGGCGTTTGGTGAAGCCTGGGACCTGGCTAATTTTCTGTGGGAAGACGAACTTAGTCAGCGGCTGGTTATCCTGTTTGC
>NZ_CAMZOG010000231.1 GCF_947331445.1 Parendozoicomonas sp. Alg238-R29 | reverse complement strand
CCACAGAATTTATTTCTCTCGGACAATTATGAAAGGGCAAGGCGGCAAATATTGGAACACCAAACGCGGGTAACGCCTGCTTAAGGGGCGCCGTAGGCGTCCCATTTGAAGCACTTGTTATGCGTCTTTCTGATTTTTGAGCTGTATAAATTGTGTAGCAAACTCTTCTGCTACGTCACGATTTTCTGTGATGGTAATGCTTTCTTTGTTGTATTGTGCATTACTTGTCCAGTTATACGAACCATGTATTACGGTATACAAGTCAATAATGCAAAACTTGTTATGCATTATTTTCTTACCCCAAGGGGATTCAGGGCTGATTTTTGTATATTCTATTCCCCTTGATGCAAAATCCAATCCATGCTTTTGAGTTGTATAGTCATCGTTTACTATGACTCTGATATTTATCCCAGATTGATGTTTTTTTCTCAGCTCGTTGCCAATATCTTTGTCAGTAAACCATGCAACAGCAACCCAGATAAAGAATCTTGCATTCCTGATGCTGTTTATAATTTGCGATTTTATTTCTTCAAAATGAGCTTCAATCGCAATAGGATCATCAAGCTCGCAACCAGAAACTTTGTAAATCCCAAGTTCATTTTTTTCTAGATAATACCCGTCATGCTTTATGAACTCTCTTATGAAATCAACAATCTCATCTGGGTTCTCGACTTTCCGACTATCCACTAATGCTTCTATTAGGAGTTTAAATTCTGGTTTTCCATTAACTTTTCCAAGTGTTATACGAGCATACTCATTCCTTGACACGTTTCCTGGTAATCCATCTTTAGAATACTCATCCTTGATGCCAAACAAATTAAAAAAATTAACAATTTTCGGTCCTGACATGTATTCAACAGGCGCATCATCTCCTGTAATAAAAGGTCTAAGAGCATCTAATGTAAGTTCGGAAACTTTCAACTTCTATTCTCTCTAAACAACTCGGTGATTTTGGGGAGGCAGACGCATAACGCCAAGTTGTGGGGCGCCGAAGGCGTCCCAGGCAGCTTGCTGCCGAACACC
>NZ_CAMZOG010000230.1 GCF_947331445.1 Parendozoicomonas sp. Alg238-R29 | reverse complement strand
GCAACGAAATATTTATCGCGCTATCTGGGGTGGAAGCGATTTTTAAAGACACATATCTTCTCAGAAGAGAGTTTGTTAGATCAGGAAGCGTCCCATTGGCTCAACCCACATTTATTGTGAACAGAGCCTATTCCCGGATGGAATCAACGCGCTGTTGTACTGCGGATGACATAACATGCTCTTTCCGAATGAATAGGAACGGGTCATTTTGTGACCTGATTTCAATATCTTACGACTAAGACTCTGTAGAGGAAATGTTATAAATCAAATTCTCTTCCACGATCGTGTAAATGTTTTGCTTGAATGGTACAGAGAGCTGGTTGATGTTATGAGCGGGTAATAAAATGCACATGTTTATAAATGAAAGCAGATTGGGTTTTTAAAAAAGTGCGCAGAATATTGGGTTGATTAAGACATTTAAACCCATGGGCGTTGATCAAATGGTTATTTGAATTTATTCTTCGTTTTGCTTTCATAAAACAGAAAAACTCTAACCCAGTAATCATATGAACCGTAACCATATGTTTTGCTGAACAATCAATAGAAAATCAGGAAATTGAGATGGCAGAGTCTGAAACTACCGGCACTGTAAAGTGGTTTAACGAATCCAAGGGATATGGCTTTATCGAGCAGGATAACGGACCTGACGTATTTGCCCATTTTCGCGCTATTGTTGGTAACGGGTTCCGTACTCTGGTTGAAGGCCAGCGTGTAAAGTTCAATGTGACTCAAGGCCAAAAAGGCCCTCAGGCTGAGAATATTGAAGTCATCTGAAAACTTGAGCAGATTCTAAAAAACCGGCTTCCATAAAAAGGGGGCTTTCTCAGGTTGGCTGAAGAAAGTGAGGGGTTGAAACAGAAATAGCCTTCAGGCAAAGATTGATTTGAACGGATCAACTTTACTGAAGGATCAGTACATGTCTGCAACACCCTCACTCCGCCCTATGTTCTCATTTCTTGGCTGGGTAATCGACCATATAGATATCGACTGGGATAATTCCAGCGCAACGGTTTATCTGCGCAGAGATGG
>NZ_CAMZOG010000229.1 GCF_947331445.1 Parendozoicomonas sp. Alg238-R29 | reverse complement strand
ACTCTTGACGCCCCTGCAACTCCCAGTCGTATCTGTCCAGAGAACCATTGAACATATCTGCAGTATCGGCAGTCAGCATACCACCGGTATCTGGCATGATGTCGTCATAGGCCAGTTTTGGCAGGCGGCGTACTTTTCGCTGACCTGGGGTGTACTGCCAGGCTTTTCGGGGCGCGTTGATCTGGTCAATTGTTTCCTTAACCAGAAGAGCCGTGCCGGCGTTACGAATCGGGCTCAAAACATTGTGCTTGTAATAGAACAGGGTATTGGCCAGTTTCTTTTGGGAAATATCTGCCCGCCCATAATTGAAGAACACTGTTCTCTCTAGCTTGGCCAGAGTATAAGTGCCGTCGGGTTGAACAGTGGTTCGGTGGCCAGTGTAATTCAAGCCTTCACCACGGTAACGCATGGTGTGGTTCCAGATAGCTTCCTGACCGTTCTTAGGTACCGGAAATGGAATACCAGCTGTTGCTCCAGAAACACCGTTGCCACGGAAAGTCAGCTCTGCCGTTTCTGAATTCTTCTTGCTGCTTTCATAAATGCGTTCGGGTAAAGAGGCCGAGCGGCGGCTGGGATAAACATTGATCTTATAATCAGGATTTGCCTTCAGCAGGGCCAAGGCACCTTCACTCAGCATACCCTTGTGCTCATCCAGATTTCTCTGGCTTATTACTGTTTTGATTGTGTCTTCAGCAAAGGGATCTGGGTGCTGGTTACCGGGTGCGTAATCTTCTGGAAGTTGGGTAATACCGCCATTCCACTCGGGAATGGAACCGTCCTTGTTTGCAGACAAAATGGCGCCAACAGGGGAGAGTGAATCGTTAAGTGCTGCTGATACCGCGGGGGACATAAAAGCTGCACTTGTCGTAAGCACTCCAAACATCGCATATAACAGGGGTTTCATAAAGACAGTCTCAGTAGTTCTTATTAGTTCAGACTGAATTGTCAATTTGCAGTGTGCCATCCGTCACTGCAGCAAATGACATTATCGTGTCGCTTGTATAGCCGAAACTTACAGGACGGAGTTTGCCTACGTACTTGCCGC
>NZ_CAMZOG010000228.1 GCF_947331445.1 Parendozoicomonas sp. Alg238-R29 | reverse complement strand
AACAAACTCTCTTCTGAGAAGATATGTGTCTTTAAAAATCGCTTCCACCCCAGATAGCGCGATAAATATTTCGTTGCCACACCTTTGAAAAAACCATTGATCCAACGTTTGAGCTCACTGTGATAAGCGTTGACCGTCTGGATGTGATAAACCTTCTCTCGCACATACTGCCCTGCCGTCGTGACCAGCTCTTTCAATGTGACATTGAGTTGACCGGCCAGTTTCTCATGGGACAGATGAGCATCCGTACACAGGGTGCTGCCTGGTAAAATCCGTCCTGCCAGTTGCGTGAAGAGTTCATCGTTGCTCACATGTTCGAGAACCGCATCGGTTACGTGTTGCTGGCGGTCGCAGGCCACCATAACGGGAATTTTTCTGATTGTTTCTGACTTTTCACTGGCATTCTCCGGCGGCTTTTTCTTGCGTCTGGATCGACCACCTCGTTTGCGGGCTTCAGCGCCCAGCCCCCGCTGCCCTTTACGGGATTCCCGGAAAAAGGTTTCATCCATTTCTGAGATACCCGACAGCTGACCTGTTGTGTCGGCTTCAATCACTGCCATCAGGCGATGACGGAGATAAAACGATGTTTTCAGGGACACGTTACATTCGGCAGCAGC
Organism: Parendozoicomonas sp. Alg238-R29; assembly: GCF_947331445.1. GTDB lineage: Bacteria > Pseudomonadota > Gammaproteobacteria > Pseudomonadales > Endozoicomonadaceae > Sansalvadorimonas. The sequence continues at coordinate 434 of NZ_CAMZOG010000228.1, read as the reverse complement.
CGGGCGTAACGTGGTGCCTCCCTCCATACAGGACAGGTAGGCATCCAGCTTTTCACGAATACGAAAATGAGCCAAGGGCGTGCCGCTCAATGCATTGCAGGTACGCCCGCATTCGTTGCAGCGGTAGCGTTGATGACCAGCGTTCTGCCCCCAGCGCGTCATGGATTCACCGGTGCAGTGAGGACAGCGCGGGTGCTGATCAAAGTAATATTTGAGACGTTCAAGAAGACGACTATTGCCCGTAACCTCTGGCGTCTTCGGGCATGGCGGTAAGGTTGTGTGCAAACATGTCAGTTGCTCAGGGGACAATGTACTGAGAGATTTCAGGAACTCTTGGAATTGTGTCTGCTGCATGACGATGGTTCCAATGATACGACAGAAACCGATGCTCAGGAGTGTAGTTCATGCTACCAATATGTATTGTGAACAGAGCC
>NZ_CAMZOG010000227.1 GCF_947331445.1 Parendozoicomonas sp. Alg238-R29 | reverse complement strand
CCGGGACAGTCTGGCAGAAGTCGAGCGGTGAAGGCCGCACCGATGAAACCGTTGTACACACCGAAATCATTACCCCAGAGCTCACCATTGCCGCCCAGCGCATTGAGGCGGACTTCAAGGGTATTGAAGGCTTAACCCTGCAGGAAAGTGTTAAACAGCTGTCGCAAAATCCGGAACTGGCCTGGATGACCCAGCTGGAAAATGATCCACGGGTGGATTGGAACCGGATGCAGGAGATTCATGACCAGTGGGATTATGAGAGTGAGGGGCTGACCGGGCCTGCGGCGGCGGTGATTGCTATTGCTGTAGCATTTGTGGCTGGACCTTATGCAGCAGCGCTGGCTGAAGCCACAGCCGCTGGTGTAGCTGTCACTGCTGGAGCTTCTGCTGCAGCTGAACTCACAATCGCTACTGTGATGGAAGCAGCCTATATGTCTATCGCCAGCCAGGCTTCCGTTAGTCTGATCAATAATAAAGGCGACATCGGTTCCGTCATGCAGGAGCTGGGCTCTAGTGATTCCGTAAAGAAAATTGCAACCGCAATGGCCACAGCAGGCCTGTTTAGAGGAGATATCGCCCCGAACAATAATGTCTGGAGTATTGCCAAAAATATTGCTTACCGGTCAGCTGTCAATGCCTCTATTGATACGGCCGTTAATGGTGGCAGCCTGGGCGATAATCTGGTGGATTCACTGCAACAGGTGATTGTCCAGCAAGCTGCTGCCAGTGCCGCTAATGCTATCGGTGGAGTTACTGACTCAGGCTCATTGGAGAATATTGCTGCACATGCTGCTTTAGGTTGCGTGGCAGCAGAAGCGGGTGGCGATGATTGTGGGAGTGGTGCTCTGGGTGGAGCTGTGAGCGCAAGAGTAGCGCCAATAGCTGCTGAGTGGATAGGCTCCAAAGAGCAAGTGAGAAAAGTTACTTTTATTGCTGAATTTGCCGCAGGCTTATCTGCGCTAGTTACAGGTAAAGATGTTAGTGCTGCTACTGGTGCAGCTCGTAACGAAGTTCTCAACAATTATGGGGCTTTCTCAGGTTGGCTGAAGAAAGTGAGGGGTTGAA
>NZ_CAMZOG010000226.1 GCF_947331445.1 Parendozoicomonas sp. Alg238-R29 | reverse complement strand
TTCAGGAACTCTTGGAATTGTGTTTGCTGCATGACGATGGTTCCAATTACACGACAGAAGCCGGTGCTCAGAAGTATAGTTCATGCACCAACATGTATTGTGAACAGAGCCGTCCAGTCCCTGACTATATCCATTATCTCATTTTTGACTGGTTCACTGAGTGTAAATCCTTGTGACTTCATTATCCTCCGTGCTTCATCTTTATCTTTTTTTCTTACTGCAGCAATTAGATCCTTAATCTTTTGCTCATGATTAACTGTTGCAATTTGTTGAGGCTGTTCTGTTGAACTTCCAGCTTTTTTCTCCGGCTGTTCAAGTGGAGGTGTTGCTTTTACTACTAGCTGTTGCAACTGTGCAACTACCACCCTCATTTCTGGTAGCTGTTGCATGCCCTGAATCGCTGTATTCAAAACATTCAAGGTTATAGAACCTATTGATAAACCACATTGATTCAATTGAGATACCATGTCGTAATTACCCGTTGAAGCAGCCGTGAAAAGTAAAGCTTGCAGGCTATCAACCTTATCTTCGGGGATTCTTATTCCCATATCAAACAATAACCTGGCTGTGTCTAATTCCTGTTGATACATAGCATTTACCAGTGCATTTGATAGCTGAGTTTGTATTTGCTGAGGAATTTCCAGACTACATTCTTGCACAGTTTTGATGGCTCTCCAGTTTTTTGCTGTGACAAATTCACCCAGGTTTTCATTGGTTAATATGGCTCCCAATTGATGCCATGCTTTTGCTGCATCTAATTGCCCCGCTTTTAGTGCTTTACTGAATTGAGTGTCTAGCATTCTCCTGGCTTGGTCTGAAAGTTGCTGTCTATTGAATTTTGACTGGCAGGAGCTTGCCGACCGGTAATTCCCGTTTGTAATATAGCGCTCATAAATAACTTTAGGATCACGACAGACTTCTAGTTGTTGCTCTAATTGAGCAAGCATGCTCCTGCCATATTTACTCTTGGCATTTTCTTTGGCCTCCTTCAGCTTTTCTATAGTTTCTCCTGATTACCACTGTAAGTCAGCCAGCTTAAGAAGCCTTTCTGGCATTGGGCACGTACGTGCTGCCATGTAGCCAA
>NZ_CAMZOG010000225.1 GCF_947331445.1 Parendozoicomonas sp. Alg238-R29 | reverse complement strand
TCTCTGAAGTCGACTTCTATCTGCCAGCGTTTTTTGTAAAGCTTTTTTAATTCACCTTTGGGTGCAATTTTCGGGCATAGCAGTGTGGTAATCAGCGTGCGACCACCGGTGTGCAGTTCACGAATTGCCAATTCATTCGGTGCACTGTCGTAATCCTGTTGCGTTATCCAATCGGGTTTCTTCGCTGGTTTCGTCAGTTGAATAATATGATCTTTTGATCCGAGGCTTTGCCCTTTCTGAAAATCTGTTCCTCTGCGGCGGACACCCATCTGCTCAAAAACACCGTCCATGCCGTTGGCTACCAAAGACGCCAACAGGAAAAAAGTCCCAAAAAAGGCATCTCCCAACACGAGGTCGCCGGTCTGGAATGTGGGAAAGACCTTACGCAGCAGGGATTGCTCATCAGAGCCCTTACCTTTACAAGGGCCAATGGCGGCATTGAGAACAGCCCCACTGGACAGGCAAATCACGCCAAGTACACGACAAACTGGAAAACCCAGCCCCGGCTTTTGTGTACCAGACTGTGGGTATTTTTCCTGATTACGGGCCGTATCCTGCATGCTGACAGTGGTTCCATCAATCAAGCGCACTCGGCGATTGCGCCATCTCCAGGCCTCTCGCACCTGCTGATCCATAAGATCCCCCGACTGGCTTACCAGATTGGAAATGAGAGAAACAGGCAAGCGCATTCTGGCCTGGCAGTATCCTCCCGTAGAAGTACTGACAGGTTGGGAATGTTGAACGGCTTTATGCACAGCCAGATTGTTCACAGCATTTTGGCAAGAACGATCTGTCCCCAGAGCTTGCGCCATGAACATCGACAAGGTTTTTATGGGTGGGTATATACGCTCTCTGTGCGCAGGCAGGGTTGTTGCCATGTCGGGAGTTTCCAGCAAGCGACAAAACGTATCGACGGTGGTGCTGGCTGCATATGTTTGTAATCTTTGTTGTTGTCGGAAGGCTTGTTTGCTATTACTACGCATGAAAATCAGTTCTGTTATAAGTTGGATGGCTTGGTCGCAATCCAGTTTATCAACAGACTGATTTTCATCAATTAAAACAACTGGTTAGCTCTTAAGTAAGTGCCATTC
>NZ_CAMZOG010000224.1 GCF_947331445.1 Parendozoicomonas sp. Alg238-R29 | reverse complement strand
AAAAACAACGACCGTTGATAAAAAGGCTTCGAGAGCAAGAACCACGAAAAAAAATGTAGAGCACTTTCCAAAATCATCCCCTGTTGGTGTTTCACTGCCATCAAAAGCACTGCCCCCCTCCGGCCTGCGTAACAACCCAGTATATCAGCCAGCATACGTGTGGACGGACGAGGAAATAATAAATATCGATTTCTATGCAAGTAGACTGAGAGATCTACAACATAGAGATCTCTTGTTAGATCTCCTCTCTAAATGTAGAACCCAGAAAGGCTCCTCGTTTTATGTTAAAAATTTCGATAGTCTCATAATGATCGCAAACGCGGCTCATCAGCTACAAAAACATCTGGATGATGATTCTCGGGATTTTCTTGAAAAAATCATAATCGAGTGTCTACGAAAATGCTCTTCTTATCTGACAAATTCTTGCAGTATTAGTAAACTTACTACTTTATGTAATATTATTCGCACTCGGGATTCTTACAAGGAAATCGATGATGTACGATCTCGTATTGCAGGCATAATCGTAGCGTTCAGAAATCATGAGATATTAGGCAAGTTCCATGGTTACCAGCTAAGCATTACTGCCGCTGCCATGTTGAAAAGAAAAACACTAATATTCGAAGGTCAATTCGATGCATTAAAAGCAATTGCAGAGGAAGTAAAGGATTCGTTACAAACAGAAATGAATTCCTGGAACGGAATAACTTTATCAACACTAGCGGCGTGTATAGGTTGCCTGAAACAAACAGAAGGCTACTCTCTTCCAGAAGGAGAGACTAAAAACACCCTACTTAAAAAGATGTGTGATGCACAAGAGAAAATCGCAACAGCGATATTATCTCAATATAAAGAAAACAATCTCGAAGATAAAAAGAAATGGAATATACAAGATTTTATTATGGTTTGTAGTGAGTTTAAAAGCAGAATTTATCGTTCAGATCATTTTGTTATTCAACAAGCCATATTTTCTGTCATCCACTTATTAAATGACAAAGATTTAATGGATTTGGAAAATAGTGATATTCTTATATTTGTTGATGCGTGCGGGGAATCTGTTTTTAATAGCGCAAACTCACTGCTAATATTTCTCACCAAGTT
>NZ_CAMZOG010000223.1 GCF_947331445.1 Parendozoicomonas sp. Alg238-R29 | reverse complement strand
TTGCCAGCCGCAAGAACCACGAAAACCCTGAAAATGATTGAGCTGGCATAGCACGAGTAAAACCACTGAAAACTTAACCGCCAGCTCCCCGAAACCTTTTGAAGTTAGCTTGGAATTGATACCCGAATATCTTTGCTGGCATAACTCAAATGCAGCCCGACAATGTTTGCCGGAGAAACACGTTTAAAGAATGAACTTTCAGAATTCCCCAAACAAACTCAGAACTTAATTGCCAGCTTCACAAAACTCACGGTAATTTCTCAGGAAAAACGAGGAACGAGAAATTAATATATTCACCCCGACGCACAACGCCAAGTTGTGGGGCGCCGAAGGCGTCCCAGGAGCGAAGCGACGAACACCATTCACTTGTTAGTTGCTTATGCTGCTACATTAGCATAGGCATCCTGGAAGACACTTTGCATTTCTTCTGGTCCTGCGAAAAATTTACGGACTCTTTCATTATCCATTATTCGGTGGAAAATTATTTCTTTAAATTCTGGTTTATTTATATCTGAAGAACTGCATTCAGGGAATTCATTTCCAATAACTTTTTTGATTGCTCGACGCATCTCCATGAATGTTCTATCAGGTGGATATTTCCCATACATTGAAGGAGATGACATGTGGATACGTTCACTGTTAATCATCTCCTGACGTTGAACACTTTTCTTCAGGTCTTTTAGTTCTTCAATAATGAAGTCTTCTTTCGAAACTTCTTTTGTGTCTAGCTTTGCTACCGTAAAGGTACCAAAGTGACCCAGAAAGGTTGTGTAGCTTGGATCTTTTTCTGATTTTTTAAGCGTTGCTTTAATTTTTTCACTAAGTGCTTTCTTGAATTCAACTATTTTTGTGAATCTCAGATCCCTTGGGTATTCAAGATGTTCTATCGGGGATGTATCAAAAGAATATGATGTCTTATCATCTTTAATTATTATTGTTGGCTTATCAAAGGCAAGTCTCATACCTATGTACGGGACAAAACCTGAAGCATCGTCAGGAATCCGATCTGGTCGTTTTTTGAGCACTGATTGTTCAACACTCGTCGTAGCATATCCATGCCCAGCCTGAACAAGCTTTTTGCTGGTCGTCCATGCTTATTCAGGGGAAGTAGGCTGGCCTCACCATAGTTCCAGTGGCCAACGA
>NZ_CAMZOG010000222.1 GCF_947331445.1 Parendozoicomonas sp. Alg238-R29 | reverse complement strand
TGTTAACACCAAGGGACTTTGTCGTACTTTAACTACCAAGCGACTTTGTCGTTTTTGATCACCAAGGGGAATTGACGAGCTTATTTCAACAGTGGTTCTCTCAGTGCTTTTGTATGCACCAGGAGATCGCAAGGATGATCGTCATGGACTCCCGTTCCCAGCTTACAGTTGATGTGATTTCCAAGGTGGCACAGAGCAAGATGAGTGTTGCTGATGCTGCCAAGATACTTCAAAAATCTCACCGAACAATTGAGCGTTATCTAAAGCGCTATCTTGAGGAAGGCATACAGTTTGTTATTCACCGTAATACCGGCAAACAGCCCTCCAACAAAATTCCTGACGATCAGAAGAACCAGGTTCAGTCGCTGATACGGGACAAGTACTACGATACCAATCTGCAGCATCTGGCTGAGCTTCTGGAGCGCAACGAAGGCATCTCAGTGAAACGAGAAACACTGCGAAACTGGGCACACGACATCCATCATGTTAAGCGTGCAAAACGTCGCCGGTCATCTGTGCGCAAGAGACGTGAGAGAATGGCATCCCCTGGCTTGCTTCTCCAAATGGATGGCAGTCCACATCGTTGGTTTGGCGAGAAGAAGTCCTGCCTTGTGGCCATCATTGATGATGCCACCAGTGAGATATACGCCGAGTTCTTCGAATCTGAAACAACCCAAGCCTGCATGCAAGTCATGCAGAACATCATCACCCAGAAAGGCCTGTTCAGAGCCTTATACGTTGACCGAGCAGGGATTTTTGGCGGCCCCAAACGCTGCAATTTTTCACAAATGCAGAGAGCCTGTGAAGAGCTTGGTATTGAAATTATTTTTGCCAACTCACCGCAAGGTAAAGGGCGAATAGAACGCGCGTTTGATACTCTCCAGGATCGTCTGGTGCCCGAGCTTCGCTTACAGAATATTCAGGATATGGACGGAGCTAATGACTACCTCAAGAACGTATTTCTTCCTGAGTTCTGGAACACAAAGCTTGTCGTTCAGCCTGAAACAACCTCTTCGGAATACAGGCCTGTACCGGAAACAGTAAACCTGGCAGACATCTGTGTTCAGAAAGAGCACAGAAAAATCCGCAATGATCATACATTTAGCTATGGAAACCGGATGTACCTGGTTGAGTCTGACCTTAAGCACTCCATTGCTAAACA
>NZ_CAMZOG010000221.1 GCF_947331445.1 Parendozoicomonas sp. Alg238-R29 | reverse complement strand
GCTGGCATAACTCGGAAGCAGCCCGAGAAATGCTTGCAGAATAAACACGTTGAAAACATGAACTTTCAGGATTTGCACGTGGCAAACTCCAATGCTTGATTGCCAGCTCCGCAAAAGTTTTGGTTGTTTCTCAGGAAAGCACAGACCGAAACATTAATATTTGCACATTGACGCACAACGCGAAGTTGTGGGGCGCCGAAGGCGTCCCAGGCAGCTTGCTGCCGAACACCAACGCCTTGTTATGCTTGCTTGCAGGCTTGCACAATATTGCAGCAAACTGTGATTGTTTTTAATGATTTTAACGGCTGATTTTGCCGACGAAACTGATAATTCTTGAAATGAAACACTAAAGCCTGACCGACCTTCGGGCAGCACACTCAATGTTTGTGCTGGTGTTGTGAAAACGATGAACCTTAGCACGATTTATACCGCCGTTAACACGGACAAAATCCGAGGGATGCGGTGCCGTTTCAGTAGGCGAAAACTCGAAGGACATAACTCTGAAATCTATAAACACCAGCTTGCACAATCCGCTCTAGCTTTAGCTTTTCCCGCAGCGAGTAATAAAGGCATAACGCCTGCATGTGGGGCGCCGAAGGCGTCCCAGGAGCGAAGCGACGAACACCATGCTCTTGTTGTGCGCACCTGGCCGGATGGGATTTACCGGAGCTGGCGCTGCACAATATTAGCGATTTATTGAGGTAAAAGTTGCCAGCTGGCAAACCCTACGTTTTGCCAATGTTTGGCACTGAATACGCAGCCACTGGAAACCTTTGCTGCCGGGAAACACAGAAGCTTTGCTGGCGTTGCACGAAAAACATGAGTACGTTACCGCTTGCCAGCTGTACTGACCTTTAGAAGCGTGAAAATATTAAAGCTGGCATTGCACAGGGAACAAACGCAAATATTGAAACGCCAGCTTCACGAAACGTGAGAAAAGCAGGCTGAGAATTGAAACCCCAAATATTTGTGCTGGCATAACTCGGAAGCAGCCCGAAAAAGGTTTACAGAATAAACACGTTGAAAGAATGACCTTTCAGGATTTGCACGTGGCAAACTCCAATATTTGATTGCCAGCTCCACAAAACTCTTGGTTGTTTCTCAGGAAAGCACAGACCGAAACATTAATATTTGCACATTGACGCACAACGCCAAGTTGTGGGGCGCCGAAGGCGTCCCA
>NZ_CAMZOG010000220.1 GCF_947331445.1 Parendozoicomonas sp. Alg238-R29 | reverse complement strand
GAGACTGTAGATAAAACTGTGTTTCTGCCTATCTTGAAACCTATTCAGGTTGAGGTAGGCAAACATGGATATCAAGCAGATTGAAGCCTTCGCTAAAGAAGCTGCCAAATCCATAAAAACTGAGAGTGATTTAAACGACTTCCGACAGATGCTCACCAAAGTCACTGTGGAAACTGCACTCAACGCTGAGCTGGACGACCATCTTGGCTACGAGAAAAACAGCCACAGCCCCACAGGTAACAAGCGTAATGGCTCAACCTCCAAAAAGCTGAAGACCGAAGACGGCCAGTTTTCAATCGAGTCTCCTCGTGATCGTGATGGAACGTTTGACCCTCAATTCGTCAAAAAGCGTCAAACCCGTTTCACGACAATGGACGACAAAATCCTTAGCCTGTACGCCAAGGGTATGACGACCAGAGATATTGTCGCCACATTCAAGGAGATGTATGGCGCCGACATCTCGGAAACTCTGATATCCAAAGTCACGGAAGCCGTGATTGAGCAGGTTGTAGAGTGGCAATCCAGACCTCTTGATGCCATTTACCCCATCGTCTATCTGGACTGCATTGTCGTTAAAATTCGGCAGGATAAGCAGGTCATCAACAAGGCCATTTACTTGGCTCTGGGCGTCAACATGGACGGGCAGAAAGAGCTTCTGGGCATGTGGATTTCAGAAAACGAAGGGGCCAAATTCTGGCTGAGTGTGCTCACAGAACTACAGAATCGTGGTGTCCAGGATATCCTGATCGCCTGTGTCGATGGCCTTAAGGGATTTCCTGATGCTATTAATACCGCGTTTCCTCGCGCCCAGATACAGCTCTGCATTGTGCATATGGTACGAAGTTCCATGAAATACGTGCCTTACAAGGATTACAAGGCCGTCGCCGCTGGACTGAAGGCGATCTATCACTCCGCCACCGAGGAAGAAGCTATGCAGGCTTTGGGGCAGTTTGGAGAACAGTGGGATAACAAGTACCCTCAAATAAGCCGATCCTGGCATAACAACTGGACAAACTTGAGTACGCTCTTCAACTACCCTCAGGATATTCGCAAGGCAATCTATACGACCAATGCGATAGAGTCACTCAACAGTGTCGTTCGTAAGGCCACCAGTAAGCGTAAAGTCTTTCCTACGGATGACTCTGCCAGAAAGGTGGTCTACCTTGCGATCATGGATGCATCCAAGAAATGGACTATGCCGATCAGGAACTGGAAACCGGCCTTGAACAGATTCATGATTG
>NZ_CAMZOG010000219.1 GCF_947331445.1 Parendozoicomonas sp. Alg238-R29 | reverse complement strand
GAGAGTTTGTTAGATCAGGAAGCATCCCATTGGCTCAACCCACATTTATTGTGAACAGAGCCTTCCAGGGCAAGCCTTCCAGACTCAACTCCGTTAGTAATCGACCCATCCCAACCGGCATCCTCACGAGCTTGTACAAGAGTGTTAATTCGCTGCTCGTAGCTCTGAACAATTTCAGCACCTAATTGTGCTCTAACTTCAGGATCATTGAGTACGGCTTTGAGACCATTAAAGGTATCAATGGGATTCATTACAACGAGTGCAATGCCCTCAGCCATTTCATAGGCTGATAACCCTATACCTCCCCCAACACCAATAATTACTCCCAGATCCTGTTGAGCATCTATTAGCCCCCAGGCGATATTTATTTTGTGTTTGCAAAAATCAGTCTTGCATGCTGCTAGTTCTTCATGCTTTTGGGCCTGCTGCCAATGACTCAGATAATTATTTTCAACTTCATTTCGAGCTGCGGTAGCAGCGACATCAGGGTCTTTCCCCACAGCCAAAGCAACAATGGCAGCAGATAGTTCAGATATTCCGACAATCAGTGCTCGCTCTTCATTAGTAAGAACAATGTCATTGTTAATTGTTTCATTTACAGTAGGTGCGATACTTGCACTTATCGCTCCACCTACTGCACCACTACCACAGTCTTTCCCGCCAGCTTTGGCTGCTATACACCCTAAGGCAGCATGAGCAGTAATATTTTCAAGGGAGCCAGAGGCAGTTGCACCGCCAATAGCATTGGCAGCGCTGGCGGCGGCCTGCTGTATAATCATTTGCTGCAGGGTATCAACTAGGTTATCCCCTAAACTACCGCCGTTAATTGCTGTGTTAATCGTCGACTTTACAGCTGCCTGATAAGTGATATTTTTTGCAATGTTCCAGAGGCTGTTGTTTGGAACAAGGTCACCTCGCACAAGGCCAGCTGTGGCCATAGCCGCTGCAATACTTTTGATAGACTCACTGGATCCCAGTTCATCGAAAACAGCGCCTAAGTCACCTTTATTATTAATGGTGCTGATCGTCGCCTGACTTGCGAGGGCGGTATAACCCGCCTGTAAGGCTGCACCAACGGGACCAGCGCCAAAACCAAGAGAAGCAAAACCACCCGGCCCTGTCGCAATAGCTACGGCAATAGCGACAACAATAGAAGCCGCTGGCGCTAGCCCCTCACTCTCATAATCCCACTGGTCATGAATTTCCTGTACCCGGCTCCAGTCCACCCGTGGATCATTTTCCAG
>NZ_CAMZOG010000218.1 GCF_947331445.1 Parendozoicomonas sp. Alg238-R29 | reverse complement strand
TGAGTCCAGCATGACAGAGTCCTGATGCGATGATCCCCGTTGTGGCGACGACCTTCTGAAACTGGACAAGGTTTTTACTCATGACTGCATCCTCCAAGTAAAGGGCAGGAGACGCCCGGTACAGTTCTCTATGCGAACTTACGAAGGTTGGTAATCAGAAAGATGCCTGGTTGAATGGTGACGTGTGAGGGAGTATTTATGAAGTTGCTTGGTGCTTGTGATGTTGCTTAAAACAGTATCGTTTTAAGGTACTAATAAATAATCGTCGAAAAATAGTCGTAACCCATCGTGGCTACATATTGACCACAAGGGTCGGGAGAATCGCGTTTTTGTATTTTTTCACTGCTGCAACTGCCTGAATGACTGTCAATGAAGCAAGTATGGTCTAGATTTTTAGATTAATACTTTGCTGACAGGGCAGGGAAATGGATTCCCAAAAGAACTCAGGTTTTACCCTTATAGAGCTGATGACTGTAGTTGCGATCATTGGCATTCTGGCAGCTATCGCTATTCCCGCCTATCAGGATTATACCTCCCGGTCCGCAATTGCTGGTGAAGTGATACCGGTTATTAAAAAAACTTCTATTGATGCATCCGAGTACTATGCGGTCAGCGGAACCTTGAATGGATTCTGCGCTTCGGATTTGGGGCAGGCTTTTGTTTCAACATCCAGTGAATATGTGGATCAATTTATTTGCTGGGAAGGAACAGCAGGCTCTGTAGCCTTCCATATACAGGCTTCTCTGGAAAGCTCCAGATTTCCAGCGGATGTTCCCAGTGATGGACGTATCATTCTTTTTCCTACTTACGACGGCTCAAATATAACGTGGCACTGTGGGTATCATGTATCCAGTAATTTGAAGGTGCCAGAAAAGTACTTACCAGCCGTTTGTCGCAAAAACCATGTCGACAGCTCCTCGAATATCTTTGTGGATGGGGTGAATCTTACCAGCCAGTCTTTGGGAGGCTGATCGTGATAACAGGAAGGCGCAGTAAATCCTTGCCTTCCTGATATCTTCGAGTGTCCATGATTGTTTTGTACTTTTATTGATTCTCGTAGAGTTCCATAAACACCTTATATTTTGCAGGGTGTTGTGATCTGAGCCAGACGCAGCAGGAGGTAGGCAATCAGTGCTGTGGCACCTGTATTTTTACAGCATTCTTACTGCGCCCAAGGAACCGCTTGACCTTCAGATTCTGCTTGATCCACTTGAAGAACAATTCGATCTGCCAGCGGGATTTATACAAGGCGGCAAT
>NZ_CAMZOG010000217.1 GCF_947331445.1 Parendozoicomonas sp. Alg238-R29 | reverse complement strand
CGAGGAACGAGAAATTAATATATTCACCCCGACGCACAACGCTTGGGTCAGGTGCGCCGAAGGCGTCACCTGGACCCACTTGTTAGGTTTCTGGCTTGATATTCGATAATTCTGCCAGACCATTGTTTGACATAAACTTTAAAAGACAATATCGAATTACTCTTTCAAGTCCCGTAAATGTTGGTGCTATTGCAAGTGTTTTTGCATATTCCTTATCAGGTACTACAGGTTTTCCAAGCTGGACATCATCTAATCTGCTATTTGGCTTTATCCAGCCGCCAAACGGTGACCCAGTATGAACATATTTGCTTCTGAGATCGTATGCTGCACCAACCCGTTTTTCAAAATCATCATTTTTAAAATACCCGAACTCCCCTGATACTTCTCTTTGGTCAAAGAAGTCAGGACCAATCAATGATACAAGTGACTTAATAAATCTCTTTTTAATTGAGAGTAATCTACCTGATATATGACGTGCAATTTTATCACCGTTGGGCACATGAGTACGTATTTCAGCAAGATGCTTAAGAGTTACTGCATCTAAAACTTCATCTTGCTCATATGAATAATGACCTGAGATGATTTCACCTGCCGTAATAAGGTGTAGATAAGCTACTTCAGGTTCAGTTTCACATATTTGTATTGCTTGAGTATAAAATTTGCACGCAGCATATAGCTTTGACTTGAATTCCTGATCTATATCTTGAGTTAGTAGCAATTTCTCCAAGGTTTTAAAGTGTTCTAAGTTTAGAGGAACATTAAAACACCGCCTTGCAGTGTGTGAGTTAAAGGGAAGCTTATGATTGCAAATATTATTATATGCCGATAGGTCTGGTGTATTGTAAAATCCGCTCCCTTCAAGAAGACCGTGAGAATCAAATCTTTTCCCATAAAGCACAGATAACAATGAACAGACAATATCTCCGATATATGAATAATCTGGGATTACAACGCCGGCAGCTTTTGTATAACCTTCTGTTTTAAAGGCTAGAACAAATGCAGACCGAGAAACTGGATTTTCTTCTTCACGCATAAGTCCATTTGAATTAGAGAAATGCTGCCATGCATGTGATATTAATATGTCATCATTTTCATAACTACCGATCAATCTGCTTGTCGTTGATATCAATATTTTATGTATTGTTTCATCCGGCATTAACGGATGTCTTTTATTGCTCATGTAGAACTCGAATTATGATTGAAACCTAACGCGAAGTTGTGGGGCGCCGAAGGCGTCCCAGGCAGCTTGCTGCCGAACAC
>NZ_CAMZOG010000216.1 GCF_947331445.1 Parendozoicomonas sp. Alg238-R29 | reverse complement strand
CTGAATTCCGCAGAGTCCTGAACTGAAACGATGGCTACGCCGTTTTCGGCCTGCAGGGTGAGGTCGCCCTCTGCGCTAATCTGGCTGCCCTGTACCGCAGCCACATTCCCGGCATTGAAGTTGGCATCACCATCGACGTCTATAGTGCTGGCCTTGTTCCAGATTTTATCGTCCAGATAGTGGCTTTTCTTGCCGCCCGCCCCTGCGCGGCTACGCAGTTCACCACTGCTGATAATCAGGTTTTCACCGGCAATAGCAGTCAGGTTATCCGTGGTTTTGATGTGAGCTGCGGTCACTTCAATATTATGACCGGCATTCAGTGCCAGGGTGTCGGCGGTAATGCTGGCAGTGTCACCAATTTCTGTACGAATATTGGCACTGGCACCGCGGAACTGTTTGTCGCTGTGAGTTTGCTCAATCACCGTTTCATGGATAATGTCACCGGTGAGGGCATTCAACGTCACCCGGCCACCATTGATATGGCCGCCCCGGTTCACCAGGTCTCCGGCTGCCGTGGCTTCGAGGGTTTCGATGCCCTGCAGAGTCCCTGTGTTTAACAGTGTATGACCGGCACTCACTATCAGATTTTCAGACGCGCGAATGCCGCCACTGTTGGTCAGTGGGCCCCCGGCGGTCAGTTCAACAGTGTTACCGGCTATCAGGGCACCGTCGTGTTGTAGAACCTTACTGTCGCCTGCCAGATAAAGCACAGGCACAAGGACATTCTTCCCGGCTACGGGCTGTTCAACCAGCCAGACAATATCTCTGGTGAGCTGGCGGGCCTGTTCCGCAGACAACGCGACACCCAGGGTTAAATTCAGGTCACTCTGGCTGGCTGCCGCGTTGTTCATTAACCACTGATACTGTTCCGTGTCGTTGGCAAAACCAGGTTCAAGAAAACGATTGCCTGTTGCCTGGGCGACCAGATCCCGTACCAGCCGGGTTTCGTAGACGCCATCACCCAGACGACGCTGGATATTGTCTGTCTGTAATCCCAGTTGATTGATCAAATCATCCGAACTGGTGAAATTGCCGAACTCGGTAAAGACCGGATTGCTAACAATCAGGGGCCTGGTCTCTTCAGGAGGCTGTGTTTCTTCCTGAGAGCCTTCGTCATTGGCCACCACATAATAGTGACGACCTGCCGTCGGGCTGAAGGAACCATAGCGGCCGTCTGGCAACTCAAAACCCGGTGTAGCCAGCGGGTTAAAGGCATTCCCGATCGCACCATCCAGCGTGATATCGATGCCTTCCTTCTGAGGAGAGATGAGCGTGCGCTTGGAAACGGTCGACAG
>NZ_CAMZOG010000215.1 GCF_947331445.1 Parendozoicomonas sp. Alg238-R29 | reverse complement strand
AAATCACATAACAAGTGCATGGTGTGCGTCGCTTCGCTCCTGGGACGCCTTCGGCGCCCCACATGCAGGCGTTAGGTGCAGGAGTTACAAAGCATCTACTCATAGAATCTGGAAGAATTTTATGGTAAAAAGCGCACGCCTCATAAAACACACATTCTCTTGGTAGGTTAAATTGAAAAAAACAATTGCTGTTACTGTCCTAGCTATTTCTGCTCTTATGACTGGTTGTGCATCAACCATTAAAGGCACTCAGGATACTATTACAGTAAATTCTCTCGAAAAAGGCACACTAATTTATGTTGATGGTGTAAAACGTGGCTTTGATGATGCGATCGCACAAGTAAAACGTGGCGATACACACACTATCAAAGTAACTAAAAAAGGGTGTGAAGATTTAGTAGTTCAAACAGGTGAATCATTTGATCCAACTACTCTCTTAGGAATACTAATCGACTTTGGAATAATTACTATTCCCGTAGATTTAATTTCTGGTGCAGCCTGGAAAACAGAGCCAACTATTTATACAGTAACTCCAATATGCCAGCCATCCTAATAAGATGCACCTAACAAGCCCATCCATGCGACCGCCTCCGGCGGCGCATGATGGGGGCGTTAGGCGCAACCAGTCACCATCAAATGAAGAGTTAGATAATGAAAATATGGTATGTAGTACCTTTGGTTTCTTTATTACTTGTTGGGTGTGAACTAGATAAAGATAAAATCTCCATTGAAAAAGTTGGAAGTAAAACGTACCTAATCAATCAAGAACAAAGCAAAGCTTTTGTAATTTATGGAGAGAAACTCGTCAGACTAAAAGAAGACATTCCTGCTCCATTGAAAATCGGACAAACTCTCAAGTACAAAACCCTAATTTCTTCTAAAAAACTAGATGTCGATACAAAAATCAAATTCATGGGTTCAAAAGCACTTTATAACATGCACATCAAACCCGTTATTGAGTTAATAGACAAGAGTGGTAACATCACAAAAGACAAAACCAATCTGGAGTGGTTTAACAGTAAGAAAAAAGATTATGATTCATACAACGCTATCACAGTTCAACTAAAAGATTCTGATGGATTCAAATTAGCAGAAGAAAGCCTAAGAATATCTCGAGGATTTATAAACGTCCTTGGCGAAGGTTCCGAAATTGAGTCTTTCATGTACGAAGGTTCATTTTCAGTTGATCCAGAAATAGTGCAATTCGCTTCATATTTAGAGATTACATGGAACATCAAATAGCGCCTAACAAGTGAATGGTGTTCGTCGCTTCGCTCCTGGGACGCCTACGGCGCCCCACATTCAGGCGTTGTGCGTCGGGGTGAATATATTAATTTCTCGTTCCTCGTTTTTC
>NZ_CAMZOG010000214.1 GCF_947331445.1 Parendozoicomonas sp. Alg238-R29 | reverse complement strand
GCCATCTACAGCCGACGAAAATGCACGATAGAGCCCACCTTCGGAATACAGAAGGAGGCAATGGGATATCGGCGATTCCTGGTGCGGGGACTGGAAGTGGTCTCGAAAGAGTGGGATCTGGTCTGCCTGACATTCAACCTGCGCCGAATGTTCAACCTGAAGCAAGTCGATGATAAAAAATGGCTGGCTCTGGTGCTTTATTGGCTTGTAGTCAGCCACTGTCTCATGAGGTTACGCTGGCGTTCTGTTTGAGTAAGTGACCTCTGAAGGCAGATATGAGCTCTGTAGGCCGATATGATCAAAAAGGACTCAAATGGACGGGCCAGTCCGACAGGCTGCTAGTATGATTATGCTTCTGGCAAGTGTAGAGCAGTACACAAATCACCAAATTAATACAGGATGGTATATTACAATTGTCTCTTCAATACTGATTACCGGTCTAATTTCAGCATTTTTTCTTAATAGAACGGCAAATTCTGTTTTATCGTACAACGATAATAAAACAACGCATTCATTAAATAACTCCACAGAAAAGCTAATACTGCAAGTCGCGGGCATATACTTCATTGTCACAGCTCTGGCTCAACTTCCAAGGTCATTATCATTCTTAGTTCAACCGGCTGATCTGTACATGCAAAGTTTTATGTTTCCTGCAGGTTTGCTTTTCCAGTTAATAATTGGGTTATGGCTTATAAGTAATTCATCATTCTGGCTAGGTTTATTACAAAAGCTTAGAGGTCGTCAATAACACCGCATAACAAGAGCATGGTGTTCGTCGCTTCGCTCCTGGGACGCCTGCGGCGCCCCACATGCAGGCGTTAGCCGCTCCCTCAACCTCAACACTTCACAACATAAATAAAAAAATGACATCAACAAGAATAATATTTGAATCAGCTTATTACATAAACAAAAACAAGATAAGCATATTTAATTCATTAGGATTTCTATTCCTAATATCGATCGCCCTAGATTTCATTTCAGGAATTGACTTTATAGAGAAGAATATGCAATCACAAATTGCCATAACAATCATAGTTATTACTGGCGTTGGAACCGCAGTTGTGAGCTGCGTAATGTCTCTGAAATTACACAAAATAGTATTAGGACTTGAGAAGGAACAACTTTCAATTAGTCCCCAGGGCGATTGCATCAATCTAGTACGATAGAGCAAAGAAGCATTTCCAAATGCTCATGGTTCCAGCCTGCTATTTTCCGGTGCCTCTTAATGCTTTTATTACCTTTGTTTTTCTTGATCGTATTCAATGCTATACGCCTGAGAATCGATAAGTTCTCAGCACTATTTCCCGCTTTAGCCTGGCAAGCATCTTCGGAGAACGAAACATCCAGTACCCAGTGCAGGTTAT
>NZ_CAMZOG010000213.1 GCF_947331445.1 Parendozoicomonas sp. Alg238-R29 | reverse complement strand
AAGAGCCACGCAAACCCTGAAAATGATTGCGCTGGCATAGCACGAGTAAAACCACTGAAAACTTAACCGCCAGCTCCACGAAACTTTTGAAATTGGCTTGGAATTGATACCCGAATATCTTTGCTGGCATAACTCAAATGCAGCCCGACAATGTTTACCGGAGAAACACGTTGAAAGAATGAACCTTCAGAATTCCCCAAACAAACTCAGAACTTAATTGCCAGCTTCACAAAACTCTCAGTAATTTCTCGGGAAAAACGAGGAACGAGAAATTAATATATTCACCCCGACGCACAACGCCTCATTCAGCTGCGCCGTAGGCGTCAGCTGGAATGACTTGTTATGTTTCACTTCCACGTTGTGTTGTCAGATGAAACAAATGTGTTGAACAAAGACTCATATTCCCAACCATCGCTAGCGAGAACCTTACAGTCAGAACTTTGCATACAAGAGTGAAGCAAGGCAATTGGGTCTGAAATATTTGGAAGAGTCAGTTTACTTTTTAAATTGGTCTTAGCTTTATTGTAATCAGGATGCTCCTCATCAAACTCTGCAACCATGAAATGTGCTGTTTTTCTCATTTCGGATAGTTGACCACCACCTGAAAACTTAAGCAAGTCAAACCAATATGGAATTTCAATAATCATAGCGATAAATTCTGAAAGGTTGTTTCCGATCTTTCCTGATTGCCCTTCAGATGAAATAAATAATATTGATCGTTTTTCGATTTCGCCTTCACCATAGACTACATAAACACCGCCGGAACCTTCACCAGCAAGGACTTCAATTGGATAGTCTGGAGTTAATGTTATCCAGTCGGTGTCTTTATCAATGTTTGATACTTCAAAGTCCTGATAATCACCTAAGTAGTTCATAACTTCTAAATCAAAAAGGTCTGAATATTTGAGCATACTCGATGATTCCTCGTGAAACATAACGCCAAGTTGTGGGGCGCCGAAGGCGTCCCAGGCAGCTTGCTGCCGAACACCAACGCCTTGTTGTGCGCGGCCTTGCCGGTCGAGATTGACCGATGCTGGCGTTGCACATTAATTGCGATTTATTGAGGTAAGATTTGCCAGCGGGCAAACCCTAGTTCTTTTAGCATTTTGCACAAAGCCTTGCAACCACTAGAAACCTTTGCTGAGACAAACTCAAAGCTCGTGCTGGCGTTGCACGTTTGGAAATAACAGCAATGTTTATTGCCAGCTGCAAGAGCCACGAAAACCCTGAAAATAATTGAGCTGGCATAGCACGAGTAAAACCACTGAAAACTTAACCGCCAGCTCCACGAAACCTTTTGAAGTTAGCTTGGAATTGATACCCGAATATCTTTGCTGGCATAACTCAAATGCAGCCCGACAATGTTTGCC
>NZ_CAMZOG010000212.1 GCF_947331445.1 Parendozoicomonas sp. Alg238-R29 | reverse complement strand
CGTCAATTCCCCTTGGTGATCAAAAACGACAAAGTCGCTTGGTAGTTAAAGTACGACAAAGTCCCTTGGTGTTAACAGAATAAGCTGTAGAAGTCGGGACCTGATCTGACACTTACCGGCATTGAGTCGTATGTATCGTCAGATCAGATTCGGGCTATTTGCTTCTCTTTACAGATCAGCTTGCCGTCTTCAAATGTTTGCATCGGTGTCCGTCCACAACACATTTTCCCTTGATGGGTTCTTTGGGTGTTGTACTCAACCAGCCATGCATCCAAATCCTTCTGGAGCTGGGGGATGTCAGTGTAGATCTTTTTCCTGAATGTCACTTGATAGAACTCATTCAGGATTGTTTTATGGAATCGTTCACAGATCCCATTGGTTTGAGGGTGCCGCGCTTTCGTCTTGGTGTGTTCGATACCACAAGCGGCTAAATACAGCTCATAGTCATGCTGCTCGACTTTACCGCAGAACTCAGTCCCCCGGTCGGTCAGCATTCTGAGCATCGGCACCTCATGCTCTGCAAACAGCGGCATCACCTTGTCATTCAACAAGTCAGCCGCTGTGATTGGCGTTTTGGTTGTATAGAGCTTGCAGCAAGCTACTTTGCTGTAGGTGTCCACAAAGGTCTGTTGATAGACACGCCCAACGCCTTTCAGCGTGCCAACAAAGAACGTATCTTGAGACCCCAGATAGCCGGGATGCGCTGTCTCAATTTCTCCAACAGCTATATCGACTTCCTGTTTCTTCTCAAGCGCCCTGAGCTGATCTTCTGTGAGAACTGCACCAGTCCTGGCCACGTGCTCTTCCAGGGCTTTGAGGCGTTTCTTGAACGTTTCCAGATTATGGCGCTGCCAAACACTGCGAACACCGCTGGAAGACACGAACACACCCTTTTGGCGCAAATCGTTGCTGACGCGAAGCTGGCCTTTGGCCGGGTTATCCAGAGCCATATCAAGAATGGCTTTCTCGACATGTTCTTCTACTCGATTTCTCGGATTGGGCGCTTTCTTTGATTTGGCCAGCAGTGCGTCTATTCCGCCATCTTCATAAGCTGTTTGAACACGGTAGAAGGTGTCTCTGGAAACGCCCATAAGCTTGCAGGCGCGAGAAACATTTCTGAGTTGATCAGCTAATTCGAGAAGTCCAAGCTTGTGTTTAATCGCAGGCTGATTATGCTCAATCATTGAGGGTTACCTTTGGTTTGAATTGTTTGCGTGATACTTACAACTCAAGCCGGTAACCCTCAGCTTTTCAATAGGGCACTGTCAGATCAGATCTAAACTTCTACAGATAAAATTGTTAACACCAAGGGACTTTGTCGTACTTTAACTACCAAGCGACTTTGTCGTTTTTGATCACCAAGGGGAATTGACG
>NZ_CAMZOG010000211.1 GCF_947331445.1 Parendozoicomonas sp. Alg238-R29 | reverse complement strand
CAACGGGTTTGAATATCCATTTATTCATAGAGCTTGACGCCACTGCAACTGGATGTTCGATTCTATCTTGATTGACGTTTTAAGTCCGACAGGCTGCTAGCACTGCTTAATAACTGAAGTTACGCGCGCCCATACCGTGAAGACGCAGAGCAACCCTGTATTCTTGTCGATTGACTCAGCCTTCTGGCTGGAAACGCTATCGCCGAAATTGAAAATGAACCACTTTCAGCTTAGGGCGAAGATCTATATGACGGCTTTGGGAGCATTGTTTGAGCAACTGCGATCATTTGTGGCTGCGCAACATGAGATATTCATCTTCAAGAATGTTTTTATAAGCATCCCGGTTTGTTCGCCACAAAAAAGTAGACATATCGGGGGCACACAGACGAGCTTCCTTTTTCTCCAGAGCCCTTTCTATAATCATCTGAACAGCCTGTTGCTCATCGTCATACAGATATTCCTGGCCAAACAGACAAGGGTAGGATTGTTCATTCGGCAGAACAGGAACAGCACCGCAGGCAACACCTTCCAGAACAGAGACTCCCTGAAACTCGTGCCGGGATGTGGACAAAATTACATCCGCTTTTTGCAGCCACTGTAGATAATCTTCACGGGACTCTGCATAACCAAAAATCTTCAATCGATGGCTGAACTCTTCCTCTATAAGTCCAAATTCTGGTGGTTGCCTGCGGAAGGATTGCCCAAGAATAGCCAGCTGAAAATCAATCCCGATTTTCTCCAGCCCCCGCAAAATAGTCAGTAGACGATCAGGCCCTTTGTCATATTCCCACCGAGCGGCCCAGGCAATAAGAAATGAATGTTCTGTTCTTTCAGATACTACCTCCGGAATATCTTCGGCCAAAGGAACTGGCAAAACCGAACTGCGGGATTGAATGGTATCTGCAACTCCGGCAGGCACATGATCCGGAAGTTTCTTTAGAAGTTTTCTTACCCCTTGCAGAAAAGTCTGGCGGTTATATTCGGTATTAAACACCAGTTTCTCCCCAGACAGTGCGGTGTAAATAGTTTGCAGCTGCGGCTCAACAGGGCTGAACACCTGATGTCCGGAGCGAGGGTAAGCAAACTGGTTTTCGTGAAAGTAAATGATAGTGGGTACTTGCCCCAGAGAAGGAACCATACCTCTCAGTGAAGACACATCTACCATGGATGTAGCAATGACTCTATCCCATGGTTGCTCCAGAACTTCCCGTTCTTTGCCCATAGCCCAGCTCAGGCTATTACCCCGCAAGCGCCAGCTGAAGTGTCGATCAGGGAGGGTTAAAACCGTCCAGTCGTGTTCAGGAAATTGTTCGACAAGTCCTTTTCGCCAGTAACGGTGAGACACCGCATCGTAGGCAGATAACAAAAGTATTCGCATAATTAATCATGAACCGAAAGCGCCC
>NZ_CAMZOG010000210.1 GCF_947331445.1 Parendozoicomonas sp. Alg238-R29 | reverse complement strand
CCATCTCTGCGCAGATAAACCGTTGCGCTGGAATTATCCCAGTCGATATCTATATGGTCGATTACCCAGCCAAGAAATGAGAACATAGGGCGGAGTGAGGGTGTTGCAGACATGTACTGATCCTTCAGTAAAGTTGATCCGTTCAAATCAATCTTTGCCTGAAGGCTATTTCTGTTTCAACCCCTCACTTTCTTCAGCCAACCTGAGAAAGCCCCTCAAATAAGTCATCTGTGCTATAGCTGATACGTGATTGCCGCATAATCATGGTAAGGTGGCGTAGTCTTATATAAAGGCGGTTAATAATAATGGATGAGCAACAGGACAAATCAGGTTCATCTTCAGTGGATGGATTGCTACCCGTTGATGAGCATGTGGAAGAAGTGGCCGAGGGAGGGCAGAAGGTAAAGCGCCGGGGGGTGTACTTGTTACCCAACCTCCTGACGACGGGAGCTCTCTTTTGCGGATTTTATGCCATTGTCAGTGTTACAGCTGAGCAGCCTGATTTTAGTGCCGCAGCGATAGCAATATTCGTTGCTATGGTTCTTGATGGGCTTGATGGTCGGGTGGCCCGTCTTATTAATGCCCAGAGTAAGTTTGGTGCTGAATACGACAGCCTTTCCGATATGGTTTCTTTCGGTGTTGCGCCAGCATTAGTGGTTTTTAGCTGGGCGCTTTCTGATCTCGGAAAGATTGGCTGGATGGTAGCCTTTATATATGCAGCCTGTGCAGCATTGCGTTTGGCAAGATTTAACACCGTGGCCGATACGGCGGATAAGCGCTATTTCACAGGTTTGAATAGCCCAAGTGCTGCAGCACTGGTTGCTGGCCTTGTGTGGTCGCTTAGTGATTTTGGTGTGGATGGAAGCTCAATTGCAGTCGCTCTTCTTGCGGCATTAATTACCGGGCTTTCCGGTATAATGATGATCAGCAATTTCCGTTATCATAGCTTTAAACAACTCGACCTTCGCGGTCGTGTACCATTCATTTTTATTATTGCTCTGGTGCTCGTTTTTGCAGTTGTATTTTCAGACCCTCCAAGAGTGTTGTTTGTTGTCTTCCTTATATACGCATGTTCCGGCCCTTTGTTAGGAATCTTTCATGTGGGAAGTAAATCTTCCAAGGGTGCTTAGTGAGTTTTGAGTGGTTGTCTAAAAGCAGTCTGTCAGGGCTGCTTTTTTTATAGGTGAAAATAACTAGCCAGCTTCCTCGCTTATTTATAGTGTCTACCTACACTCAACACCTGTTGGATGAATTGAGTTGAATGAGCCTTTTTATTCAGGTGTTGGTTGAGAAGTTTTCTGAAAGTATTTATGAATCACCTGTTGACGCAGGCGTCTTTGGGCGTATAATTCGCGGCCTCTCTGCTGACCGGAAACGGACACAGGGAAGGAGTGTAAACTCAGGCAGCGACCGACGGTC
>NZ_CAMZOG010000209.1 GCF_947331445.1 Parendozoicomonas sp. Alg238-R29 | reverse complement strand
ACAATCACAGTGGGTAGCAACCGCCGTGTAACAAGTGCTTCAAATGGGACGCCTACGGCGCCCCTTAAGCAGGCGTTGTGCGTCAATGTGCAAATATTAATGTTTCGGTCTGTGCTTTCCTGAAAAACAACCAAGAGTTTTGTGGAGCTGGCAATCAAACATTGGAGTTTGCCATGTGCAAATCCTGAAAGTTCATACTTTCAACGTATTTATTCTGCAAACATCTTTCGGGCTGCTTCCGAGTTATGCCAGCACAAACATTTGGGGTTTCAATTCCCAGCCTGCCTTTTTCACTTTTCGTGGGGCTGGCGTTTCAATATTTGCGTTTGTTCCCGGTGCAATGCCAGCTTTAATATTTTCACGTTCTCAATGTCAGTGCAGCTGGCAAGTGGTAACGTGCTCATATTTTTCGTGCAACGCCAGCAAAGCTTCTGTGTTTCCCGGCAGCAAAGGTTTCCAGTAGCTGCGTGGTCAGTGCCAAACATTAACAAAACGTAGGGTTTGCCAGCTGGCATTTTCTACCTCAGTAAATCGCCAAATTTGTGTTCCGCCAGCGCCGGTAAATCCCGTCCGGCCAGGTGCGCACAACAAGAGCATGCAAAGGACGCCTTCGGCGCCCTTAATGCAGGCGTTAGAAGTAAAAAGGAGAATGGAGTAAATTGGAAGCTAAGATCGCAAAATACGGTTTATTTGGTGCTATTCTCGCGGCAATTATTACTGCCGGTGCGACCCTTTATATTCACTACGACAAGAAAGAATTAAAAAAAGAGGAAGTTGAAAAAGCAACTCAAGAGAAGAGTAAAAATACGACATCAGTTAATGTGAAAGAAATCACCTTGCCAAGAATAAATACAGAACTTGACTCTTCTTTTTTTGTTGAGTTTAAAAACGAATCATACAATCACGCCAAAGACATACAATTCAGTGTAAATTTTGGAGTGTCAGAAATAGTTGGATGTGAAACACAACCAATTAACCATCTCAATAAAAATAATGAATTTAAAAGTAGTTTTGTTACTTTTACGCTGGAGACACTACATAAGCAAGATAGTATTTATTTGTATTGTTTATTATCAAGTCCAAACTTTGAAAAGATAACCGTTTCTGGTGGTAACCTCACGCGAACAACTTCATATCAATTTAGCGAGTACAACTCAAAGAATATTAATGGGAGTTCAAGTTATCTTACTTTTTTTAAAGTCATACTAAGTGGTATTGCCGTTGTTTTTCTGATCTATCTTTCAATTGCATTACTTCAATACTTGCATAAAATCATCGCTCCTAGATTGGAGTAATTTACTTCTAACAAGTCAATCAAGAGGGACGCCTACGGCGCCCCTTATTGAGGCGTTATGTGTTCGAGTAAACAATCGAGAAAGAATGAAACTTATAGTTATAGATACTACCATCGATGATAAACACA
>NZ_CAMZOG010000208.1 GCF_947331445.1 Parendozoicomonas sp. Alg238-R29 | reverse complement strand
CCTTCGCAGCGAGGGTCAGGAACTTTGGCGAGAAAGGCTGTCAGGGGCTGATACTGCTGGGCTTCCATGCTGAAATACGAGTCTGATAAATGGGAATCAGAGACTACTACAAATTATGTGGCTCGATGGTACCTATTTGATGCAATTGCCCTGCAGGCAACCAGAACAAAGGGCGTGACTGTTCTTTCTTGGACAACCGTAACATTGAGAACTTCGGCTCCTTGATAGGAGCTGATGTTGACGTCCTGATAAACAAACGACTTGAGTTTGTGGACTTTATTGAGGATAGTTTTCAGGAGCATCAGCGGTTCTTCTTGTTATTTTTGTCGGCAAACAAAAAATCTACCAGAAGTCAGCCGCTGGTGCTTTTATCTCAAAATCCGCTCCTGTTTACCCACAGATATCCCTGAGGAGCCCAATTTCGTACGTACTGTACTCCACCACATATATAAAATATTATTAAGCGAAACACTAAAAACAGAGAAATAACATGGAAGTTTATTTAGCAGCAAGAGATTTAGCTGGTTTTGCAGTTGGCACGCATCAATTTATAATTATTATGCTATCTGGAAACTCTCACCCTGAGGCTAAACTACTGGGAAGTAGAGTTCTCCCTAAAAATATAGGGAACAGTAAAATCGGATATGTTATTGGGGCACAGAATAGAGGAAATCTTGTAGTTGAATTTTTTGAAAAAAGTGATTATCAGGCAACCCTAGAGTTCTTTGAGCCTAAACGAATATCAACATTAAAGTCAGACTTTGATACTCAAATATCTAAAGTCCGCTTCAAAAAGTCTAACAATATCGATGGAATAAGGCAGTTACTAAACTTAGTTAATTATTACTCAATAAATCAAAGTATGGGTCGTGTAAAATATCCAACTGGTGGTTTTGGATATAACAGCAACAGTTGGGCTCAAAGCATCATTAAACATTCTGGTGGTATTGGTCTAAAAAACTTTGACGGCATAGATATCGGACACGATAAAGAAATACCAAAAACATATTTCACACCTATCTGCCCAAGCAAACCAAGACCAAGGTTGAATAAATGATCATACTAAAGAACATTCATAAGGCTTGGTTGACATTTACAACTATATTGATTTGTGAAATAGTCGTTGATTATTTAATAAGAATCAACAAAAGCACACCATATGCTTTGGGGCTAGACGAAAACCTTTGGTTCTCAATCCAAATAGTTGCTTTTAGTTCTTTTACATTTTTTTTAATTAAACATTACAAAGAATCTTCTTTTACCTTAAAAAGATTATTGTTTGCAGTAGCTAACTTTCTAATTTCATTTTTTTTATACACAGTATTAATTTTTGGTTACATTATAAACAGCGGTATTGATTCATTTTAAACAGCAGCTAAATCGGGTAAGGGCTGACTTTTCTTCAGCCCTCCCCACACCACCCGGCATGCGGGTCCGCACCGGGCG
>NZ_CAMZOG010000207.1 GCF_947331445.1 Parendozoicomonas sp. Alg238-R29 | reverse complement strand
TCTTCTATCTTCAGAGTTTCCCCTGCGCCACTTTCCAGTACGGCTCGGGCAGCGTGTGAAATTTTGATTTTATAGCGATCAATAATCGTCAGTGCGTCAGCGCAACTGGTGTTATCGGGAACAGTTGGGCCTGAAGCGATATTTTCTGGATCATCCCCCGGTACATCAGAGATAAGCAGATTTATAACTTTAGCTGGGTAACAGGCTGCCGCTAACCGACCACCTTTAATCATGGAAAGATGGCGCCTGACACAGTTCATCTCAGAAATAGTGGCACCACAACGTAACAACTCTTTATTAATGGTTTGCTTATCTTCCAGAGACAACCCGTCAAAAGGCATAGGCAAAAGCGCTGAACCACCTCCGGAAATCAGGCATAAAACCAGATCGTCCGCAGTGAGGTCAGAAACAAGGTTAAGAATACGCTGCGCTGCCTTTTCCCCTGCGGCATCAGGTACAGGGTGGGCAGCTTCAATAATTTCGATATTACGGCAAGGTACACTGTAGCCGTAGCGGGTAACAACTAGCCCTTCGAGTTCCCCTCCCCAATGATCTTCCACAGCTCTCGCCATAGCAGCAGACGCTTTACCTGCACCAATAACGATCATTCGCCCTTTCGGTTTTGCTGGCAGAAAAGCAGGCACACACTGGTCGGGCTGAGCTGATGCGACTGCCGCTTCAAATATGTTTCGTAAAAGATCACGGGGGATAATATTCATAAGCCAACTTATTCAATCTGAGACCGGTCAACATTGAACAGGCATTTTTCACGCCAGAGTCTCTATTCTGGACAGCTATTTAACCACTGCAAATAATGTTGTAAAAACAAACGACGGAAAGACGTTCCGGTTACAGCATCAATATCATATGTGCTTATGCTTGATAGCGCATAGATACACACCCGGCTCTGTTCACAATAAATGTGGGTTGAGCCAATGGGATGCTTCCTGATCTAAAAAACTCTCTTCCGAGAAGATATGTGTCTTTAAAAATCGTTTCCAGCCCAGATAGCGCGATAAATATTTCGTTGCTACGCCTTTGAAAAAACCATTGATCCAACGTTTGAGCTCACTGTGATAAGCATTGACCGTTTGAATGTGATAAACCTCCTCTCGCACATACTGGCCTGCCGTAGTGACCAGCTCTTTCAGCGTCACGTTGAGTTGGTCTGCCAGTTTTTCATGGGACAGATGAGCATCCGTGCACAGGGTGCTGCCTGGTAAAATCCGTCCTGCCAGTTGCGTGAAGAGTTCATCGTTACTCACATGTTCGAGAACGGCATCGGTTACATGTTGCTGACGGTCGCAGGCCACCATGACGGGAATTTTTCTGATTGTTCCTGACTTTTCACTGGCATTCTCCGACGGCTTTTTCTTGCGTCTGGATCGACCACCTCGTTTGCGGGCTTCAGCACCCAACCCCCGCTGTCCTTTGCGGGATTCCCGGAAAAAGGTTTC
>NZ_CAMZOG010000206.1 GCF_947331445.1 Parendozoicomonas sp. Alg238-R29 | reverse complement strand
CCATAAAAATCCAGTACGCCATCCGCATCAGACTCATCGGTCCAGTCCAGGAACAAGGCCTGCAGCGCTTTACGGAATTGATCGTCATCAGCCGTGCTTTTCGGTTTGATGCCCGTGCCAACAATATTCGACACCAGCTTATTAATACCAGCCGCCGCCCAGAGGTCATTTCTTAAGGCTGCCCGGCTGCGGTTGATCAGCGTACCGAGATCACCAGTCAATCCCGAGGTTGGCCCGGTACTGGGTGCCATCCAGCTCACAGCCCGGCGACCGTGGCCTGCGGAGGTGTAGGCCAGGTTGATCAGTTTTGGTAATAACCAGCTGGCCATCCGCATTTTGATATTCATTGGGCTCATCCGGGAACTTTATGCTATTTTGTATGTACAAATGTACATACAGGCTCAACCATGCAATTTGAATAGGATGAGGACAAGAACAGGGTCAATATTCAGAAGCATGGAATCGACTTTCAGGATGCGGTTGATATTTTCAACCACCCCATGCTCAGTCGAGCTGATAACCGAACGGATTATGGTGAAGAACGCTGGACGGCTATTGGCTTGATTTACTCCCTGACCGGAGTTGTTGTTTATACCGAGCGTACAGGAGACCGGATTCGAATCGTTTCTGCACGTAAAGCCACAAAACGGGAGATGCGACGCTATGAAGAAAACATCAGCTACTGACTGGGATCGTTTAGCAAAAATGGAAGATAAGGATATAGACACCTCCGATCTTCCTGAGCTGGATGATGATTTTTTTAACGAGGCCGAACTGACGGTTCCTGTCAAAAAACCTGTGACTATCCGGTTGGATGCGGATGTCCTGGAATGGTTTAAAGGTCAGGGGCAAGGCTACCAGACACGTATCAATCATTTGTTGAGGCGTTATATGGAAGCCCATTCCCGTTAAATACCCTTGGTGCTGCAGATGCCGTACTGCCGGGGACGTTTATTCTGTTTGGCCAGTTCCTGCTCAATGGCGGTCAGGCGCTTTTCCATTTCGGAGAAACTGCTGTATTCCACTTTGCGGCCTTCAAACTCAACTGTCCGCGTATCACGCAACAGCACAGCTCGCTTGAGCGCGATATATTCGGCTTCTGTAATCATGCTTTATCCGTTCAGATAGGAACTGCGGGAAGCGCGTCTGGATCGAGGCTTTTGTTCAATCAGTGCTGCTGTTTCGGCCATAATATCGGGTTCAGGTCGTTGTTCGGCCAACTGTTCCAGATTCAGCCCCCGATGCTGCTGCAATATCCGCACAGCTGTTAAGGCATAGACCCGGCAATCCAGCGCTTCATTACGTTTCTTTTTGGCATCCCACTCAAAATAAGCGACACCTTTTCGATACTTGCGCACTTTCTCTTCCGCAGTGGCTTGCTTGAAGTAGTCTTCATCGAAGCAGTCTTTCACCGGCCAGTGGCAATAACCGGGCCCGGGCTCCAGTGCTCGATAGCGCTGGTAGATCATTTCTTTCGCGGTATCGGTGCC
>NZ_CAMZOG010000205.1 GCF_947331445.1 Parendozoicomonas sp. Alg238-R29 | reverse complement strand
CCTATTTAATATTTACCCTCCTATTTAATATTTACCCTCCTATTTAATATTTACCCTCCCAGTGCCCACGAAGTGAATCAACCGCAAGATTTTCTGCTTATCTTGCTCAGAATATATACACGACAAAGTTATCGGTGAACTCATCTAAAGAGTATTGTTCAATCTGTCTAAAATATTACTCTAGAAAAACGATAGTTGTTGGCTGTCTTTAGTTTTTGGCTCACAGTGGCGAAAGTAATTCTGGCTTAATTGCAAGTTTCCTGACGGAAGTACAGGTAATAAAAATACAAGATGTTTAAATATCTTGAGACAAAAATGGTGTTAATAATGAAAACACTTTTAATTAGTGTTGTTGCTGTGCAGCTAATCGTAAGTTCAGTAGCAGTTAAGGCTGATGATACGACCGAGCCCTCCTATTCCCCCTATTCTGGCGAGCAACACCCGCGTAGTCCATTGTGGGGGGATGCTCACCTTCATACTAATTTGTCCATGGATGCAGGTTTGGCAAATAACCGGCTTCCGCCAGAAGACGCTTATCGATTTGCCCGAGGAGAAACCGTTGAAAGTTCTCTCGGGTTATCTGCAAAGCTGTCCAGACCCCTGGATTGGCTTGTTATTGCAGATCATACTGATGGTATGGGGCTGATTGGGGATATCATTGAAGGTGATCCTGTTGCTCTTGAATTTGAGCAAGCCCAGGGATGGAGTAAGGCTCTTCAGGAAGGCGGCCAGGCAGCGGCCGAAGCAAGGGCTTCATTAATAAAAACCTTTGCAAAAGGTGAGATTGACCCTGAACTGATCAATCTTTATGCGCCGGGAACTGAAAAATTCAAAAGTATTTGGGAGGGGGCTATTGCCGCTGCCGAAGCTTATAACGAACCTGGACGTTTTACTGCCATGCTTGGTTATGAATGGACTTCGCTGATTGAAGGTAACAATATGCATCGTGTTGTTGTTATGCGCGATGGCCCGAAAAAAGCACTGCAGTTTGAACCTTATACAACGGTTCCCCCCAAAGGTAGCCCTGACCCTCGGGATCTTTGGAAATTTATGAGTCATTATGAGAAAGAGACTGGGGGGAAGATGCTAGCCATTCCTCACAATGGCAATCTTTCCAACGGAATTATGTTTCCCTTGGCCGAACAGTGGAATGGCAGAGCTTTTGACTCAGACTACGTGACACAGCGGGCGAAATACGAACCTCTTTATGAAGTCACTCAAATTAAAGGGGATGGTGAGGCGCACCCGTTTTTATCTCCCGGTGATGAATTTGCCGATTTTGAAACCTGGGATCTTGCTAACCTGGATGGCACAGTTGCCAAAGAAAATGCCATGCTGGCCGGTGAATATGCCCGGGAAGCTTTAAAGAATGGATTAGCGATTGAAGAAAGATTAGGCACTAATCCTTATAAGTTCCTGATTACCACTGTAAGTCAGCCAGCTTAAGAAGCCTTTCTGGCATTGGGCACGTACGTGCTGCCATGTAGCCAA
>NZ_CAMZOG010000204.1 GCF_947331445.1 Parendozoicomonas sp. Alg238-R29 | reverse complement strand
CTGACAGGTCATTTCGTAATACCAGCTGTAGTCGTCGTAAGCTCGGTCAAAAACATAGGTGACACCTGCCATGATGGGAAGGTTATGAGCCACTTTACAGTCATTTTTCTTGGCGGTGGTTAGTTCGAAAAAAGTGGGCGTATCGGCCTGCGAGTCATACACCGTATGAAGCTCTATGCCGCCTTTGGTTTTTCGGAAATGCGCCCACTCAAAAAAATACTGGCCGCCCGAGTGCTGTTGGCATCTGACAATGAAGAGCGCTTTGTGCGAGAGACACCCAAATGATAATGGTGGTTGTGGCAGGTATTAAAATTCTCAACCAGATCCCGAATGGAAACCCGGCTGGCCAGTTGAGCAAACATCATGGCAACGAGTTGAGTCCAGCATGACAGAGTTCTGATGCGATGATCCCCGTTGTGGCGATCAACGACCTTCTGAAACTGGTGACGTGGGATTGTTTTGAGTAACTGTTGGAAAACGCTGTTATGATACTTCATGCCTGTCTTTTTTGTTTTGTGAAATAGCTGTCTCGACAACCGCTATTTTACCGCAAACCACTAAAGACAGGCGCCTCACGCCTTTCTCGATTTTTTAACCGGACAGCAGTGGTTGTGAGTAAAGATCACGTTCACCTCTTGCTCTCATCGCCGCCGAGTATGGCTCCCAGTGAAATTATGCGCGGGATAAAAGGACGATCCTCGACAAAGTTCTTTGAGAGTTTTCCAGACTTAAAAGAACGTTACTGGGGTAGGCATTTTTGGGCTCGAGGCTACTTTTGCGTTACATCGGGAGAACTCACAGAAGAGATGATCAAAGAATATTTGGATCATCACTTTGAGCCCCGAATCGATGATAATTTCAGGACTGAAGGTTGACATCAACGCGTCTTTGACGCGTATCCGGACTTTCAGTCCGTAATACTAACCCACCGGCTTTGGCCGGTGGTTGTTGAGTTCATGAGTGAACTGGTGCGGCGTTTACAGGGGCGTGAAGGGGCACCGGGTTTCAAGCTGGAAGGCGACCGCAGACTTTTGGAGGAAGGCTTTGCCTGTCTCTTGTCTTCAGGCTTGGTAAAACCATCAGTCGACGGTGGTTTACTGCTATTGCTGCTGTTCTTGTTGAATCGGTCTTCAAGTGCTTTAACCGTTTCCTGCAACTTGCAAATCATCTTTGCCTGCTCAGCGATGATGGCAAGCCCCATGGCAATGAGTCGAGCTTCAGGAGAAGCGGAGGATATGACGGGAGGCTGAATAGTTGCCTCGGGCTCTGTTCACAGTAAATGTGGGGTGAGCCAATGCAATGCTGCTTGATCTAACAGGCTTTCCTCTGAGAATAAAAGAGTCTTTAAAAACCGCTAATGGGGCATCGTGGATGCTGATCAAAAGAATACTTCACTCACAGGAGGAGGCGACTATGGCTTGCACTCCCAGGCTTTTCGGGACATGGCGGCAAGGTTTTGTGCAAACAGGTCAGCTGTTCGGGAGATCATGTGTTAAGCGATTTCAGAAATTTTTCAAATCGAGTCTGCTGCAT
>NZ_CAMZOG010000203.1 GCF_947331445.1 Parendozoicomonas sp. Alg238-R29 | reverse complement strand
TGGTGTTCCTCGCTTCGCTCGTGGGACGCCTTCGGCGCCCCACATGCAGGCGTTAGCTGGCATACTCAACATTTGCGTTGTTTTCCTTATCTTTTAGGGTCACTATTCGAAATTTTGAGGTCGTACTTTAAATAAAGAGAGCAGCACTCTTTTCGTTAATCGAGTTATGGGGAAAAATTTCGAATCTACACAGAAAAACTCTCATACTGTAACGATGAACGATAACAGGTTCTTTTTAGCCTAGATTCTTCGAATTATGATAGAGGTGTAATCCCATTTGAAATTTAGTAAAAATTTTATTTTCACACTTAAAAAGTACGAGATCCAACCGGAGTTTTGCCATCAAAATTTGTCGAGACTGTAATAAAAAGGTCTGCTTCACATGCAAAGATTAGAGCTCGGCATTTGGTGCATTGCAGTTAGCTCATTTGTTGGCCTTCGTGTAGTAACTGGAGTTAACTCTTGGAATGGAACAATAATTGGAGGTGTGATCTGTGGATTTTGCTTAGGTGGGTATATTAACCCTTACCTCTTTGGTAGAGAGATTAGTTTGCCGTCTTTTCCTGACACAAAATTCGTGAAAGGCAAGGACGATTTTATACGTATGGTTTGGTTTTTGATCAGCATTTCACTTTTTTATTCTGGTATGAAAGGTGGTTGGTGAAAGGTAGGAAAAAACGACATCGCAGTAGTCACACAACAACGCCAGCTAACAAGCGCATCATATTCGTCGCTTCGCTCCTGGGACGCCTGCGGCGCCCCATATGCGGGCGTTACATTTCAAACCATCATCACAGTAGTATCTAGATGAAAGCTATATATAAAAATGATTTTTGGAAAGTTTCCGTTGATTGGAAAGACCCAACACTTTACGAAGATGTTCTCGAGAATGGACATGAGTGCTGTGAAGATTCTCAGCTATACATGATCACTGCAGCTTTCGGTAAGAATAAGCATAAAATCTTATACATTGGAAAAACTACCAAGTCTATTTCTCATAGATTAAAGCAACCCGACCATAAGCTTAGACACTTAAAAATGTCAGGTGATTACAGCAGGCACAAGCTTTACATAACAATGGGTAAGATCAGAGTTGAAGGTGGAAAAGTCACACCAAAGAGAATTGACCAAATAGAGAGTCTACTCATTTATTCCTTCGATGACTTTCACAAGTACAATGGAAGCAAAATCAATAAACTCAACCTCTCTGAGCACTACGAAGTACAAAATAAAGGAGAATTTCATGCACTCCCAGAAAAGATATACCTCGGCCTTTTCAAAAATTGAAATGTAACAAGTCAATCAAGCGGGACGCCTACGGCGCCCCTTATTGAGGCGTTAAGTCACTTTATCAACATCGAGTAACATTCAGAAGTGTGAGATGAAACTCTATATAGAAGAAAAAAATCACTCAGATAAATCAACGAAAAAGGTTTATCTAGATAAAATTGCTGCCACAAGGAAAGAGGGCTCTGTTCACAATACATATTGGTAGCATGAACTACACTCCTGAGCATCGGTTTCTGTCGTATCATTGGAACCATC
>NZ_CAMZOG010000202.1 GCF_947331445.1 Parendozoicomonas sp. Alg238-R29 | reverse complement strand
CCCGGCTGGCCAGTTGAGCAAACATCATGGCAACGAGCTGAGTCCAGCATGACAGAGTTCTGATGCGATGATCTCCGTTGTGGCGATCAACGACCTTCTGAAACTGGTGACGTGGGATTGTTTTGAGTAACTGTTGGAAAACGCTGTTATGATACTTCATGTCTGTCTTTTTTGTTTTGTGAAATAGCTGTCTCGACAACCGCTATTTTACCGCAAACCACTAAAGACAGACATCTCACGCCTTTCTCGATTTTTTAACCGGACAGCAGTGCCAGCAGGAAGAGATAACGCGCTACAACACCAGCGGCAATACCGCCGACAGTATGAGCCAGCAGGGCTTTGGAGGTCAGACTGCGATAACCCAGAGTATCCAGCATTGCAGCCCCCACTGCTCCCAGAGAAGTCATGGGGAAAGCTACCAACTCCGGAGCCTGAAAACCAAACAGGCTAAAGAACAACCAGGACACATGACCAGCCAGCCACGGCAGCAGAGCAACACCTTCATAAGCCGCGCCAGTATAACCACCTTCGGGAGCGCCAAAGGTCATGATCATGACAATGGAGCTGATAATCAGTACGCCAGGAATAATAGCCAGACCCAGCTCAACACCAGACTTACCACCATCCAACAAGGAGTTAAGCACACGCAGCCAACCTGTTTGCTGAGGTTCATCGTTAACCTGTACAACGCTTTCAGTCTGCTCTTCTGAAGAGCCTGCTTCGATCTCTTCACCTGTTTCAGCAAAAAAAGGGCGAACCATTCTTTGCATAAGACGAGTAGATATAATGGAACCCACAACAGCGCCCGCAAAACCAACCATGGCTGGTATAAAGCTACTTTTACCCGTACCGATATCCAGAGTCGCCATAAAAGTGATAACCACTAACCCCATGCCAAATGCTGTGCCGAAGTTAGTGAGAGAAACCAGCTCAGAACGTTTAAAACTGCCACTAAAGCGGGTGTCATGAGCCAGGCTGATAATCGCAGGGTTATCAGAAAAAAAGTCATCAACCCCGCCAGGGAACCACGACCAGGTAGATTGAAAACAGGGCGCATCAACGGAGCCAATACTTTTTCAAGAACAGCAATCAGGCCGAACTCCACTAGCAGGCGGCTGAAAGCACCCGCAATAACCGTGATCCCAATAATATAAAAGACAGTGTTTAACAACAGATCATGGGCCGTGGAAAAAATGGTATTGAACATATTGGTCACACCCATCGTGCTACCAATATATCCGAAGAACAGTGCCAAACCTGCCAATAGGAACAGCGGCATACTGAATTTCAACCGTTGCTCATAAGGAACATCCGCCTCATTTATACCCGCAACAATTAAAGCTTTCTGCTGACCAATCAGCGCCGGGACTGTATCACCCTCTGAATCGGTGACCATTTTCTCTTTAAACAAACTTATGCGTTCTGAAACCAAAGATTGAGGTGAGTCAATTTTTATCTTTTCTCATAAACAATACCGCGGACACTTTCAGGCGGCGATAGCTCCATAGTTACTCAGCTGCTCGTAAGCACCCCTGACTTTTTCATCACTCAA
>NZ_CAMZOG010000201.1 GCF_947331445.1 Parendozoicomonas sp. Alg238-R29 | reverse complement strand
GACATTCCATTTTAAGTAATACACACATAACAAGCCCATCCATGCGACCGCCTACGGCGGCGCATGATGGGGGCGTTAGGCCCCTCCCAAACCCAAAAAAACGGAGATACAAATGAAAAGGGAATTACTAATCGCAAGCCTCATGTTTGTTACTGCATGTAGTACAAACAGTCCCATAAAATCGAATAATTCCCCATCGGTATCGAATAGTAAAATATTCGAATATGACTTATATGGAAAGTTGGAAAAAATCGATAATAGCTATGAATTTACAAAATTCTCAACATTATTTAATGAATATGAACCATGGGTTAATTTAACCACAATGCAACCCATGTGGAATGTGGCTCAAGAAGACTGTACAACCGGCTTAGTTGAAATAACAAATAAAAGCATTACATGCCAAACACAAGATGAAAGATTATTTAGAGAAAAAGGGGTGGATCTTTCAGCTAAAAAAACTGCTGGTTATGTGCTTTTTACAGCAATGTCTCTTGGTGTAGGTGCGGCCCTTACTCCGGGAGCGGTAAAATTTAATGAAGACAGTTATCAAAATGCAGTCAATGAAGCCAAAAATAAACTTCTAGACATAGATAAAATAACAGACTTTAGTTACAAGCAAATTCTAGAAGAATACAATTCAGAAATGCTTTCATTAAAAACAAATTATAATGAAACAGTAACTGCCTACAAGGCAAATATAAAACCTACTTTTAAACTAACCGATAAGTCAGGGTTGTTTGGGAAGCGCAACATTAATTACAACAATCATGTATCTATAACAAAAAACAAAACATTTAGCTTCGAAAGCATTCAACCTGTAAGTGCTAACTCATTAGATGCACTGCTATTTTTGACTAAGAATAGGAATAGTGATTTGATAAACGGCCTTGAAAAATCAACTTCTGATTTAAACGTCGCATGCGTTTCTAACAAACTAAAGAATGTCAATTACACAGTTCAGTGCCCAAGCAAAGTAAAAGCATCTGACAAAGACTTTAATGTTAACTTTACTATACACTCCATCAATTATGAAAAAGTATTACCTAAAAGCATGATTTTTGAGGATGGCAAAGTAAAAGTTACATTTGATGGGCATAATTTCCACATCCAAAATAAAACAGAAAGTTATATTACAATCAATAGTTTGTCCTTTTATCATAACTCTAGAATTGCTAGCTTTTCAAAGCTGGATTATGAAGTCTCACCCTTAGCTGAATCTGTATTTTCTAGCCTAAATAATCTCACTTTGAATTATAGAGCGATAGAGTTTTCCAATATTACAAAATCAAAAGCCCAGAAAAAGTCTATAAAATACGGCATTGCTCTAAAATACAAGGTTATTAATACAAATCAAGAAAAGACACTATTTAAAACCAAACCATACATTCTCTCAAATTTGATCTAAACAATAGGCTAAGGGCCTAACAAGTGAATGGTGTTCGTCGCTTCGCTCCTGGGACGCCTGCGGCACCCCACATTCAGGCGTTATATTTTATCCAGTCTCATCGGTGTTATGAAAAAATTATTTATATCCATCATACTGACTGCTGTATCTACA
>NZ_CAMZOG010000200.1 GCF_947331445.1 Parendozoicomonas sp. Alg238-R29 | reverse complement strand
TCTCAGGAAAAACGAGGAGCGAGAAATTAATATATTCACCCCGACGCACAACGCCTCAATCAGCCGCCGCCGTAGGCGGTCGGCTGGATTGACTTGTTAAATTTCACTTGCACGATTTTACTTGGACTTTTTAAAGGTAAGTCCAGTCAGATTATTTTCAGAATACATGCTCTTGAATTTTTCTGTAGCAAAACTGTATGTCAACTTGTTTGTTTTGGATTTAAAAACAAGATGGTCTTCAATTTTGGACTCATCAAACTTAACATTCTTCTTACCCATATGGACACCAGAGTCTATAACATCTACAGCTTCAGATAAGTCGATTGCATGTTCAGGAATTACGAATAATGTATTAAACATGTAATAGGTCTTATCACCAACCAATAAAGGTAAAAACTCTCCAGAAGAGGCTAGTTTTTCATTGAGCACCTTATAGGCATTAGGGCTTAACACTAGATTACCTAAAGCCCATGTAGTTATATCAGGGATGCTTTCTTCTTTCCCAGAGTGATTTTCGCTCTTGTAAAATGAAGATTTTGGAGCAACCCAGTTTTCTAGTCTTGGTTTAGCTCGAAATCGCTGACTGTATGAAGGCATTTTGCTAGTAAGATCAGCAACATCTATAGTTAACGAATAATAGTTTTCAAAGTCATGATTAATTAAATAGCTCATAGTCTTCGGTTCTTCTTTAACCAATCATCATATTCTGCTTCATCAATTTCTTGTTGAAGCTTCATTTCATCTCTGATGTTGCCATGTAATAGCTGTGACCTTACAGTGTTAAGGAAACCACGAACTTGAACATCATCATCCATCATACTTATAGTGTTTTCAATCCATTGGTAATATAGCTGTCTATGAATTCTATTGTGTCCTATAGCATTAGGATAAATAGTTGGACGTGCATCAGCTTTTGTTTTAGGCATCCAAGCCCCGTTGTCAGGGTCGTCAATTCTAATCGCAATATCGTCTTCAGCAATTATCAAGCGAGAACCCACAGCCTCTGGGTGATCTCCAGAAATTAGATGGTGTGCTTCCCACCTTGCACCAGGCCTTGAAATTCCACTTACCCGCAAATGTTTTCCTAAGATTGCAGAGGAATGTTGCTCCGTCGCTCTTTGATGCAATGACATATCTGCACCTTTTCGTCTAAAAGAAACAAGCTTATTTGCAAGCCGAGTTTGGTTCATTCTTGCGAACCTCTTTTCAACTCTTTTGAAAGTTTCATAGTTCTTATCTGAATAGCTTTCAGACTTTGCTTTTTCCAAAATATTTGGAGCTTTCACTGCTTGATTCATAATTATTCCATTAATTATTGTTTGTTGTTTTACACAATGTATGTGTGAAATTTAACGCCTGCATTAAGGGCGCCGAAGGCGTCCTTTGCATGCTCTTGTTGTGCGCACCTGGCCGGATGGGATTTACCGGCGCTGGCAGAACATAAACTTGGCGATTTATTGAGGTAAAAGTTGCCAGCAGGCAAACCCTACGTTTTGTTTGTGTTTGGCACTGAACGCGCAGCCACTGGAAACCTTTGCTGCCGGGAAACACAGAAGTTTTGCTGGCGCCGCACGAAAAACATGAG
>NZ_CAMZOG010000199.1 GCF_947331445.1 Parendozoicomonas sp. Alg238-R29 | reverse complement strand
GTAAGCGATCATTCAACCACGTCTACAAAACCAACCCAACATGAATAATAGTGTCCTGCATGCATTCAAGAGCAGGAGCATCACATGCCTTATCAGCACCGCAGTCATGAAGAACGGCTGAATCTGATTAAAGAACAACAACGCAGTGGGTTAACCCAAAAAGCATTCTGTCTCAGTCATGATATCAGCCTGTCCAGTCTGCAATTGTGGAAAAGAACACTGAAAAATCAGACAACAGTCTCACCAGAACACACATCATCGCCCTGGCTGGAAATCCCTGTTCTGCCTGAATCAAAACCGCGGCTACCAGCGCCAAGCCAAGAGTGGGATGTCGAAGTCGCACTGCCAGGTGGCATCACTTTGCGCATAAGAAACGCCTGATGCTGTTGCTTCCCAGTGATCTGAAAGTGTGGCTTTACGGCCAGCCAACCGATATGCGTAAATCCTTCAATGGTTTGTCTGCACTGGTCAAACAACAACTGGGTGAGGATCCCCTCAGTGGTCAGTTGTTTGTGTTTATCAACCGTAAGAAAACGCACCTTAAAGCTTTGTACTTTGATGGTTCCGGCTTTTGCCTGTGGTGTAAACGACTGGAGCAGGGTTACTTCCATACACCGGGTTATACACAGGACAAAAATCCTCTGAGCGCAGCAGATCTCGTTCTCATACTGGAAGGCATCAACACACAAACGGTGAAACGCTATAAACGTTACCATCATCACCGGAAATCAGAGCAAAGTTCGTCTACAGTTTTGCCCCATGACGATAACCGCACAGCCTCTTGCTGATCAAGATGACATTCATCAGCTAAAAGACAGAATCAAAATACTTGAGCATCAACTGGACTGGTTCCGGAAGCAGTTCTTTGGTCAAAAATCAGAGAAGCGCCTTCCGGACCTGTCACCGGATCAGATCGGTATTGAAAGTCTTCTGTGTGATGCGCCAGCTGAACAAGCACCTCCTACAGAAACCGTCACGTACATCAGAAAAAAGCCCAAGGTGCGCGCGGATAACTGTGTCACTGATGACGGTCTGCGTTTCGACGACAGTGTTCCTGTCGAAACTCACGAGATCGTTCCTGACGAATTAAAGGGGCCGGATGCCGAGCAGTACACCATCATTGATTACAAGGAAACCCATCGGCTCGCTCAGCGCCCGGCCAGTTACGTCGTGCTGAAGTACCGTCATCCGGTGATCAAACGTAAAACCGACCAAAAAATCATCAGCTATTCAGCGCCTGACGCGGTGTTCGAAAAAAGCCTCGCAGATGTCAGTTTCTTAGCGGGCATGCTGACGGATAAGTTCCTGTATCACTTGCCGCTCTACCGTCAACATCAACGGCTGACCAATAGTGGCATCACCCTCAGTCGTACAACGCTGATCAACCTGACCAAGCGCAGTATTGCCCTCTTAAAGCCCATCTACGATGCCCAGTTGGCCAATATCTTAAAAAGTCGCGTGCTGGCGATGGATGAAACCCCGATAAAAGCAGGCCGGTCATCACCAGGAAAAATGAAACAAGCCTGGTTCTGGCCCCTGTATGGAGAAAGCGATGAAATGGCCTTCACCTTCTCGACGACACGCGCGGCCACACACCTCGTTCCTTTACTGGAAGGGTTTGAGGGTGTCTTGCTCACCGATGGTTATGCGGCCTATGACGCTTATTGCCG
>NZ_CAMZOG010000198.1 GCF_947331445.1 Parendozoicomonas sp. Alg238-R29 | reverse complement strand
CTGGTCAACACCACCACGGCAGGATTTCAGAAGATTGTCGATGCCGCCTCCACAGTTATCACCACTTTTACCGTCATTGGCAATGGCGTACAGGCACTGTTCAACAGCCTCTCTTTAGTGGTTAAAGGTGCGGCGACGTTTATCACCGGAGCCATCGCACAAATCTCCAAGGCTGCAGCCACCATTGCCGGTGCCCTGGGTTTTGAAGAGCTGGAGCAGCAGGCGCAGAACTTCTCCAATGCCACCGGCGCAGTGATGCAGGCCTTCGCAGAGGGTGTGGCGAATGATGCCAACACGATCAAAAAGTCTTACACCACCATCGGTCAGGCCATCACCACAGAAACACCAAAAATTGCAGACACCCTCAAGATGGCCAAGGCCAGTATCGAGGCCACAGGTGCAGGGATTGAGGAAGCCAATAAAAAGTCAGGAGAATCCCAACAGCAGCTCACCCAAACCACGGTTGAGGAAGTCGACAAGACCAGGGAGAAACAGAAGGAACTGAAGGAGTCGGTTAAACAGACCGGGGAAGAATTGCTCAAGGCCCGGGATGCCGCAGAAGACACAAACGAGCGGTTGTCATCTGGTGGCTCTATTGCACAGGAAATGGCCAACCACTGGACCGCCCTGAAAAACGAAATGGCGGCACTGTCGCCAGCGGCACTGGAGGCTTACGAAGGTATTAACCAAGTGGCCGAGGCCGATGTACGGACACTGACCGATAATGTGGAAGCCCTGGAACACAATCTGGCTCAAACCACCGAACAAATAAGCGAAATGGGTCACGCCTTTCAGGGCACCGATACCACCGGTTTTGGCAAGTGGATGTACGACACCCGCAAATCTTCCCTGCAGGTGAAAGAGGCGTTTCTGGAACAGAAAATCGCCTTTGAAGAGTTGATGCGTTCTTACGAAAACGGAGAGATCACCGTCGAGTCCTTCGCCGGAAAAGCCAAGAAAGCCGCAGACGAACTCGACCTTCTCGACCAGCAAGATCTGGATACCATGAACAGGGCACTGGAACAGGCAGAACGCCAAATGGACAGCCTGAAGAACAGCACCCGCTCCACTCTCGAAAACCTGCAGGACGAACTCGACCGGTTGGAAGGCAACACCGCCGCCATCGAGCGCAGACGTTATGAAGCCCGGAGACGGGATCTGGAACAACAGCTCAAAGAGGCTCGTCAGTCTGGCGACTCCGGCGCGATCAATAACCTGCAAAGAGCACTGACCCTCAACAATCAGGTGTTCGACAGAAGAAGCGACCAGAGAAAAGATCAAGAGCGGGAAGAGCGGCGCAGGGAGAGGGAGAAAAGAACGACAACTGTCAACGCATCCCAAAGGAAAGCCAGCCCATCACCTTCAAAAGTCATCCGGCTGGAATACGCAGGCGGCTCTGTGGATGTGAACGTCCGGCAGGGGGATGAAGCCAAACTGCTCCGGGCCCTGAAAACCGCAGGCGGGAGGTCTATCTGATGCAATTAGGAACACTCACGCTCCCGGATAA
Organism: Parendozoicomonas sp. Alg238-R29; assembly: GCF_947331445.1. Classification (GTDB taxonomy): domain Bacteria; phylum Pseudomonadota; class Gammaproteobacteria; order Pseudomonadales; family Endozoicomonadaceae; genus Sansalvadorimonas. The sequence goes on along the minus strand of NZ_CAMZOG010000198.1, from coordinate 165 downwards.
CTTTGTCTGGGCTAATGAGTTTGACTGGTCGCCGGTGGCACAGACCAGTGAACGCAGTCTCACCGGTGCACTGGTGGTTTCGGAAAGTCTGATGACTTATGGCAGACCCATCGTTTTAGGCGATGGCGAAAACAGCTGGTTGACAAGAGCGCAACTCAATGAACT
>NZ_CAMZOG010000197.1 GCF_947331445.1 Parendozoicomonas sp. Alg238-R29 | reverse complement strand
TCTGGATAACATACGAGCACTACTGATTGACGAGAAGTCCATTGGCAAGGGGCACCACTATCTGACAGTTGTCCTGAATGCTGATACAGGTGAGACCCTGTTTCTCGGGGAAGGCAAACGTAAAGCAACGCTGGATCAGTTCCTGAGCAGCCTGACTCAAGAGCAAAAGGCGCCTATTGAGTGTGTTGGTATTGACCGAGGGGGAAGTTACCAAGCCTCGGTCAGAGAACACCTTCCCGACGCTGACATCGTATACGACAAGTTTCACATTATCGCCAACTACAACGAGGTGATAGACAAAATCCGTCGCCGGGAATGGCGGCAGGCTGAAGCTGAGGATAAGCCTTTCATAAAGGGACAGCGTTTCAATCTATTCAGGAATCCAGAGAACCTCACACCCAAGAGGGAAAGCAGCCTGAAGGAACTGCTTGCCATGAACGAGGACTTGTTTCAGGCCTACACTCTGAAAGACATGCTTAAACAGCTGTGGACGTATACCTATAAAGGGTGCGCCAGTAAGTTTCTCGATAGGTGGATTGAATTGGCCAAAGAGACAGGCATTGTCGAGCTGAAACGCTTTGCCAAAGGGTTGGACAGGGCAAGAGAAGGCCTTCTTTCATATTGCCATCATCGTATAACCAGTGCAAAAATCGAGGCTTTCAATGGTGTTATCAAGCGTATTGTCTATAAGGCTTGTGGCTATAACGATCTTGAATATCTGTATCTGAAAATTCGACAGGAGGCTCAGAAATGATCAGCCAACCTGCGAAAGAGCCATAAATACCTAATGGTTACCATAGATTGACCCGGAGAAGATAGGGGCACACTTTTGGGCTTCATCAGAATATTAAAACTGACGAAAAATTAAGAAAGTGATGATCATAGCGGCTAACGCCCCCATCAAGCGCCGCCGTAGGCGGTCGCTTGGATGGGCTTGTTAAGTGCGTAATTTCAATGCATTTGTATGTAGTTAATTTTCGCCAATGCAAATGGTCCTTGCTCACCCATAAACGAAGTGCCATTTAGTTCTTCTACAAACTCATTAATTTTTTCTACTTCATAATTTGATAGTTCTTTCAGTGGCATAATAGAGAGAGATAAACGTACAGAATTATCTTCAGGGATCTCCGTAAACAGATTTACGAATAAAGTACAGGCTCCCTCCATTCCTGTTGGAAGAATGCCGTCGACATATCGCTTAATTCTTCTGCTCATATATGCTGCAGTTATTATCGCTTCAAAACCGGGCTTTCCTTTCTGCCCAGAAATAAAAGAAATGGTATTCTCAGCCACCATTTTTCTAAGGCCGTACACAAGCTCTGCATGCTCACGATCTTCTTTCTCTACGAAGTAATCCAGCACACTCGAAATTTTCTTAATCAGTTCCAAAATACAGCCCAGCAAAATAATAAATAATACTCTCAGGAACAACTGCTTGACTACTGTGTAGGATACTTAACCTTTTCCCTCAACTTACTACATTGTTGGGCACGTTTATGATGGGGCACTTAACGCCTGCATGTGGGGCGCCGAAGGCGTCCCACGAGCGAAGCGAGGAACACCATGCTCTTGTTGTGCGCACCTAGCCGGATGGGATTTACCGGCGCTGGCAGAACACAAACTTGGCGATTTATTGAGGTAGAAAATGCCAGCTGGCAAACCCTACGTTTTG
>NZ_CAMZOG010000196.1 GCF_947331445.1 Parendozoicomonas sp. Alg238-R29 | reverse complement strand
CGAGAAATTAATATATTCACCCCGACGCACAACGCTTGCATCATGCGACGCCGAAGGCGGTCGCATGCATGCACTTGTTATGGCAACGTTGGCACGAAAACCTTTGTGTAGTTAATATCATCATGCATTCTTTCCTCTTCTACTGGTGGATATACCATCAAAGGCTTTTCTGCGTGAGGAGTTATGTCTAAGTTTTTCATTAAAGCTAGAAGTCCAGGCTGTTTCGCGTAGTACATGCCAGGACTGTGAAATGTATTTATTTGTCGGTTTATCTCGTGTTCAAAAAATGCATACAAGGTATCTTTGCCTGGCGAGTTTGGATGATATGCTTTGAACATAAATCTAACATCATCTCCAAATCCACGAAAATCCCTGATGATTGCTCCTAAGCCTAGGCAAAATACGCCATCTATCGAGAATAGAGAATATGACTTGTCACCAGGCCATAACTTACTTGTGTGCTCAATGCGTTCATCAATATTTAATTTTGTCTCATTGTAAAACGATGACAACGTATCATAAATATCATGTGGGAATTTTAATTCTGACCCAAAGGAGAATATATATTTTTTTATATCAATATTCTGAGATAAGGGAGTATTAACAAACATAAAGAATTCATCGGAAGCACCTAAAGCTCTTTTAAGAGTATCTTTCCTTAAAGTGCTCTTAACTTCTATTACAGCTTTACAGGCTTCGGGAGGAATGATAACAAAATCATTATCTCGAAATATTGCCGCATACTCACTTGAGTCCCAGATGATTATATCTTGTTGCTTAGATTTTATTTCGTTTCCATGTTCGTCTGCTGATAATATAAAGCCAGTACTAACTTCAAATTTCTTTGGGAGAAGACTTGCCAATAAATCTCTGAGAAGTGACTCTTTGTAATTTCCCACACTGAGCCAATGATCTCTACCGATCAATGCGTCCAGTCGCATCATTTTACTTTTTAATTCATGGCTATATGAAGAGAAGTATTCGGATACTAAGTTACCTTTTTGCGTACTCATATTTTCCTTAGTTGCCATAACGCCTGCATTAAGGGCGCCGAAGGCGTCCTTTGCATGCTCTTGTTGTGCGCACCTGGCCGGACGGGATTTACCGGCGCTGGCAAAACACAAGCTTGGCGATTTATTGAGGTAAAATTTGCCAGCAGGCAAATCCTACGTTTTGTTAATGTTTGGCACTGAACGCGCAGCCACTGGAAACCTTTGCTGCCGGGAAATGCAGAAGTTTTGCTGGCGTTGCACGAAAAACATGAGCACGCTACCGCTTGCCAGCTGCGCGGACATTGAAAACGTGAAAATGTTTATGCTGGCATTGTACAGGGAACAAACGACAATGTTTAAGCGCCAGCCCCACGAAAAGTGAGAAAAGCAGGCTGGGAACCGAAGCCCCAAATGTTTGTGCTGGCATAACTCGGAAGCAGCCCGAAAGATGTTTGCAGGATAAACACGTTGAAAGTATGAACTTTCAGGATTTGCACATGGAAAACTCAAATCTTTGATTGCCAGCTCCACAAAACTCTTGGTTGTTTCTCGGGAAAGCACAGACCGAAACATTAATATTTGCACATTGACGCACAACGCCTGAATGTGGGGCGCCGCAGGCGTCCCAGGAGCGAAGCGACGAACACCATTCACTTGTTATATTTTATTGACGCTGGTATCTGTTAAAGGTGTTT
>NZ_CAMZOG010000195.1 GCF_947331445.1 Parendozoicomonas sp. Alg238-R29 | reverse complement strand
GCCGGGCGTAACGTGGTTCCTCCATCCATGCAAGACAAGTAGGCATCCAGCTTTTCACGAATACGGAAATGAGCCAATGGCGTGCCGCTCAATGCGTTACAGGTACGCCCGCATGCGTTGCAGCGGTAGCGTTGATGACCAGCATTCTGCCCCCAGCGCGTCATGGATTCACAGGTGCAGCGAGGGCACCGCGGGTGCTGATCAAAGTAATATTTGAGACGCTCAAGAAGACGACTATTGCCCGTAACCTCTGGCGTTTTCGGGCATGGCGGTAGGGTTGTGTGCAAACATGTCAGCTGTTCAGGGGACAATGTACTGAGAGATTTCAGGAACTCTTGGAATTGTGTTTGCTGCATGACGATGGTTCCAATTACACGACAGAAACCGGTGCTCAGAAGTATAGTTCATGCACCAACATGTATTGTGAACAGAGCCCCCTGGAACTTGTTACGGCAATACAGGGGGTAGCTGCGGCAGGTAAAGCAATTGCCAAACTTCCAGCGGGTTCCAAAAAGGTACTACTCGCGGTAAATAATACAGTTCAGAAGGGACGGCAGGGCCTTCAGGCTGCTGTTGCCAATAAGGGGACGAATAGTGTTTTAAACAACACGGGAGACAGTGCTCTTTATGCCAAGTACGTGAATGAGCTCAAAGAGCTTGATCGTCAAACACTCTTAGATGAATTAACCTTTAATGGAGTCAAACATACTCCTGAAAATATTGTAGATGTCAGAAAAACCCCAAATGGACAAGTTGTTTTTCTAGAAATTGGTGATAAAAGTGCTGGTCTTGGGCATATATTACTTCGCCATAAGCAAGATTTTGCTAATGTTGGAATCCATGCTGATCAAATACCGGATGTGGTTATGACGGCAGTTACTCATGGTAAAATTGTCGGTTATCAAGGTAAAAACAATGGCCGAACTGTATATGAAATTATTTATAACGATACACGACATCGAATAGCAGTTACGACATCTGACAACGGTTTCATTGTCGGGGCGAACCCCCAATCACGTTTAGCGCCTTACATATCAAAGTGAACTATGTCCAATAGATTGAAACTACTACCAGACTATGGCTGCTATGCCCTCTGGGATATCGATAATTTAGGCAATATTAATCCGAGTGAGCTGGCCATATCGGATGCATTAAAGAAGAGAATCTCTAGATGGGAAGATGCTTATGATTCAACTCTAAATAATAGTGATCCTAGTCAGTCAGGATTTTCCAATATAGATGATGAAGAGGCATTTGATTTAGAGGGTAGAGCGATTCTTGGGGAGTTGAAATTGGAACTTGAGCCTGACTACGAAATTAGTTACTTCAGCATAGTGGAAAACAAGCTGATTTCGGACTAGATAAAAGGGATATAGAAAGGGTTCTGTTGCAAAACTCCGAGCCAAAAATAAAGAAAAGAAAGAAAAGAGGTCGGAGTGAATAAATACTGGTTGAGAGCCCTGGATTAATCTGTAGAAGTGTGATTACCGAGGGAAACTGACGGGCTAATTACCAAGGGACTTTGTCGTTCCAGCATAACAGCCCGTTCCTATCTCGGGAGAAAAGGGGTCGGAGTGAATAAATACAAATTCGTGATCCACAAACAGGGAGTTGGGTCGATAAGCCTCAACCAACAACTTTCTATCCTGAGCACTGGACAAAGCGCCAAACTGTTCAGGAAATTGAAGGGGCATTCCAAAATTCCAAACCACTACCGAGTGCAAATCCCTGAAGAGAAAAGGGG
>NZ_CAMZOG010000194.1 GCF_947331445.1 Parendozoicomonas sp. Alg238-R29 | reverse complement strand
TTTGGAACCACCTGATCCCATCCCGAACTCAGCAGTGAAACGAAGCATCGCCGATGGTAGTGTGGGGCTTCCCCATGCGAGAGTAGGTCATCGCCAGGCTTTCATTCTCCTTGAGTTCGCTCAAGGCTGCAAAACCCCAGTTGCGTTCTTTACGAAGAACATGGCTGGGGTTTTTGCTATTTGAGTATTCTTTCTGTTGTAAAAAAACTACTGGTTCGCTGATTCGAAGTGTTTGGTAAAACGAACGGCGGGAGTCCATTCTCACGCTTAACAGTTATGAATGAAATGATGAAGATTTATCACTTTAAAAACTCAACCCTAAACATTCACGGCACGGCCTGACAGAGTTACCCATCACGTTGATGCTCCGAACTATTTCGAGCTTAACAAGTGATACAACACACCGATACGCATCACTTGCCTCTATGCAAAAAGTTCTGTCCGCCTAGCCGATAGTATATGCATCTAGAATTCATTGGAAATTCGACTGCGTATGGGTTTCAAAAGTATCGGCAACGATGGGGCTAATGGCAATGTTCTGCCACATACCCCAGCACCACCGCCCCCTCCACAAGGAAGACACCGAAGTACTAGAGGACATCGCGCTCACCAAGTACGAGAGCAGGAGTCGACAGCTTCCACAAGAGGCATCCACGAGCGTCAGGTAACAATAAGTCGAAGTGTCGGAAACACGACACCAGAAACACAACTCCCTGATACATTACCAGTAAAAAGGAAATACCTCAGGGCAGCCGCCGATGCATTAAAACCACTTCAAAACCAGATGTCTCGTGAACAATATGATTATGCGAAAAATACAATAATAATACTCGACGAAATGAACACGAATTTCACCGAGATTCAATACCAGCTAGAATCAGAGCATCTTTCATTAGAAGAAAAAGAGGCCTGTTTTTCTAGGTTGTCAGGCGGCCTGTCGGCCCACCTCAATGAGGATCGGCATCCAACCTCAGCTTTAACAGTTGTGGATGGAGCCCGAAAAATGATCTTGTGCTTTCTTGAGCTGTTACATAATCCCGAAATAGATAAGCAAGAGCTTTTCAGTTCGTATTTCGAAAAGGGAAACCCGTGTTTTGAGGCTAGACTGAGAGTTGCACAGAAATACTATCTGAAAAAACAACTTCAGCACTGGGAGAGTCTCAGTCCTGATCTTCAAGCCACTACCCCCCGTCCTCCTGATCTGGATATTGTTGTCGAGTACAGCAGAAGCCGCATGATTGAATCAATTCTTGGTGATGAGGTTGTAGCCTTTCAAAAAATACATGAATTAAACCCAAGTAGAGATATTGTACGCGCTGATAGCTTTAAGACTTACTTAATGCAGAAAGAGAAAGATTGCCTGGGTTTCATCGCTAAAAACGGCGTAATAAGTGAAGAGTCAATTGATGCCTTCATCGCTGAAAGTGTCAGCAGTGGAATCATGATACAAGACGCCGCGACATAAAGAGCAACACATATAACAATTAAGTCATTAGCTGTATCTGTGGTGTTTTCCATCCTTTCAGTGTTCTGTGATAAGCATTCACATACTGCAAGTGGAAAACACCCTCACGAACAGTTTGCCCAGCTGTAGTGACTAGAAACTTCAATACAAAGCCAAGATGCTCGGCGACAGCATCATGCTGGGAGAGTACATCTTCCTGGCGGAATGCGACTAGCCAAGCAGGCTTCGATATCTTCCCACCAAATATGTTCAAGAACACCATCGGCACCGATTACAGGCGGCCATTCTGGCAACCAAATTTGCGCACATTGTCATTTCCGCAGCGGCTCTGTTCACAATAAATGTGGGTTGAGCCAATGGGATGCTTCCTGATCTAACAAACTCTCTTC
>NZ_CAMZOG010000193.1 GCF_947331445.1 Parendozoicomonas sp. Alg238-R29 | reverse complement strand
GCTGGCATAACTCGGAAGCAGCCCGAAAAATGTTTGCAGAATAAACACGTTGAAAGCATGACCTTTCAGGATTTGCACGTGGCAAACTCCAATGTTTGATTGCCAGCTCTACAAAACTCTTGGTTGTTTCTCAGGAAAGCACAGACTGAAATATTAATATTTGCACATTGACGCACAACGCCTGCGTGTGGGGCGCCGAAGGCGTCCCAGGCAGCTTGCTGCCGTACACGACGCACTTGTTAGCCGATTTATTGATTATAACTAAAAGGCTGTGTTTTCATATTTAAGTTTTTCCATGATGTAATGGCTATGTCGATTTCACTTGAACCTGCTGCTTCAAAATAGTATCGGTGTCTCTGAGGTCCTTTAGCCATACCTTTAGACTGTAGTTTGATACCGTTGCTCTCAAGCTTAATCGAATTAACCGAATTAAAATCTCTTGTGACTTCTATTTCAATTAAATTTCCATCATCTTGCAGTGAGCTTTTTAGATCGAAACTATGTAGTGTTGTTTGTAGACCTTGATCTAAATTGAATTTCTGATTGTGACGCTCTAGCCCTTTACTTGTATAGTAAGAAATAGCACCAGATAACTTAGTATTTTGAAGCTTTAGGAATTCATTTTCTTTTATCTCTATGCTAAACATTAAGTGCTTAGCATCATCGGATACTCTTGGAAAGGAAGATAACTTATAGTTATCATCTCCATTTCGTTTAGCCAGTATGTCTTTTCCTTCTATTTCTAATTTGTTTAATGTAAGAGAGTCGCTCTTTATGTTGGTTATATTGCCATCTGAAATCATGAAGTAGATCTTGGAGCCATATCTACAATCTTGAGGCTTGCCAAACTCTCCAAATGATTGAGGTATTTCTTTGCAGTCAACAAATGCAACTGGTTCAACCGTTGGTTCTGAAGCAGAAGTATATGGGATAAATAAGAATAAGACTGCTTGTATTATTTTTTTCATATTTTAAATCTGATGGTTGATGATGGATTGCGGCTAACGCGAAGTTGTGGGGCGCCGAAGGCGTCCCAGGCAGCTTGCTGCCGAACACCAACGCCTTGTTATGCTTGCCTGCAGGTTTGCACAATACTGCAGCAAACTGTGATTGTTTTTAATGATTTTAACGGCTGACTTGGCCGACGAAACTGATAATTCTTGAAATGAAACACTAAAGCCTGACCTGCTTCGGGCAGCGCACTCAATGTTTGTGCTGGTGTTGTGAAACCGATGAACCTTAGCACGATTTATACCGCCGTTAACACGGACAAAATCCGAGGGATGCGGTGCCATTTCAGTAGGCGAAAACTCGAAGGACATAACGCTGAAATCTATAAACACCAGCTTGCACAATCCACTCTATCTTTAGCTTTTCCCGCAGCGAGTAATAAAGGCATAACGCCAAGTTGTGGGGCGCCGAAGGCGTCCCAGGCAGCTTGCTGCCGAACACCAACGCCTTGTTGTGCGCGGCCTAGCCGGTTGAGATTGACCGATGCTGGCGTTGCACATTAATTGCGATTTATTGAGGTAAGATTTGCCAGCGGGCAAACCCTAGTTCTTTTAGCATTTTGCACAAAGCCCTGCAGCCACTGGAAACCTTTGCTGAGACAAACTCAAAGTTTGTGCTGGCGTTGCACGTTTGGAAATAACTGCAATGTTTGTTGCCAGCCGCAAGAGCCACGAAAACCCTGAAAATGATTGCGCTGGCATAGCACGAGTAAAACCACTGAAAACTTAACCGCCAGCTCCACGAAACCTTTTGAAGTTAGCTTGGAATTGATACCCGAATATCTTTGCTGGCATAACTCAAATGCAGCCCGACAATGTTTGCCGGAGAAACACGTTGAAAGAATGAACCTTCAGAATTCC
>NZ_CAMZOG010000192.1 GCF_947331445.1 Parendozoicomonas sp. Alg238-R29 | reverse complement strand
GTGTTCAGCCCTTCGTCGGATGACTCCTGTTGTCCAACTACTATGGCGTCTGCTGACTTCTGCCGGATCTCGAGAATGGTTACCCATCATCGCGCTATCGTGTGTCATCGCGTTCGCTCGTTCTGGCTGATGAACCCAAAACGCCAGGCCTGTGAAACCAGTGGCCAAACTGGATATTAAACAACGATCGCCTGTCAGGCAGATCTCCCCGGATAAGAGCATGAACCTTCAGTGCACAACTGCCGCATTTACCGTATCTCGCAACCGGAGGGCTTCGTGATCATTGGCCCACTCGCCCCGGAGACTCGGCCTTATATGCGATTTCTGTTCGTCAGCTCGCACCTTTGCACTCGGGCTTCCTCCGCACAGCACCTCGCGGGGCTGCACTTGCCGTCGGCTAGTGGTTATCATTGATCCGTTACGGACAATGCCGGTTTCCCACAGGGGACTGGCACCCCATAAATTCATGCCCATGCCGGGCGTACCAAAGTTTTCCATGTGACGCCTACGGCGCACCTGAACCAAGCGTTAGGTGCTCATACTCAACCGGTTACATTTTTGCCAAAGAAATCATTGTCGCCCATTGCTACTATTGGCATTCACTAGCATCATAAAAACGAAATTTTCATATGAAATTCACTACACTACTTGTTAGCGCCCTGACAGCTGCTGTTATTTCTTCCGCTGCGAATGCAGAAAGTGTTCGTCCATATTTACAATCAGATCAGGCCTTAAAAGGAATACAGGCTTGCCAGTCTTTAGCGAAAGAGAAAAGCTGGAATATGGCTGTTGTTATTGTCGATCGAGGTCTTGATGTTATTGCCTCTTTTAGAATGGATGAAGCTCTGCCTTCAGCCTACACTGGAGCAACTTTAAAAGCTGAAACGGCATTATCTTGGTCAACTTCAACAGACAAAGTAGCGGAGATCACAACAGCAAAACCAGAGTTCAAGCAGTTCCCTGGATTGCTTCCAATTGGTGGCGGTGAACCGATTTTTTCAAAGAACGGAACACTCGTTGGTGCAGTTGGCGTGGCAGGTGGTTACGTAGAGCATGACCAAGAGTGTGCCAAAGCTGTTGTCAGTGCCATCAAATAGCCAGCAGCTAAATCGGGTAAGGGCTGACTTTTCTTCAGCCCTCCCCACACCACCCGGCATGCGGGTCCGCACCGGGCGGTTCACCGAGAATGGTGAAACCTGATCCACAACTCTTTCAACGAAAGCAATCCAAGAGACTTCAGAACGTCGTTACTTAATCCCAGTTGTACGGCATATGTTTTGGCCAGACGGTAATACCCTTTATTACTGCCTGCCAGCATCACCGCATCTTTCAGACTGACTCCCAGATTCACCAGTTTTCGAACGCGTGTTCGGGGATACCGCCACTGTTTCAGTAAACAGCTGCGTAATCGGCGTCGTATCCACTGATCCAGTAAAGGGAGCGGGCGGTAATATTCTGACAGGGTGTAATAACTCATCCAGCCTCGTATATACGCAGCCAACAGTTTCATCCTCTTGACCATGGAGATGCCCCAGCTTCGTCTTGTTAGCTGGCGTATCTTCATTTTAAAACGGTGAAGGGATTTCTCTGTCCAGACAATACGACCGCGCGGGAAGGTAAAACCCAGAAACTCGCTCTCTGTGGCTTTCACCACTTTGCTCTTTTCTGTGTTCACCGTCAGCTTGAGTCGCCGCTCCAGATAACGGGTGATATTCACCATCACCCTTTCTCCGGCACTCTGGCTGTTCACGAGAATGACAAAGTCATCTGCATAACGTGCAAACCTGTGACCTCGTCGTTCCAGTTCTTTGTCCAGATCGTCCAGCACTATGTTGGCTAACAGGGGCGAGAGCGGGCCTCCTTGCGGTACACCAAGTCGGGTGGGCTGGATTTGTCCGTTGATCAAGGTGCCGGCTCTCAGATAGGAGCCCAATAGTTTCAGCAGTGCTTTGTC
>NZ_CAMZOG010000191.1 GCF_947331445.1 Parendozoicomonas sp. Alg238-R29 | reverse complement strand
GAAAAACGAGGAACGAGAAATTAATATATTCACCCCGACGCACAACGCCTGCGTGTGGGGCGCCGCAGGCGTCCCAGGAGCGAAGCGACGAATACCACGCTCTTGTTACATGCTTTTTAACTGTGTATATCTGAAGCCTTTGATTGGATTTTTGGTTTCTTGTAGCCTATCCCTAGAGTGGAAAAGATGTTCTGCCGATAGTGCTCCTTTACCTTATGAGTACTTTCATAATGCTGTGTTCTAATTGAGATCATTCTATTAAGAAATGGATGTTCTATTTTGTTGTATTTTTTTACCATGTACTCGAAATTACTTTTTGTACTGTCATCAAACTTTTGACATGTGTCCAATACAAAGAAGTATTTTATAACTTCATAAGCTGGAGTTGCTTTATCTTGTGAGAGTTGGAAAACAATTTCTCGCAATTCAGGTTTGTTTATAGCATGAATTGACTTTTCAATAGATGATAATACCCATAGCATAACTTTAAATATTAATTCTTGCTTGATGTTCTGGATATGATATGTGTCACTCTTTGTGTTGTCGTACTCATCAGACTCTCGATATTGTTTGTACACAAAGTTTATATATAAGTCGATTTCACTTTGGTTTTCTAACATTATCGATGCCATTTTTAAACCAGCATCACAGATAGTTTCAACCATTTCATAAAGTTTTTTCTTTTTTAAGCTTCCAGTTTTATTTTTTAGTATTTGGCTTAATATTTCTATATTTTTATTGCATTGAAATAGTTGGTTTAATAGTGTGTTTTGCGAAGCAAGAGTAACAATTTTTTCTTCGGTTACTTCATTTGAGTCTTTTTGCATCTCTTCTGCTTGAGTTCGTAGCACCCTTTCCTTTTTTCTTTCTTCTGAAACATCACCTGATTTCTCTAATTTATCAGGAAGAATTCTGTTTAATAAATCATTGAATATTAATGTTTCGTCTTTTATTAGTTTGGCTGGTTTGGTGTTGTCTATAGCACATAGCGTATATGTTATAATTTCATCAATGATGAGAAGGTCGTTAGCATGGTGTATCGTAAATATTAAAGTTAATGAGTTGTGGCGAGCGAAGCTGCTCTCCACCATTGAAGATATTGCTTCTTTGTTTTCATCGTAATTTTCAGTTAAGTACTTACCAAGGAAATAGTAAAAACTATACTGTATGGAGAATCTAATTTTCCCATCTTTATTTTCCAGTAGTCCATATTCACTGAAGAGTCTATTTAAGACAGAGTCTTTTATTATGTATTCAGAAGAATAGTTTTCTTGAAATTTGTTAAAAATGTTTTCATCTAATGCATCATTGTTTCCTTCTTTGTATATTTGGAATGCTAAATTAGAACAGAAAGTAAATGCGGATTCTAACGCACTATCATCTTGGCTTATACCTGTCTTTATAAGTCTCGCTAATATCAATGCATGATAACAATGTCCATATGCAGAAATTCTTAAGTTTTCAGGCATGAAACTTTCATAAGTCTGCAGTATTGATAATATAAAAAAAGGATATCTTGGAAGAACTTTGTTGTCGATTATTATTGAGTTTATATTTGTTTCTATCGAATCTATAAGGTTATGGTCTGGTGATTCTGAATTGTTTTTTGTTCTTAGCCATTTGCTTATTAGTTCTTCCTGCTTGGAGTGACAGAAGGTTTTGATTTTTGTTTCGACATAGTCAGAAAATCTTTCATCATCAATGTAGTATGATCTATATATGTCGCTGTTTGAAAAAATGAAAATCTGTGAGAATTGTTCTTCACAATATTTTATGAGATCAATGCATTTTGATTCTTTTGAAATATTATCAAATGCTATTACTTTATCATGTTGGGTAAACCATTCATAAAAGCTTCCAGTCAGTTGCTCTCTGAATTGGTTTTCTAATATTTGAAGTTTGTTTTTTGAATTGCTTATCTGGCTTAAGTCAATATAAATTATAGGCTTTTTCTGTCTGTACGTTTCAAGATACATCCAGGCACATAGTTT
>NZ_CAMZOG010000190.1 GCF_947331445.1 Parendozoicomonas sp. Alg238-R29 | reverse complement strand
ATTTTTATGGCCAACAATCACTGGCCGCCCGGGCTATGTTGGAGGCTGGTGAATGCTTTGTCCGCCTTCGCCCTCGTAAGCCAGAAGATAACCTTTCGGTTCCTTTACAGATTCAAATTCTGGAAGCCGAGTTTGTACCCTGGTCTTACAACGATCAGCTCGCCAATGGTCATACCATTCGTGCCGGTATTGAGTTCAATAAAATCGGACAACGAGTGGCCTACTGGATGCATAAAGCCCATCCGGTTGAACAGTTCTCTATTGAGACCGCTGACCTTCATCGTGTTCCGGCCTCGGAGGTTATCCATCTCTACGAACCTCTCAGGCCGGGACAGTTACGGGGGCAGCCATTGTTGGCGAATGTTCTGCTCAGAATGTTTCATCTGGACAAGTTCGATGATGCCACGTTGTTGCGGCAGGAAATCGCCAATCTGTTCACCGGTTTTATTACCAAACCCCATCCGGATCAGGAACGGGTAGATCCATTAACTGGCCGTTCCATCCAAACCCATTTCGAGAATATCCCAATGGTCGCCATGGAACCCGGCACCATGCAGGAGCTGGCCCCCGGAGAGGAAGTGGCCTTCAATACGCCTCCAGGATCGACAGCCGGTTATCCCGAATTCATGCGTCAGCAGCTAATGGCTTCGGCGGCCGGTATGGGGTTGCCGTTTGAGCTGTTGTCGGGAGATATGAAAGGCGTCAGTGACCGGGCATTGCGGGTGGTCCTCAATGAGTTTCGCCGTCGTATTCAACAGATTCAACATAACCAGATTGTGTTTCAGCTATGCCGTCCCGTGTGGAATCGGTGGTTGGATCTGGCGGTGTTATCGGGCGCTATTGAAGCACAGAATTACTCCCGTAAAAAAGCGCAATACAGACGGGTGAAATGGATTCCCCACGGTTGGGCTTATATTCATCCCGTTCAAGATATGCAGGCCCAAAGTCTGGCGGTCAGAAACGGTTTTAAATCCCGCTCAGAGGTTGTCTCGGAACAGGGATACGACAGCGAGCAGATTGATGATGAGATTGCTGCTGATAACCGACGGGCGGATGAACTTAATCTTACCTACGACAGTGATGTCAGAATGAAACGACAAGGAAAGCCTTCTGATGAAGACAAACGCCCAAAGCAATAAACCTTGGTTTACTCTCAAGAACCAAGCTGACCAGCCCGCAGAGTTACTGATCTACGATGTGATTGGTGACTGGCAAGGGCTCTCTGCGAAAGACTTAGTGAGTGAACTGAAAAACATCACCAGTGATGAGATGACCGTGCGCATCAACAGCCCCGGTGGTTCGGTGTTTGATGGTATCGCTATTTATAACGCTCTGCGTTATCACCCGGCTAATATCCATGTGCGTATTGAAGGGCTCGCGGCCAGCATTGCCAGCGTGATTGCCATGGCCGGTGACACCATCACCATGGCGGAAAATTCCCTGATGATGATTCATAACCCGCTTGGCTGGGTGGGTGGTGAAGCCGAGGACATGCGTCGTACAGCCGATATGCTGGACAAAGCCACCGAAGCAATTGCTCTCTCTTATTCGGGAAAATCCGGTCGCCCGGTGGACGATATCACACCGTTAATGGCCAGTGAGACTTGGATGACTGCAGAAGAGGCCCAGGGTAACGGCTTTATTGATGTGGTCGACAAACCAGTGCAACTGGCGGCAAGCCTGGATCTTTCGATTTTCCAGAACGTGCCGGAAGGTCTGAAGTCACAACTTCAAAATCAAGCTCACACTCAAACTCAAACTCTTCCCACATCACCGCCAACACCAAAGACATCCCCACAATCGAAGAACACTTCAGCCTTGTCGGTCGTGCAACTCTGTAACCAGGCAGGATACCCGGAACTGGCCGAATCATTGTTGCGCACCGGTGCCACTGTGGAAGATGTTCAAACCCGGCTGGCCAGTTGTGACACCATTAAAACTCTGTGCGCTGCGGCACAATCTGATCAGGCTCCTGCTTATATTCAGGCGGGTAAGTCTGTCGAACAGGTGCGCACGGAGTTATTTGAACAA
>NZ_CAMZOG010000189.1 GCF_947331445.1 Parendozoicomonas sp. Alg238-R29 | reverse complement strand
GCCGGGCGTAACGTGGTTCCTCCATCCATGCAAGACAAGTAGGCATCCAGCTTTTCACGAATACGGAAATGAGCCAATGGCGTGCCGCTCAATGCGTTACAGGTACGCCCGCATGCGTTGCAGCGGTAGCGTTGATGACCAGCGCTCTGTCCCCAGCGCGTCATGGATTCACAGGTACAGCGAGGGCACCGCGGGTGCTGATCAAAGTAATATTTGAGACGCTCAAGAAGACGACTATTGCCCGTAACCTCTGGCGTTTTCGGGCATGGCGGTAGGGTTGTGTGCAAACATGTCAGCTGTTCAGGGGACAATGTACTGAGAGATTTCAGGAACTCTTGGAATTGTGTTTGCTGCATGACGATGGTTCCAATTACACGACAGAAACCGGTGCTCAGAAGTATAGTTCATGCACCAACATGTATTGTGAACAGAGCCAAACGTAGGGTTTGCCAGCTGGCAAATTTTACCTCAATAAATCGCCAGGTTTGTGTATTGCCAGCTCCGGTCAATCCCGTCCGGCTAGGTGCGCACAACAAGAGCATGCAAAGGACGCCTTCGGCGCCCTTAATGCAGGCGTTAGCCGCTATGATCATCACTTTCTTAATTTTTCGTCAGTTTTAATATTCTGATGAAGCCCAAAAGTGTGCCCCTATCTTCTCCGGGTCAATCTATGGTAACCATTAGGTATTTATTGCATAATTTTTTGTGCTGCTAAGCACGGACTATTAGAAGGGACCTCTGTGAGTAAAATAAGAAATATGCCCCGATTACTTACCGCTGGGGAAATCAAAATCTGCAAAACTGTCTTCGATAATAATGTTAATTACAGTACCGTTAGAGTGTACCATGAGTCATTTTTTCCCTTTGGCATGCAGCCGAATAATGTCGCGATGGCACCTAACGGCAATATATACTTTGATCCTGCAGGTGAGCTTTATGAACAGGATTTCTCCAAAGCTGATATTCATGCCCAAGCCCTGTTAGTTCATGAGATGGTTCATGTATGGCAACATCAGAAAGGTATAAACGTAAAGCTAAGAGGAACTTTTGAACGTACCTACAAGTATCTACCTCTGACCCCTGATAAGAAATTTGCAGACTATAATATCGAGCAACAAGGTGACATAGTACGGGATTTTTTCTATCTGCTAAACGGCTACAAGAAGTCTGAATGGCCACACATTTCGGTTTATCGAAAGCTAATACCTTTCGAGCCTCTGATACCCTCAAACCCTCCTGAGGGACAAAAAGGGGTAGTGAATTGACTTCCTACAGATACGACAAAGCACTTCTTCGAGTGTTTGCTCTTTTGTGCCTTTTTACAGTTGCGTCCTGTAACTCTGGAACTGAAGATGCTTCAACATCAAGTGCTGCTTGGCAGAGTGCAGCGACTTCCTCACTGGAGGCAGGGTATTGCGATGATTTTTGGAAAATGGTTCTCCCTTATGCAAAGCAGGGCAACCCTGAAGCTGCTGCTCTAATTGCTGAAGCCATATACTCATATGGTTTTGTACCTCCTGGTGCTAACGATGATGCCTTGTTTCGATTTCGCGCCCTAATGTCCGGATTTAGCCTAAGTGCTAAATCCGGAGAGCCAAGATCAATTGAAATGCTTCTAGCCCTATCAGAAGCAAATATCTTCCTCAATAATGGGGGAGGAAAGTTATCAAAGTGCCTCGCAACGAATGAGAACAAAAAACAATGCATTGATATAGCAATTCAGAACAAGCTGTTTCCCTCCTTTGCGCAATGGCTCAGAGAGATTGACTCTCTTGGAAATGCAGGTGGCAACGCGGTATGCAATGAGCCAAGAAAGAGTCAAAAGCTCAATGACGATGATTTTGATATTGTTCCTTCACTTGAGAATTAAGAGATTGAATGGCTTCCCTACATGACCGGTAGCAGCTTATGAATATAAAACGTGCCTATAGTGGTAGTACAACCGGCCACGGCTAACAAGAACATGGTGTACGGCAGCAAGCTGCCTGGGACGCCTTCGGCGCCCCACATGCAGGCGTTGTGCGTCAATGTGCAAAT
>NZ_CAMZOG010000188.1 GCF_947331445.1 Parendozoicomonas sp. Alg238-R29 | reverse complement strand
TTGGCTACATGGCAGCACGTACGTGCCCAATGCCAGAAAGGCTTCTTAAGCTGGCTGACTTACAGTGGTAATCAGGAAACGCCAAGCTTATCAAGTTGCAGTGTCGCATTAGCAGGTAAGGCAATTCCTGCTCCACTGTGCCTCCACCTAAACACCCTTTCAATAACTTGAACATTATGCCCTGCCTCAGATAAAGAGCGGGCAGCGGCAAGGCCGGTAATTCCAGCCCCGGAAATCAGTATTGAAAGCGGTTTCACCAAAGCTCCTGATAGAGACTTACTTAACTTGTTAGATTTATAACAGCCGGTGTTTGTTCCCTTGCTATTCCCTTTAGTAAAGCTCTGCGTGTATGCTTCTCATTAAAGTAGTCCCCGTCACACCAATAATTAAAAGAAAAGCCGTGAAAAATTTATTATGCAAACTACCTTCTCCGTTTTTATTCCTGACACTTATCCTGTTACTGGTGACACGCTTTTCCAGCGCCGAAGAATCCTGGTCTCTGGAAAAGAGTAAAAACGGTATAGATATCTATGTCAGAAGCGTAGAAGGCTCTCCCATCAAAGAGTTTAAAGGCGTAATGACCCTGCCCAGTACTCTGTCTGCTGTTGTCGCACTCTTAGATGACTCGGAAGCTGCTCCAAAATGGATTTATAACTGCCAGTCCATGGATCTCTTAAAATCAGATGGGTTAAAGAAATGGAGCTATATCGTCAACAAACTCCCCTGGCCTGCCACCGACCGAGATGCCATTGTTCTGAGTATTATGCGGCAAAACCCTGCCACACTGCAGGTGTCTATCGCCCTTACAGCGGAACCCGAATTACAGCCTGAAAAGAAAGGACTGGTGCGTATACCCGAGATGAATGCAGCTTGGGTTCTCACACCAAAAGCAGGTGGGGAAGTTCAGGTTACCTATCAGGCCCATGTTAATCCGGGTGGCCAATTACCCACCTGGTTGATTAACAGCCTGTTGGTTGATACGCCGTTTTCCAGCCTGTCAGCCATGCGGGAACTTGTACTCACAGAGCATTATCAAAAGCAGCAGCGAGATGATGTTGTAGAGCCTCAAGCCTGAGCCTTAATAGTCAGGGGCGGTCAGCTCGCCCCTGATATGACTTACTAAAATCGTTGCAGAACTAACTGCCATTATTTTCAAAGATCTTGGCTTCAACCCTACGGTTCTGCCTGCGGCCATCCTTGGTGGTATTGCTCACAGCAGGTTCATCTATACCAGAGGCTTCAATAAAAATATGTGTGTGCTGCACACCGCTATTAATCAGGTAACTCTGTACGGCGTGAACACGTTTCTCCGATATCTCCTGATTAAAAGCCTTTGGCCCTGAACTGTCTGCATGCCCTTTCAGTTGTATAACAGCTTTGGGATGTGCCCGCAGGTACTCTACACCTTCATCAAGAATCCCCTTGGCCTTAGCAGATAGACTGGCAGAGGACGAGTCAAACAGCACTGGCTCCATAACTGGAATTGGATCTTTTTGTACAGCTGGGATAATGGGACAGCCCTCTGCTCCTACACGGGTTCCGGGAGGAGTACCTGGGCACTTATCGAGACTATCCGGCACACCATCACCATCAGAATCCTTAGGTATAGCAACTTCAACAGTTTTAGAGGGTTGAGGTTTTTCATGGGTCAGGGCGCATATAGCACCACCAATGATGGCTCCGCCAACAGCACCGTAGGCTGCCGTTTTACTGTTCTCCATAGCACCGCCGACACCACCCACGGCACCACCGGCAAGAGCACACTCCCACCATTCATGCATGGTGGCCTTATGGCCTGCACAGCCACTTAAAAATATACTGAGGATAATCGTCGCAAGAAAAGACTGCCTGATCACAACGGCTACTCCCGAAAAAGAGAAGGAAGATAAGTGACCAAGGAAGTGTAGGAGGAAACTCGAAATGGGAAAGAAAAAGAAACAAAAGAAAAGGGGTAATCCGAAGATTCCCCCTTTATTTTCTCTTTTAAGAGAATTGGTCGGGGTAGAGAGATTCGAACTCCCGACATCCTGCTCCCAAAGCAGGCGCGCTACCAGACTGCGCTATACCCCG
>NZ_CAMZOG010000187.1 GCF_947331445.1 Parendozoicomonas sp. Alg238-R29 | reverse complement strand
CCCCAGCGCGTCATGGATTCACAGGTACAGCGAGGGCACCGCGGGTGCTGATCAAAGTAATATTTGAGACGCTCAAGAAGACGACTATTGCCCGTAACCTCTGGCGTTTTCGGGCATGGCGGTAGGGTTGTGTGCAAACATGTCAGCTGTTCAGGGGACAATGTACTGAGAGATTTCAGGAACTCTTGGAATTGTGTTTGCTGCATGACGATGGTTCCAATTACACGACAGAAGCCGGTGCTCAGAAGTATAGTTCATGCACCAACATGTATTGTGAACAGAGCCTACACACCCCATCAGAGAGGAATGAGACTGTTCGAATGAACACCTATTGCGATGAGGTCGTTATAAAAATCAATGATGAAAGGGGCGGTGTTTCACAATAGGCTCTACCTCATTTATTTGAACCATTCTACCGAGCTGGCACATCAGGTAGTGTGTGTCGGCCTTTACATGGTGGAAAAGTAATAGCTGGTAACGCCAGCACAGGACTTAGAGTCATTGTTACACGGCCCTGCAAGCAGAAGAAAAAAGCCCCGACTGAAGGTTGCCAGCCAAGGCTTTTAATATCCTGCCAAAATCTTTGATCAGATTTCCTGCAGCATCTCACGTGCAGAGCGGTACTGCAGGTTCTGCGCTTCAGCAACAGACTGACAAGTGATAACACCCTTGCAAACGTTCAGGCCATTCAGCAAGTGCTCATTCTCTTCCAGTGCCTTGCGTGGGCCTTTATCCGCCAGTTCCAGAACAAATGGCAGCGTTGCGTTATTCAGGGCCATGGTAGAAGTACGGGCAACAGCACCAGGCATGTTGGCTACACAGTAGTGAACAACATCATCAACGATGTAAATAGGATCAGCGTGAGTAGTTGCCCTGGAAGTTTCCGCACAACCACCTTGGTCAATAGCTACGTCAACAATGGCAGAACCTGCCTTCATCTTAGCAATCAACTCACGGGTAATCAGCTTAGGCGCTGCAGCACCAGGGATCAGCACACCACCAACAACCAGGTCGGCTTCTGTACAGTGCTGCTCGATAGCGTACTTAGTGGAGAATACAGTTTTGATACTGTTACCAAACTGAGCATCCAGCTTACGCAATACATCTACACTGCGATCAAGAACCACCACATCGGCACCCAGACCAACAGCCATGGCCGCAGCGTTAGCACCAACCACACCCCCACCAATAATTACAACCTTGGCAGGCTCAACACCAGGAACACCACCCAACAGGACACCACGGCCACCCAGGTATTTTTCCAGAGAATGAGCACCAGCCTGAATAGACATACGACCAGCGACTTCAGACATGGGAGCCAGCAGAGGCAGGCGACCTGCATTATCGGTTACAGTTTCATAAGCAATGCAGGTTGCACCAGATTCAATCAGGTCGTTGGTTTGTGGAACGTCTGGAGCCAAATGCAGGTAAGTGAATAAAGTCTGTGCCGGACGAAGGCGCTTACGCTCAACTTCCTGAGGCTCCTTCACCTTTACAATCATTTCTGCTTTTTCAAAAACGTCTTCCGCTGTTGGCAGGACTTGAGCACCAGCAGCTACATAATCATCATCAGTAAAGCCAATTGATGTACCAGCATTAGTTTCAACGACTACACTGTGCCCGTGGGCGACCACTTCATGGGCAGCCATAGGAGTCAGGCCTACACGGTACTCGTGGTTCTTGATTTCCTTTGGAACACCGATGAGCATAATAATCCCTCTATCTTTTATCTTTTAGGTATATACCCCTAGCTTAAGACAAAAAAACCAGTGAATGACTCTGTTATTCCGAATAAAACAGAACATAATTCCATTACAGGTTTTCCGTAAGAGCATTTGCAGGAAAAAAAACTAATCGTTCTAATACATTGTTTCTTTTATGGTTTTCTCAAATTTGTTTTATTATATGAGCAATCAGGTTCCTATCTTCCCTGTTATAAAAGCCAACTATCCAGTCATCCGCCGGCCGTCTTTTTCTATAGTTGTCTTTATTGTGTCACAGAGTCCTCAACCTGAAAGAATGGAGTCCTCAACCTGAAAGAATGGAGTCCTCAACCTGAAAGAATGGAGTCCT
>NZ_CAMZOG010000186.1 GCF_947331445.1 Parendozoicomonas sp. Alg238-R29 | reverse complement strand
TGTGGGGCGCCGCAGGCGTCCCAGGAGCGAAGCGACGAACACCATTCACTTGTTATACGATTTTTTGACGACGACAACCTGGTAGCCGTGCACGCCACCCAACAACTATGAAGTAGAAGATTGCCCCCCAGAATACAAAGCCTTGCAATATTTGCAGTGTGGATTCCCACGTTGAGCAAACTCTACTTTCAATGCATGCGGTGCTGATAAAAATACTTGCCCATACGCCCATAAGAACAAAGAATGCAAACATGTAGCTAAGAATGACAAATATTCTGCGAAATTTTGATGGATATTTGTATTTCTCTATGTTTGAGAATCGTTCTTGTTTTTTCTCGTAGCTTGGTAGATCGAATTCTGGCTCGTTTACTACGAGTGATCCTGACAGCAAGTCATGGAGTGCTTGATGCTTTTTTGTTGTCAGGACAAATATTAATGAAAAACTGCCTGCAACTATTTTTAATAGAAATCGCAAGGTTGAAAGTACTATGTTTAATTTGTTTCCCTTGGTTGTGATTATTTTAAGACCATACAAAGAGTGACCAAATGTTGCCCCCCTAAGACTTACCATGAATGGTTCATACATAAATATTGGGAATAGAACAATTAAAATATTTATTAGATCGTTTTTGGTCTTTAGTATTGAAACCAATACAAAACCTAGAACTATGAATGGAATTATGATTAATCCATCAATCCATAGAGCTTTCAATCTTCTTATTAGTCTTGGATAGCTCAATGTGGAACTCCTAATCGTATAACGCCTGCATGTGGGGCGCCGAAGGCGTCCCACGAGCGAAGCGAGGAACACCATGCTCTTGTTGTGCGCACCTAGCCGGACGGGATTTACCGGAGCTGGCGCTGCACAATATTAGCGGTTTGTTGAGATAAAGGTTGCCAGCAGGCAAACCCTACGTTTTGTTAATGTTTGGCACTGAATACGCAGCCACTGGAAACCTTTGCTGCCGGGAAACGCAGAAGCTTTGCTGGCGTTGCACGAAAAACATGAGCACGCTACCGCTTGCCAGCTGCGCAGACATTGAGAACGTGAAAATGTTTATGCTGGCATTGCACAGGGAACAAACGCAAATATTGAAACGCCAGCCCCACGAAAAGTGAAAAAGGCAGGCTGGGAATTGAAACCCTAAATATTTGCACTGGCATAACTCGGAAGCAGCCCGAAAAATGTTTGCAGAATAAACACGTTGAAAGAATGAACTTTCAGGATTTGCACGTGGCAAACTCCAATGTTTGATTGCCAGCTCCACAAAACTCTTGGTTGTTTCTCAGGAAAGCACAGACCGAAACATTAACATTTGCACATTGACGCACAACGCCTGCGTGTGGGGCGCCGCAGGCGTCCCAGGAGCGTAGCGACGAACACCACGCTCTTGTTACACGCTTTTTATATTTTGTTTGCAATGCCTAGAAATATCAGTGTTTTTATTAGCATTACCCAAAAGGCAATTTGCGCGAAAATAAAATAAACACTGTTTCTATATGCTGCTGAAACTGACTTAGTTTTAGTGATGAAATGTATATAACACTGCCTCCAGACCGCACCGAGGACAAAGACCATGATTAGGTAAAGTAAGCTGTTTAGACCTGCATTAGATGCAGCCATAAACCCCCATAAAAAGGGTGCAAAGTTAATTATTAGAAGTAGCATAATAATTGTTTCTGAATTTTATGGTTATATTGCTATTACATTCTTGATGCAGGTTTGTACTTTGGCCATTGGTTATAGCCAACATCCGGGTTATTTGATTGAAATTTATCTATGAATTTGGCTTCTAGCTTATTAATTTCACTTGCGTCGAAGGACGTGACAAGTATTTCTCTACGTATGGACATGTCCATTCTTTCTATAGAGGAGAAATCTTTGGCGATTAGTTTACTGCTTGCGCTACCCCAATAATTTATGCTATTTGTTAAATCTTTACCAATATAAATTTTCCCATTTGGATAGGTGATTTTATAAATCACTTTTAATTTATCTTCATCAGTCATAATTTTCTCAGTATGGGTGATGAAACTCTAAGCGTGTAACGCCAAGTTGTGGGGCGCCGAAGGCGTCCCAGGCAGCTTGCTGCCGAACACCAACGCCT
>NZ_CAMZOG010000185.1 GCF_947331445.1 Parendozoicomonas sp. Alg238-R29 | reverse complement strand
CGGCAGCAAGCTGCCTGGGACGCCTTCGGCGCCCCACAACTTGGCGTTAGATGTTGCAACCCAGCAATGAGTTGCAACTGAAAGGTTATTCAAACATTAGATTCTTGAAAAATGAAAGTGCAATCTTGATCAGACAACCATTTTAATCGTGCAGAGGTTATATCAGAGATATTCCTATAGCCTTTTTTCCATGCAGTATGTTTTACAGGTATTTCACTGCAACTTTCAACCAGAATGGTTTTTCTTTTCTCATTATATAATGAGTTTAAATTGTATGCAGCATGAGCCGTTGTTCCTGTACCTGCAAAAAAATCAATAATTATAGAGTCTTCATTTGTACATGAATAAATGAGATCTTCGATTAACCCAATCGGTTTAGGAGTATCAAATACCTTTACTCCATAAATTTCTTTGATTTCATTAGTAGCTCTTTCCGTAAGGTATCTATTGTCGTCCCATAATGAACGAATTTTTACTCTTTTTTCTGGTGTAAAATAGTTTTTAACATAGACAACGCCTTTTGGACTTGCATATAACTTCCAAGATTCGGACTTTGCCTTATCTAATCCCCAAAGCCATCTACGCTCAATACCTTTGCTGTCAATTGGATATACTGTCTTAAAATCATCTTGTTTTTTTTCTGTGTATACATGTCCATGAGTATCGAAATATAACGGATAAAAAAGATTTGGCCGATCTTCTCTTAGGCTATGTTCACCTTTTTTACGGAATAATCCATCAATCTTAAATTTTCCGTGCAAATCTTCTTTGTTATATAGAGAATCATCGGAATTATCTAAACCTAGAACTTTTGATTTCTTCGATTTACCATAAAGAACTACATACTCATGATTAACAGCTACGTTATTGCTAGAGCTTCCTTTACCATTTTTACTTCTGGCAACAGTGATGTTAGTAATAAAATTACTCTCATCAAATATTTGATCCATTAAAAGCCTCAAATAAGGTTGCTCATAATCATCAATACTAATTGCAATAATGCCAGTTTCAGAAAGCAGTTTTTTTGCTAAAACAAGTCTGTTAAGCATAAATTGCATCCAAGCAGCATGACTCCCAAAAAGGTTTGGTTCTTTTGTTATTCTTTTATCATCATAAATAAATGAATTTTTTGTATTGTATGGCGGATCAATGTAACAAAAATCCACGCTGCCCAAAAAATCACTCTGTAAGAGGTTTAATGCATCCTCATTATCACCTTTTAATAGTATGCAAGATGCATCAGAAGACGAAAAGCATACTTCCCTCTTCTCACTAAAAGGCTTAAAAATAGGCATAAAGCCTAATTTTCTTGATATTTCTTCTATCTCGTTCATGGGAATACTGGTAAGCTCGGTTGCGAAAAATTCTACCATACGGAAAAGGACATTACACGGAGTTAAAATATGTTCCCAAAAGGAAATTTAACTAAAAAGTATACACAGCCTAGCATTAAAAAAAGAATTGAAGCTTTTTTAATTGATAATGTAGGTAAAGTAGTTACACGACAAATGATAGTGGAGGTTTCTAAAGATCCAATAACAGGTAAAGAACCTGAAAATTGGCATCAAAGATTATCTGAATTAAGAACAGATGATGGCTACACAATCCTATCTAAAAGAGACCGAGCCTTTTTATCGGTTGAAGATTACGTTCTTGAGTCATTAAATAAGCGAGCAAATGCTGGCAAAAGAGTAATGCCTAATCAGAATACTTGGAGCAGGATTTTAGCCAGAGCTAACCAGTGCTGCGAATGGAATGAAGGTGGAACTGCTTGTGGTCTGAGAAATGGAACCATTGACCAAATTGGTGGTGGTACTGTCAAGCTAACACCTGATCATTTACAGCCCCATTCAGTAAATCCAAATGCTGATGCTACAGACCCGAACCAATGGCAAGCGTTGTGTGGTAGACACCAAGTAATAAAGAAAAATTTCTGGGACTCAAAATCCGGAAAAATGAACACTATCGCTATTATGCAAGCACTTCCACACAAAGAGAAACTGGTTGCACTTGAGTTTCTTCGACAATATTTTGGAACGCCTCAAGGTAAAGTTGGAAGCTTCTAGCTCAGAGTTAACAACATCTAACAAGAAAATCCAGGTGACGCCTACGGCGCACCTGATTTAGGCGTTGTGCGTCGGGGTGAATA
>NZ_CAMZOG010000184.1 GCF_947331445.1 Parendozoicomonas sp. Alg238-R29 | reverse complement strand
AGTTCACTGCCGCACAGGCAGCTTAGAAAATAGCAGAGACTGATTTTTCGTTTATACCATCGTTCACTGCCGCACAGGCAGCTTAGAAAACCAAGGAAACCCGCGTATTCATTGCGCCCATGTTCACTGCCGCACAGGCAGCTTAGAAATTTGCGTACAACAGATCGGCGCAGTTAGTTCGGTTCACTGCCGCACAGGCAGCTTAGAAACAGACCGGCAGCACCGGCCAACAAGATCAAAGGTTCACTGCCGCACAGGCAGCTTAGAAAATCAAAAACAAACGCCGCTTTCGTTGCAAATTGTTCACTGCCGCACAGGCAGCTTAGAAATATTTGGGCGAACTTAAAGGCCGGTTTTCTGGGTTCACTGCCGCACAGGCAGCTTAGAAATTGATGTATGCCAAGGCATTCGGAGCCATTGGGTTCACTGCCGCACAGGCAGCTTAGAAAAGACGCGAAGATATATAGCGCATAACCCGTACGTTCACTGCCGCACAGGCAGCTTAGAAAGCCCAAAAAATTGCGGGCCATAAAAGCCCTTCGGTTCACTGCCGCACAGGCAGCTTAGAAAAGACAATATCTCCACGATCCATTACAGCCACTGTTCACTGCCGCACAGGCAGCTTAGAAAATCGGTGTCGGGTTCTGTATAGATCGGGCACCGTTCACTGCCGCACAGGCAGCTTAGAAAAGTTCCAACAGCCAACCGGCCACCAGCCACAAGTTCACTGCCGCACAGGCAGCTTAGAAACACAGTCAGCCCGTCTGGCAGTTCTGTGATTCGTTCACTGCCGCACAGGCAGCTTAGAAAAGATTTATCATTTCGCCTGGCTGCAGGTAATCGTTCACTGCCGCACAGGCAGCTTAGAAATTCAGAAAGGTCATCCCGTGCACCACCTAACAGTTCACTGCCGCACAGGCAGCTTAGAAAAAAAAGAAAAACCGACTGAAAAGTCGGTTGCTGTTCACTGCCGCACAGGCAGCTTAGAAAATGAGGATCCTGCAATCATGCAACCATCCACCGTTCACTGCCGCACAGGCAGCTTAGAAAAATAGGCACGATGTTAGATGTTCGGAAAGACCGTTCACTGCCGCACAGGCAGCTTAGAAATCCCACTCCCTGCGCTCAGGTAGACCCATCTCGTTCACTGCCGCACAGGCAGCTTAGAAAGAATTAAAAGAATTAACTGTCGGTGAACGGTTACGCCTTGATATCTTCTTTGTTGATTGCCATTTTTATTGACCAGATGAGCTAGGTGGGTGTTCGATGGTTCAAGCACGGTTATGGTTTTTGGGAATTCTGTTCTGTTTCACTGCATGTCTTACTGGACTTGGACTCTCAGATGAATTTGTCGGCTTTGATTTGATGCAACCGAGAGTTGAATATGGGCTTGGTGATTTGCAGGTTGGAGATGATACTTTTGAGCTTGTAATAGTGTATTTGCCAAGTTTACGTTTTGGAGATAATTCGTTTTATTCCATCCACTGCAAACAGGGTCACGAGAAGGTGGGTGTAATAACCTTTGTTCGGGAAAGTACACGGTTACTGTTTCAGGGAATTATTATTAATGAAAAGATGAGAAATCTTGGATTGTCAAAGCCATTCTTGAAGGCGTTTTTCTCTTTTGGGCTTGCTATGGGGTATAGATTGGAGACGACTAAGTGCCAAAGGAAACCTCTGGTGAATCTTCAACTTCAGAAGTTTGGCTTCAGCCCTGACTCACAAAAACGTTCCTGTTTTGTCGACACAGAAAAACACGAAGACCAAAAGCTACATGTGTATCCCGTTGGGTGTACATTCGCTAACAAAACAATCTCCAGTCAGAATTTGCTTATTCTGAAAAATATTCCAAAAAACTTCGTGTCAGTTCCTGTTTTCACCTCTTTTTCCCAACCTGTAAATGATGATCTTGAAAGAATACTTGCATCAATGCCGGGAACACCTCAACTTGTGAACGGTGTGCATCAAAAACCGTGAGTTCAAATCAAGCTACTGTCAACAATCGAATAACGATTGTGTAGTAATGTTCATTCTCGGGTATAGCCAGAGGTATGACTTGCCGGGCTTCAATAGGGGAGCCTTCTGTGCGATCAAAGATCACCGTGAAGGTGCGACCACCGGGCAGGGTGAGGTTATGTTTCTGGCCAGCAACTTGACTCAGGGTAAATAGTTCATTGAGTTGCGCTCTTGTCAACCAGCTGTTTTCGCCATCGCCTAAAACGATGGGTCTGCCATAAGTCATCAG
>NZ_CAMZOG010000183.1 GCF_947331445.1 Parendozoicomonas sp. Alg238-R29 | reverse complement strand
GCCAGTAACGGTGAGACACCGCATCGTAGGCAGATAACAAAAGTATTCGCATAATTAATCATGAACCGAAAGCGCCCCAAAAGCATGGAATGCGTGAACACTTTCATGATAAAAAATCGGGCTGAAAAATATCGACACTATACATCAAACGCTGGGTCGCTCATTATTCTCCCAAGAAGAATAATGATTCAAAGTGCATCACGCCGAATATGAAAGACCGACACGGTAATACCGTTGTTTCCCGTATCAAAACAGGCAGTTTTGAACGCCGCCTGCATCTGGCATCTGCCGGATTTCTGGCTGGCAGCCGAATGGCTTCCCACCTGGCAAGAAATGCCCTGACCAGCAAAGAAAAGCGCCTGTCCCGCAGGCGGGATATGCAATCAAAACAGGCTGCCTACCTGGTTTCGGAAATGGGAAAACTAAAGGGCAGCGTCGTTAAGATTGGTCAGATGATGGCCCTTTATGGTGAACACTTTCTTCCTTCAGAAGTCACGGAAGCTCTTCATGATTTTGAACACCAGACGACAGCTTTGAAGTGGCCGGTTATCCGCAAAGCTTTAAAAAAAGAATTAGGGACAGAAAAGCTGGCCGAGTTAACAATTGAACGCGTCCCCATTGGTGCAGCATCCCTCGGTCAGGTTCATAGAGCTACCCGGCTCAGGGATGGCCAACAACTTTGCTTGAAAATTCAATATCCCGGTGTTGCTGACGCAGTGGATTCCGATTTAAACGGCGTCGCCAATCTGCTGCGCCTGACCCGAATGATTAAAGCCACCCATGCCTTTGATGACTGGCTGGAAGAAATCCGTTCTATGCTCCATCGGGAAATTGATTATTTGGAAGAAGCCCAAACAACCCAGCGTTTTAGGGAACACTTGAAGCACGACAAGCGTTTTATTGTTCCCGTTGTGTTTCCTGAATACACCACAAAGCGAGTGCTCGCTACCAGTTATGAACCAGGGCTGGCAATTACAGAGCCGGAAATCCTGAACCTTTCTCAAGAGCGAAGAAACCATCTGGCCTCCGGCCTGCTGGATCTCTTTTTCAAAGAGATGTTTAACTGGCACGAGGCGCAAACAGACCCCAACTTTGGCAACTACCGGGTTCGACTGAAAGACGTTAGTGGAGAGAAAAACGACACCATCGTTTTACTGGATTTCGGCGCGGTCACGCGATATCCATCTAACATTATTTCTCCCATCAACAGAATTATTGCAGCCTCCTGGTACGGAGATAAACAACAGATTGTTGCCGGTGCTGAAGAGTTGCGGTTTATCAGTGAAGGCATGCCTGATGATATTCGCAATGCCTTCGCGACTCTTTGCCAGATGCTGATTGAACCGGTAGCAGGTGTTCACACTGGAATACCGGATCATGTCATGGATAACGAAGGTAATTACCTTTGGAACAGCAGCGACTTGCCCAACCGCATTGTTGGTAAAGCAACAAAATCTGCCGTTAGCCGTTATTTTGAGGTTCCCCCTAAGGAGTTCCTGTTCCTGAACAGAAAACTGATGGGTGTTTATACCTTTATGTCTGTGCTGGATGCCCGTTTGAACAGCAGTAACATACTTCGTGGTTATCTTGATAAGATACCGGGATTTTCTATTATTCCGGAGGCCGCTGAATGAACCCTGTCGTCAGGATGTTCCTGAGGATTAATCTGCATATGTTGCGCCTGAACTGGGCGGTTCTGGCTCTCGCGTTGTTTTCGCACTTTGTGCTCTCCTGGGCTCTTCTGGAACTGGTACAAGAGACAAACCTGACCAAGCCCGGCGTTTTTTACTACTTCTATCTGGTCACAGCTTCAACAGTTGGCTACGGGGATTTTTCTCCACAGTCCGAACCAGGCAGACTGGTTGTCAGTTTGTTTATCATTCCCGGTGGCATCACTTTGTTTGCCGCCATGATCGGTAAAATCACCACTATTCTTGTTAATTCCTGGAGACAAAATATGAAAGGACAACTGGACTTCAGCGGCCAGTTGCAAAACCATCTGGTCATAATGGGCTGGCACCGGGACAGCACCAGTCGCATGATCGACCTGATCTTTGGTGATCAGAAACGGGAAAAGCGAGAAATCGTTCTGGTATCCTCAAGGGAGATGGAAAACCCTGACCCCAAGCGCATCCACTTCGTTTCCACAGACAATATGGCTTCAGAAGATGCCTGTAAAAGGGCTGCAATAATAGACGCTAGCCGTATTATCATTACTGGCAAGAATGATGATAACACCCTAACCACAGCTCTCAACCTGATCGCCTGTGGTACCCAGGCTCATATCGTCTGTCACTTTGATGACCATGCTATGGCCAGCCTTTTGAAAGCCC
>NZ_CAMZOG010000182.1 GCF_947331445.1 Parendozoicomonas sp. Alg238-R29 | reverse complement strand
ACAGAGAACTGACTAGAGATAGTTTGGTGCCTTCGGGAACTCTGATACAGGTGCTGCATGGCTGTCGTCAGCTCGTGTCGTGAGATGTTGGGTTAAGTCCCGTAACGAGCGCAACCCCTATCCTTAGTTACCAGCACGTAATGGTGGGCACTCTGGGGAGACTGCCGGTGACAAACCGGAGGAAGGTGGGGATGACGTCAAGTCATCATGGCCCTTACGGCCAGGGCTACACACGTGCTACAATGGGACGTACAGACGGTTGCGAAGCAGCGATGTGGAGCTAATCTGAGAAAACGTTTCGTAGTCCGGATCGGAGTCTGCAACTCGACTCCGTGAAGTCGGAATCGCTAGTAATCGCGAATCAGAATGTCGCGGTGAATACGTTCCCGGGCCTTGTACACACCGCCCGTCACACCATGGGAGTGGGTTGCTCCAGAAGTGGCTAGCTTAACCTTCGGGAGAGCGGTCACCACGGAGTGATTCATGACTGGGGTGAAGTCGTAACAAGGTAGCCCTAGGGGAACCTGGGGCTGGATCACCTCCTTAAACGAAATCTCACCGACAAGTACTCACACGAATTGCCTGAATTGTGAAAGATCATCTTGCTTATGGGTCTGTAGCTCAGTTGGTTAGAGCGCACCCCTGATAAGGGTGAGGTCGGCAGTTCGAGTCTGCCCAGACCCACCACTTCCCCAAGAAGTACATAAGCAATAAAGGGGCCTTAGCTCAGCTGGGAGAGCGCCTGCCTTGCACGCAGGAGGTCAGCGGTTCGATCCCGCTAGGCTCCACCATTTTTCTTGCGCTGTGAAGCGCCGCTCGTTAAAGAGCCTGAAAAATCAAAATTGAATGCATATTCTTGCTGTAAAAGAATGGTGTGTTGAATTTTGGTTTTTTTTTTGTCGAAAAAACCGCCGAAATCGTTTCTGACGATTTCTGGTATTTCCTCCATCCGTGGAGGGCATCTGATCTTTAAAAATATGGAATCTGTCAACACATGCAAATTGTTCTTTGAATAGTTTTGTATGTTTAGTTGCTGAGCACTCAAGTTGTTAGCAAGCAATTGTTGATAACTTTTCAATAGAAGCGCTTTAACTCTTCGGAGCTTGAAGAAGGACTGTTGAATCAAGTGTGTGGCGAATCGTTACTAGACGTCTTCTTTAGTCGGAGGCCTCTTAAAAAACGCGTTATTTGATCGATCTGAAGATAATTTTTTAAAGATTGTTTTGGGTTATATGGTCAAGTGACTAAGCGCACACGGTGGATGCCTTGGCAGTCAGAGGCGATGAAGGACGTGGTAATCTGCGAAAAGTCTTGGGAAGCTGATAAACGAGCTGTGATCCAAGAATGTCCGAATGGGGAAACCCACCTGTCACAAGACAGGTATCTCATAACTGAATACATAGGTTTTGAGAGGCGAACCCGGGGAACTGAAACATCTAAGTACCCGGAGGAAAAGAAATCAACCGAGATTCCCCCAGTAGCGGCGAGCGAACGGGGACCAGCCGAGCGATATGAGTTAGTGGAAGGCTCTGGAAAGTGCCGCCATAGTGGGTGATAGCCCCGTACACGAAGACGATTATCGACATATTAAGTAGGACGACACACGTGATATGTTGTCTGAAGATGGGGGGACCATCCTCCAAGGCTAAATACTACTGACTGACCGATAGTGAACCAGTACCGTGAGGGAAAGGCGAAAAGAACCCCGTTGAGGGGAGTGAAATAGACCCTGAAACCGTGTGCGTACAAGCAGTGGGAGCCTGACTCTTCTTTTAAGGAGAGAGGGTGACTGCGTACCTTTTGTATAATGGGTCAGCGACTTACATTTTGTAGCAAGGTTAACCGTTTAGGGAAGCCGTAGGGAAACCGAGTCTTAATAGGGCGTGCAGTTGCAAGGTGTAGACCCGAAACCGGGCGATCTATCCATGGGCAGGTTGAAGGTTGGGTAACACCAACTGGAGGACCGAACCGACTGTCGTTGAAAAGCCAGCGGATGACTTGTGGATCGGAGTGAAAGGCTAATCAAGCCCGGAGATAGCTGGTTCTCCCCGAAAGCTATTTAGGTAGCGCCTTATGTATTACCCACGGGGGTAGAGCACTGTGTCGGCTAGGGGGTCATCCCGACTTACCAACCCGATGCAAACTCCGAATACCGTGGAGTACGAGCATAGGAGACAGACAGCGGGTGCTAACGTCCGTTGTCAAGAGGGAAACAACCCAGACCGCCAGCTAAGGTCCCTAAACATGATTAAGTGGGAAACGATGTGGGAAGGCTAAAACAGCTAGGAGGTTGGCTTAGAAGCAGCCATCCTTTAAAGAAAGCGTAATAGCTCACTAGTCGAGTCGGCCCGCGCGGAAGATGTAACGGGGC
>NZ_CAMZOG010000181.1 GCF_947331445.1 Parendozoicomonas sp. Alg238-R29 | reverse complement strand
CAACGGGTTTGAATATCCATTTATTCATAGAGCTTGACGCCACTGCAACTGGATGTTCGATTCTATCTTGATTGACGTTTTAAGTCCGACAGGCTGCTAGGAGGCGTTGACAATTAACTGGTGAGTTTGCTTTTCAGGTATCATTCGGCACTTTTCATATGCCTCGCTTTTCGAAGTCTGACAATCATCTTCGGTTATGTGGTTACCCGGATAACAATTCAGGCTCTCTGTTCTCTCCAGACTTTCGCAAGATTCACCCACGAAAATCCTGTGACCAGCGCAGTACCCACAACGACCAATAATGTACCGATAACAGTATGCCAACCAACAGTTTCATCAAGTATCAAATGCCCCCACAAAATACCAAAAACCGGGATTAAAAAGGTCACAGTTAGAGCCGAGGGTGCACCGATGTCAGCAATAAGTTTGAAATACAACAAATAAGCGACGCCTGTACACAGAACGCCTAGCAATACTACTGCCAACAATATATCAACACCGGGCAGATTATTGGTTGGGGAAAAAGGGATTAAGGGAATAACAAGCAAAGTGGCAGCCCACATACTTCCATGGGCATTATCGAAAGGAGATACGTTTGTGACTGAACGAGCATAAATGCTGGCAACACCATAACTCAGTGCGGCTCCCAGAGCAGCCATAATTGCCAGAGGAGCCCCTTCCTGAAAAGAAACTTGATCCAAACCAACCAGCAGTATGACTCCGGCAGTACCACATATCAGTCCCATAGATGATCTTATAGACAATGTACTTTGTTTAAGTAATACACTGATAAGTACTCCCCATATTGGGGCAGTGGCATTCAGGATGGACAACATAGAAGCTGTCAAAACCTGGGCTGACCAGGCAAACAACAAAAAGGGCAAGGCTGTATTCAACAAGCCAATTATCAGAAAGTGTCTCCAATGATTGATTAAAGAAATGTTTTTCTTCAACCAGAATGAAACAAAAAGCAGAAACAATGCTGCCAGCCCTACTCTGGCTTCAATCATCACGGCCGGGCTCAAGACTGTTGCACAGATTCGCATAAAAAGGAAAGAGCCGCCCCAGATAGCTGCCAGCAATAGCAGTCTCAATACACTTGATGAACTCATTCCGACAAAGCATTTTTACTATTAATAGATCATCACTATGCCTGAGCTGTAATATGAATCCACCCAATTATTCCTCCAGCAAATAATTTCATAACTCAATCCATTATTATGGCGAAGCGTAAGCTTTATCCTTGGGATAGTCTTGAATAAGTCTGACTGATGCTGTTTCCCCATGCGCCTCAAATGCTCATGATCTCTGAGGCGCAAAAACTTTCAATTCACGAAGAAAACTGCTCTTCCATTTTTACAACTAAATCCGAATGTTCAGGGGGCGTTCTCAATTACCCCTTCCCCATAGCCACCAGCATTTTATTGACCGCTTCAAGATGTTCTGGTTCGTTATGACACATGCCCTGAAAACAGGCACAGACATCCAGAAACTCTTTCATCTCCATCTTCTGAGCCATCTTTAGTAGACGTTTGGTCAGACGGGTCGCTTTCGGCGGTTGAGATGCCATTGAACCTGCGAGTTTCAGGGCTTCCGGTAAAAGTTGATCGTGTTGAACAGTATCCATAACTATGCCCAGTTCTTTGGCTTCCTGCGCAGTTACAAGACGACCAGTCATTGTCAGTTCAAAGGCCCGTTGATAACCAATCAAACGTTGTAAAAGCCAGGCACCGCCATCACCGGGAATGATTCCAAGATTCAGGAAGGTCTCGCCCATTTTGACGTTTTCAGAAGCGATGCGAATATCGCACATATTGCACAAATCAAACCCGGCTCCTACAGCTGCACCATTAATTGCGGCAATAACAGGCACTTCAATATCCTGCATAGCCAAAGGCATTCGCTGAATTCCCCGGCGATAGCGCTCTTCACATTCTGCGACACCACCAGCGAAGTCATTCTTTCGTTCAGCCATATCATGAATATTACCGCCCGCACAAAAAGCAGAACCGGCTCCGGTAATGACCAGAACAGAAACATCGTCAGAGGTATTCACCCATTCAGCAACTGTGAGAATATCATCCACAAGGCTCGAACCCGTGAGGGCATTACGAATGTCATGGCGATTCAGAGTCAGCAGAGCAACTCTGTTTTCCACAGTGAGAAGAGCATCAGTTAACTTGGGAAAGGTATTCATTATTCTGGCTTTCGCTTCTTGTCCAAGTCACAAACCATACCAAACCTTGGCAGAAGTTCACGGTTTTCAGCGGCTTCAGGTTTCGAAAAGCAGTGCTTTACTGAATACAATACTTCGGACAGTTTTTCATAACCGCTTGACCATGAGAGAAATCAGCGAAAATAGAGGAATCTAACGCTCTGTT
>NZ_CAMZOG010000180.1 GCF_947331445.1 Parendozoicomonas sp. Alg238-R29 | reverse complement strand
ATGATTTTGGAAAGTGCTCTACATTTTTTTTCGTGGTTCTTGCTCTCGAAGCCTTTTTATCAACGGTCGTTGTTTTTCTTTTTGTGAGAGGATTGTCGATACTCTTATCCCTACCAAAAGGGTGAGGTTTGATTCGATTTATTGCAAAACAGATCTTCGTTCTTTTTTCATCGGGTGCGTCAAACTGCGCCTTTTTTGAAGAAGGGTGCTTGCCGAGGCAAGAAGTGTTAACCGTGCGAGGCGTTGTTTGATCAGGAGCATCCATTATTAACAACCAGTCCGCTGTTGTTTTCGTATGAATGACGTTAGTTTCAAAAAGTCTGACAAGGTTCCATTCATCTGGGAAACCAACATGTTAGGTGTTCTCACCACCCACAAAGCTGGTGTTTATGAATATCCTTAATGAACCTGATGAAGTAGCTTTATCGTCTGCTTCTTTTATCGCTTCTGCTTCTATCTCCACTCCTTCTCTCGTCTTTATTTCTATCTCCACTCCTTCTCTCGTCTCTATTTCTATGGCCACTCCTTCTCTCGCTTCCCCCCTTATCTGGGGCGCATTTTACTTTATCTATCTGAGTGCATATGGGATGAATGGATTCTTCACTATGATACAAAGCTCTCCTTGAATCGATGCGATAAACAGTGAGGCCATATTTAGAGAGCATATGATCAACAAATTGATATTTTGTTCTATACGATTTATCTTCACACATGCTGGAGATTTCCTTTCGGGGATTGATCCATTCAGGGTCTGGATAAACAAAGTGACTCGCACCATCAATTTCAACAGCAATATTATAATCGGGTAGCAATATATCGACACAGAAATTACCAACGTTACACTCTAACCCGATGAGAGCATCGGGATATTTATTTTTAATTAATTTATATATCTTCCTTTGTACATCACTCGTAGTACAGCCTTGTTGGTCAGGACAAAACGACGGTAGTGGACGTTTTATCAGTTTCTTCCAGTAGTCCTGTATCCATTCGACTTGCCACTTTGCCATATTAGGAGAGGTTTCTGTATCAGGCAGTTGCGTTGAGCCAGTGGTAGATAACCATTTTGTTGTAAGTTCACTCTTTTGATCTTGCGAAATATCTATTTTTACCATTTTCTGTAATTCCGCAGTTTCATATTGTTTAAAATGACAGAGTGTTAGAAACCAATTGACATACCATTGCAATATTAATTGTATGTCGCTGACATTATCATTAATGGCGGTACAGACATCCATCCCCACCTCTGCAATTTCACGATCTATGCGTCGGTTGCTAAGTGCTTTCATTATAAAAAAAAGATCTTTTTGCAAGTACTTCCGCTGTGTTGTATCTGTTTTTAATCTGTTTAAATACAATTGAGCGAGAAATATTAATCTTGAGTTTGCGCTACCATAAATAGAATATCCGCATGCATCAACAAACGATACAAGATTGCTGTTTTCCAAAGAGGTTAAATCTTCATTATTTAACGAGCAGATAATAGCTAACATAGCTTGTTGAATAAAAAAAGGATCTGAACGATAAATGGTGTTTTTAAATTCACCACAAGTCATACTAAAATCTATTATATTCCATTGTTTTTTGAGTTGGCCTCTTTGGTATTGATATAATATCGATATCGCGATTTTTTCTTGTGCATCACACATCTTTTTTAGTAAGACTGCTGTGTCCTCTCCTCCTGGAAGAGAAAGATCTTCTTTTAAGCAACCTATACACATTACTAGTGTTGATAAACTTCTTCCGGACCAGGAGTTAATTTCGCTTGGTAATTTATCATTTATTTCCTCTGCAATAGCTTTTAATGCCTCGAATCGATATTTAAAGGTCGGTGCTTGTCCTTTAAGCATGACAGCGGCAGTAATACTTAACTCATGACTATGGAACCGTGCTAATTTATTATATTTTCTAAACTGTACGACCAGCTCTGCAATACGAGATCGTATACGTTCGACTTCCTGATAGTAATCCTGAGAGTAATCCCGAGAGTA
Organism: Parendozoicomonas sp. Alg238-R29; assembly: GCF_947331445.1. Lineage (GTDB taxonomy): Bacteria > Pseudomonadota > Gammaproteobacteria > Pseudomonadales > Endozoicomonadaceae > Sansalvadorimonas. Next base: position 436 of record NZ_CAMZOG010000180.1, on the reverse strand, counting down.
ATCTCGAGAGCGAATGATATTGCACAAAAGAGTAAATTTATTAATACTGCAATTATTTTGCAGAAGAGAAGAGCATTGGCGTAAACATTCGATCTTGATTTTTTCAAGAAAATCGTGAGAATCACTATCAAAATATTTTTGTAGCTGATAGGTCGCGTTTGCGATCTTTATGATATTATCGAAACTTTTCACATAAAACGAAACGCCTTCTTGGGTTCTGCATTTAGAGAGGATATGTAGCAAGTCATCTTTGTTTTCTAGATCTTCCAGTTTATGTGTATACCTATCGATATTTATTATGTCCTCGTCCGTCCACACGTATGCTGGCCGATATGCCGGGTTGTTAAGCTGGGCGGGGATGGGCAGTGCTTTTGATGGTAGTGAAACACCAACAGGGGATGACTTTGGAAAGTGCTCTACATTTTTTTTCGTGGTT
>NZ_CAMZOG010000179.1 GCF_947331445.1 Parendozoicomonas sp. Alg238-R29 | reverse complement strand
CAGTAACTCGTCACTTTCTAGCTCATCCGCTAGAAACTTTCAAAAGCATTTACCAACCGGTGACAGAGACAGCGTACCCTACAAACCTCTATCACGCCGCAAAACCAGAGGCATTCCCAGAGATGAAAGGCTGCGTGCTGAGCTTCTTGCCTTTCGGGCTTTTTCGGCTCCTATCTCTGTACCATCAGCCACAGTTGTTCCAGTTAATGATCGAGCGCGAAACTTTGAAAAAGGCAAAGAAAAAGTTATAGCCACCGGTGTTTCGGGCACTGAAGCCTTAGAAGTTTACACCCCCTCCACTGTTATCGAAGTTCCTAGCAAAGGCTACATCTACGTTCCCCACGGTTATAAGTTGGCACCTGGTTATCACGTCACCAATCTTGGTTATGAAGTTCATTCCAGCACATTGAATCTGGATCAACCCATAGCTGCTAGCTGCCAGAGCTATGGCGAACAGACCCTGCTGGAACATTTTGAAGAAGGCGGGAATATTTTCCCCCCACACAGCTGGCTAGAGCGACGCCTGTCATCAACCTCGTCAATTCCATCATCAACGTCACCACTCCTATTGGATGAAAGTCTGCCTCCAACCGGTAATTCGCTTCTGAGAAAAACCTTGAAATCTGGTGATTCCTTTGGATTGCCCGATGACGAGTTACTTGAAACTCAGGAACAGGCCAAACTTCAAAGAGAGCACTTTGAACAGATCAAAGAAGAAAGTGAAAAACTGAAACTGGCAACACATAATCTCACGGAAAAAGCGTCCCAATTAAGGCAACAGATTAAAGATAACTCCACCAAATCCAGCCAGCACATAACCCACGCTGCGAGAGTTGAACACGAAACCCAAATAGTTCCTGAAACCGAAACAAAAGAGCACCAGAACCTTTTGAAGCAACTCTCTGAGCTCGAAAGCGAACTGGAATCCTCTCAACTCGCTAACCAGAAACTCATTGATGCCCAGACGAGCCTTCAATCAGAGCTGAATGTCAGAAGCAATGCAGCATTTCAACTCAATGTTGAACTTGAACAATTACACAAGAAAAAAGATGACATTGAAAAATCATGCAAAGCATTAACCGACCAGGGCAGAGCCAACCGCACGGAAATAGATAGTCTCAAAAAAGAAAATGAAACCCTCGCACAGAGAATCGGTAGAAAAGAAACGGAGCTTTACGCCCGGAATGAAGAGCTCACAGAAGTTCGAGAGTTTCTTAAAAATGCCCAGGAAGCCAACAAAGATTTTCAATCCCAGGTTCTGAACCTTCGCAGAGAGTTAACCGAACTGGCCCATGCAAAGAACACAGCCTCTCGCACTATCAGTGAAATACAACATCAGCTCACCACATCCCTTGAAAAAAACAAAACAGTAGAGATCACTCTTGAACAGACAAGTCAGAGACTGGAATCCGCTCTCAAACAACTCCGTAAATTCAGAGAAAGGCTGGAAGATAAAGACAAAGAAACATCTAAACTCCAGGATGAACTTGGCAAAGCCAAAAGTGAAAACCATCAACTCAGAACAGCAACCGGCCATCACAAGCTAGACAAACAAAAGTGGGAAACCGAGCGAGAGCGTGAAAGAGCACAGGTCAGCCAAACACTTGCAGAGAAAGAAAAACAACTGGCAAAACTTGCCTTTGAGCAAGAACTGCTGACAACAAGATGTCATCAATTAATGGAAGAGAGAGCACTTTCTGAACAGAGCTTGAAAGAACATCAGGAACTACTAAAAAGCAACCGCGACGAACTGGAGGCCATTAAACAGGAAGTAACACAGCTGAAATCAGAGAACGCCACTGTTATCAAAAGCCAATCTGACCAACAAGAACGCATAGCTTCCCTGAAAAACACTAATCAGACCTTACAGGAGCAACTTCGCAGTGCAGAAGCCGAACTTGAGCAGTTCAAGCTTCGCAACCAGTCTCTCATTACAGCAATCAGAGAAACCTCCACCACAAGCTCTGCCGACCAGAATTCACCCGAAAACCTTGAACAAGCCGTTACATGGTTACTTGAACGAAACACTACTCTTGAGAGGCAGTTGTCAAACGCCAACACCCAATACAGTCAGGCTGTTTTTCTAAGGGCAACACTAGAACAACAAGTAAATAATCAGTCAGAAGCTCTTCGCGAGCAACAGAGCTTACTGAGTGCAAACACTGATGACTTGGTGCGAACAAAAGAAGAGTTACAGCAGCGTAGGATAGAAGTAGAAAAAGCCACACAACTCATTGATTATTCTCTGGAAACAGCTGAGTTACAGAAACAGTCAAACTCGCGACTGGAGAGCGACAACAAAAAACTTTTGGCAAAAATAAAAGAGCTGGAAAAATCAGAAAACGACAAAGAACAAAGAATCAGTCAGCTGGAACATCAGGTCAGCGGACTGGAACAACGCAACACAGATCTTGCACAAGACCATGCCAAACTCAATAGCG
>NZ_CAMZOG010000178.1 GCF_947331445.1 Parendozoicomonas sp. Alg238-R29 | reverse complement strand
GAAAAACGAGGAACGAGAAATTAATATATTCACCCCGACGCACAACGCCCGCATATGGGGCGCCGTAGGCGTCCCAGGAGCGAAGCGACGAATATGATGCGCTTGTTAGCTTTCTTTGATTTTATTTTCGGGTTTTCTTGAGGTTTTGTTAGCGGTCATCAAGTCATTGGAATTGATGACATCTTTTATTTTATGCTCACTTTTTCCTTTAAAACCTCGAAGATTTAGAATAAATGCTTCTACTTTCGTCTTTGCAACCTTTGAAATTAAACCAATTGTATAGTCTGGGATTTTCCAGGTTAGCAAAAGTGCGAGCGCTGAAGAGATGAAAGGGATAGATTTTTCTAAATATGACATTTTTATAACGATTATTCCAAAATCATAATCACTTAAGGAGTCTAGCGATACTAGATTTTGCACAATAAAAAACACAACCACTATAAAACTAATATTTATTGTTTTTTCGAACAAACCAGAAATAAAGTCTGCCTGATTGAGTATTCTTAAATTATCTTCTTCTTTTTCAAATTTGAATCTTGCGATGATATTGCTGGCTTCTTGTAATTCATTATCCTTTGCGTTTTTCGCATCTATAAGTTCGTTTTTCAAAGCATCTAATTTTAATATTTTGTTTTCTAGTATCTCTATCCTCGAATTTGAGGTTTCTTGCAATAATTCTTTTTCAGTCTCATGTTCTGTGTTTATTTTCGCTGTAACTTCAGCATTATTGCTCTCTATTTCCTCAATAACCTGCTGTAGCTTTTCGTTACTTCTTGTTGACTCTTCGATTTTTATCTCTTCAATTATCTCATCAATTAAACTTTTTGAATCTTTGTTTTTTATTAGTTCTATGTCACCTCCAACTTTATCAAGAAGGCAAAAAGCAGCTCTTTGATTTTTTATTATTCCTTCAATTCTATTTATATCTTCTTCACTACTCTTGGTTATATCCAGTAATACTTCTTTTGCATTTTGTAGAATTGAAAGCTTTGATTTTATAGCTCTGTGACAGTTTGCTAAAAGCTCTGAACTTAATAAGTTTTTACCAACACCTCCGTTCATAACCCACATTAAAGTAGCTAGCTTCCTGTCTGTGATTACTGGAGACATTGACCCTTCAAGAATTAATCTTTTACGTTTTAAGTATGAATTAATATTGTCTGTAATTCTTGAATTTTTTGTCAGGAAAAATATCTTCGCATCATTGATGTTATATATAGCTTTGTATTGATTTACAATAACAACTAGTGCTGCGCTTTTGGCATCCCTATCTTTTGCTTTCTCATTCTGATAGTCACCCAGTGCAGAATATAAACCTTCTTCTAACTCCTTGGCTCTTTGAGATGTAGAATTCTGCCCATGGTATGAGACTGCTGGGCTGAAATTAACACTCTTTATTTTTAATTCTTCTTCAATATTTCTTAGAATAGATTCTGCTTTGGTTTTATTCAGACGATTTAAAAGAAGAAATTTATCAAGACTACTTAAATATTGCCTATTATTTCCATAGGATCTTAAGCTATTTGATATTAACTCTTTAGCTTCTTGTATGTAATAATCACTAGTTATTAGTTCTCCTCCGGATTTTTTTATCTCTGAAAGAAGATCATCTGTATATCTTGATGTCTCCGTATCAGCTAAACCTAATAAGTCGATTAAAATTGGAGCATCAACTAATATCTTTATTCCTTCAATGCTTTGCTCTGTTTTAGGCGGTTTTTTTAGATTTAATACAACCTCAGCTAACATCGCGCCTGAATGAGCTTCTTCTAATATTTTTTCGTAGCCTTTCCCTCTCTCGCTAGAGTTTTCTACAAAGCGTGCAAATGCATAGTCTAATACGCTTTCTTCTTTTTTATCGACATCTTTACTATTTATCTCTCTAATGAAATCTAGTCTAGCGAGCCTGTAATAAAATCCCTTTTCAATTTCTTTATTGCTGATTTCAATACTTACAGAGGATAACATTTTTTTAGCAAAATCTGTAAAGTCACTTATTAATTTTTTAAATTGTATTTCTTGCTCATTAGATGATTCATATTCGATGTCACAACTATTTACATAAGTAATTCTATTTCTTACTTGTGTGGACTTTAAAAGTCCTTTTGCTTCTAATTTAGGAGCTATTTCCTCAGCAACATAAGGATGCATTTTTAAGCCGTACATGATTTCCAAATCATTCACAAACGTGTCTGGATGAAAGAAATAACCATTATTCTTTGCTATAACCGGTGAAAAAATAGGAAGTAAGCCTGTAATAATATCCTTTGAACTAACAAACTCAGAATGAACAAGTGAATAGTGAATCAATGACCTACTTATATCCATATATACTTTTTCCTTAGTTATGTTTGATGATGATGTTCGCTAAGAGAGCTAACGCCCCCATCAAGCGCCGCCGTAGGCGGTCGCTTGGATGGGCTTGTTAGGTTCACCTTCGTTTACGCTCAGTACG
>NZ_CAMZOG010000177.1 GCF_947331445.1 Parendozoicomonas sp. Alg238-R29 | reverse complement strand
CAGAAAGGTCCTCAGGCTGAAGAAATCGAAGTTATCTAATCTCTTTTTAGAGATATAGCTTTGCAATCTGCTCCTTAGGAGTAGATCGGAAGGTGAAACCTAAGGGTTTCACCTTTTTTTGTTCCAAGCATTTAATTTTTCCCTTGAAACTCAATATTTTCAAAATATCCCTTGTGAGCTTTGAGTTCACCGTAAAGTAGAGTGTTCCCGCCATATCGCCTACGACGTCCTGCATAAGATTTCTAGCACGGTCATCATGGCCGGTCTAATATCCCGGTGAGCAATAACGTTGTTTTGTAAGTAAGGAACCTGTTTAGGAGAACTTGCTAGGGATATCTCCGCAGACAAAGGCCGGCGGACCTTTGTCTACAGTACTTCTGACTTTAGGTTAATCTGTCAGCCAAACCAGTAATACGCTCTATCGGGCGATCAACAGCTGATACCAGAATATCCGGGCGGCTAAACAGAGACAGTGTTGTCTTGGCTCGAGTTATGCCCGTATAGAGCAGTTCTCGAGTGAGCACCAGGGATGGGGATTCTGGTAATACCATTGCAACCTGGTCGAACTCTGACCCCTGGCTTTTATGAACAGTCATGGCGAATACTGTTTCGTGTTCAGGCAAACGGCTTGGCAGCAGAAAGCGCACAGAACCATCTGGCTTGGGGAATGCAACCCGGTAACGGCAATCGTCACGTTTGAAGGTGATACCGATATCACCGTTATAAAGCTCCAGAGCCGGATCATTACGAGTAATTAACACCGGGCGACCGTGATACCAGACGCCTTCGTCAGGAATCAGTTTTGCTTTTGCCAGCGCCGTGCGGATATTTTCATTTAAACCGGTTACGCCCCACTTTCCATCCCGCAAGGTGCAAAGAATCTGGAACTGATCAAAGGCTTCAATCACCAATTCCGCTGATGAATCTTTTTGAATCGCCTCTAGATAAGGGCGGTAGCCCTCAACAGCCGCCCTCATTAACTGGCTTTGAATATCACCGGTATGAATCAGCCGCAGATCATTTAACTGCTCCTGGCAAACAGACTGTACTTCCTGACGATTGCCACTGTTAACGGCTTTTGCCAGACGTCCGATACCGGAACGCTCATCGAAACGATAACTTTTTCGTAGCAGGCAAAGGCTGTCGCGGATAGATGGGCCGTTACCTGATAAAAACTCCATCAGTTCATATCCGGTCAGGGCTTTAAGTTCCTTTATCTGGTCATGGGAATAACCTTGATCAATACTTTTGCAGATATCTCCCAGCACACTGCCAGCTTCAACCGAGGCCAGCTGGTCCCTGTCTCCCAGTAATATCAGTCGTGACTCCTTGGGCAATGCTTCCAGCAGGCGAGCCATTAAAGAAGCATCAATCATGGATGCTTCATCAACCACCAGAACGTCCAGATGTAATGGGTTATTCCCATTGTGACGAAATTCTGCCTGCCCTGGAATTACGCCCAGTAAGCGGTGCAGAGTGGTAGCCTGATCATTAATCGCGTAACGCACCTCCTTACTGCAGTTCAATTTCCAACGAGCAGAACCAATGGACTCTGTCAGACGTACAGCTGCTTTACCGGTTGGTGCAGCAAGATGGATAACTGGTGAGCGATCAGGATTTTCAGCCAGTGCAAGTTCAACTAGCAGCGCCAGAAGCCGGGTGACAGTCGTGGTCTTACCGGTACCGGGGCCACCACTGATCACAGATAAGCTATGACTGGCAGCTACAGTAGCCGCGACCTTTTGCCAATCAATCTGGGAAGAGGGTTGCTCACTCTGTTCAGGGAAAAGGCGTTCAAGAATCTGTCGAACCTGCTCATGGCTTAATGAACTGTTCAGAGGAGTGTGTTTGCTGCTATTAAAGCGTTCGGCAATAACATTCTCGTACTGCCAGTAACGCATCAGGTAGAGGCGGCTCTTGTCCAGAACCAGTGGGGTTGATTGTTTACCATCACCAATAGCCGGCTCACCTTTCAAATGTTCTTGCCATTGTTCCAGAGGGGGGCAGGCTTTAATGGCATCAGCGTAACGGGCTGCCCCTAACAGTTGAAAAAGATCCGCTTTCTTGAGATTCAGGCAGGTGTGGCCATTACCAAGCTCCCGACTAGTGAGTGCCGCAGCTAACAGCAGTACAGGGTTCTGGCTCTGATCTGACAGCAGCCGGGCAAGGTGGTAATCCAGTGGGCGGATAATACCACTATCTGCCAGTTGTCGGAGAGTGTTTAGCATGGTGACAACCCTCCCTGGAAAAGACAATCCATATCTTCAATCAACTGCTGTTCTGGCCGGTGGTGATAAATGCCAGTTTCTGAACTTCCTGTATCGGCATCCTGAAGACCCCGGAGAAAAACATAAATCGCTCCCCCCATATGGGTGTCGTACTTATAGTCAGGAATGCGGCTTTTCAGCAGCCTGTGCAAAGCCAGTGTGTAGATCAGGTATTGAAGGTCATAACGATGGTCAATCATCGCATCGGCCATCGCTTCTCGGGTGTAAGCACTGGTGGAATCACCGAGCCAGTTGGATTTCCAGTCCAGTACATACCACTGTCCAT
>NZ_CAMZOG010000176.1 GCF_947331445.1 Parendozoicomonas sp. Alg238-R29 | reverse complement strand
TTGGGTATTCCGGAGCCATCCGGCCACCCATTCCGGAAACATCCGGCATAGCAATCCGGTAGCATCCGACCACTGATTCCGGAAACATCCGGCCGGTCATTACGGGCCATCCGTCACCCCTGATTTTTGCCTCAGTGCAGTCCTGACTATTCACTCGCTACGCTCTTCCTGAATCCCTCAAGGAAGAGTTGATAGCCTCATGCAGAGACTGCCCATGCGCAAAATTCGCGATGTCTTAAGACTCAAGTTTGAGAATGGCCTGAGCAATCGCCGTATCGCCCATTCCTGTCATATCTCACGCGCCACGGTGAAGGATTACCTGACCCGGTTCCAGAGCTCCGGGCTGTCATGGCCTCTTCCTGATGAGCTGGATGAACAGGCGCTGGAACAGCATCTGTTCGCTACGCCGGAAAAAGCCCGTAAAAGTGAGCGGATCACACCAGATTGGCAACACATCCACAAGAACCTGAGCCGTCCGGGCGTCACCCTGAACCTGTTGTGGCAAGAATACAAAGCGGGCTGCCCCGACGGTTACCAGTACAGTTACTTCTGTGACAAGTACCGTGACTGGCGTCGTCACCTGGATGTGGTGATGCGCCAGAATCACCTGGCCGGTGACAAGCTCTTCCTCGATTACGCAGGCCACACCATGCCTGTCACAGACCAGGCCACGGGAGAGATCCGTCAGGCCCAGATCTTTGTTGCGACCCTGGGCGCTTCCAGTTACACCTACTGCGAAGCGACCTGGAGCCAATCTCTGCCAGACTGGATCGGCTCCCATGTCCGCACCTTTGCGCACCTGGGTGGCGTGCCTAATATGCTGGTGCCGGACAATCTCAAATCCGCGGTCACCAGCCCCCACCGCTATGAGCCTGAGAAGAATCCGACCTATCAGGATCTGGCGGAGCACTACCATGTGGCTGTTGTGCCAGCCCGGGTGCGCAAGCCGCAGGATAAAGGCAAGGTGGAAACCGCGGTCCTGGTTGTGGAACGCTGGATACTGGCGCGGCTGAGGGATTGCACCTTCTTCTCCCTGCAGGCTTTGAACGAAGCCATCAAACCTCTGTTGGAGGAACTGAACCGCAAACCGTTCCAGAATATGCCGGACGAATGTCGTCAGTCCCTGTTCGATACCCTGGACAAACCGGCCTTGAAGCCTCTGCCAGCCGAGCGCTACCAGTTCGCCGAATGGAAGAAAGCCCGGGTGCATATGGACTACCACGTCGAGGTCAACAAGCACTTCTACTCGGTGCCTTACAACCTGGTGAAAAAACAGCTGGACGTGCGTATCACCGGTCAGACCATCGAATGCTTCCAGAAGGGCAAGCGTGTTGCCAGCCATGTGCGCTCTCACCTCAAGGGGCGACATACGACACAACCTGAACACATGCCGGAGAAACACCGCCGCTACGCCGAGTGGACACCGGAGCGTCTGCAAAACTGGGCCGCCAAGACCGGAGGACATACCGAAGAGGTCGTCGTACGTATTCTGGAGAGTCGCAAGTATCCGGAACAAGCCTTTCGTAGTTGTCTGGGCATCATACATCTGGGCAAGCGTTACAACCCGGAGCGACTGGAAAAAGCCTGCCAGCGCGCCCTGCATCTGGGGGCATGCAGCTACAAAACCCTTGAGGCCATCCTTCGCAACGGACAGGATCAACAACCGCTGCCAGACAGTCAGCCCCTCATCGCGCTCCCCGAGCGTCACGATAATGTGCGCGGCGCACTCTACTACAACTGAGGAGACTGACCATGTTGCGCAACCCCACACTGGACAAGCTTCAGGCCTTAAAACTCACCGGCATGCTGACGGCACTGGACGAGCAAATGGCCAACCCTGAACTTCACCAACTGAGCTTCGAGGAGCGGCTCGGTCTGCTGCTGGACAGGGAAGCGACCGAACGAGACAACCGTCGCCTGACGACCCGACTCAAACAGGCGCGCTTGAAACAATCGGCCTGCATGGAAGATATCGACTTCCGACCTATGCGCGGCCTGAACCGTGAACAGTTCCGGCAACTGTTGGACAGTCAGTGGGTCAGAGAGCATCAGAATGTCTTGCTGACCGGGCCGACAGGCGTAGGCAAAACCTGGCTGGCCTGTGCTCTGGCCCAGAAAGCCTGCCGGGATGGATACACCGCGGTTTATCATCGTGTTCCCCGTTTGCTGCAGGACCTGCACATCGCCAAAGGGGATGGTCGTTACCCGAAGCTGATGGCCACCCTCGCCCGGGTTGATGTGTTGCTACTGGATGACTGGGGACTGGCAGCCTTCAGTGACCAGCAACGTCGGGACATGCTGGAGATTCTGGAAGATCGGCACAGTGTCAAAAGCACGGTGGTCACCAGCCAGCTCCCGGTGGAGCACTGGCATGAAATGATCGGTGACCCAACGGTGGCTGATGCCATCCTCGACCGACTGATCCACAACGCTCACCGCATCCCGTTACAAGGAGAATCAATGAGGAGAAAGAGCAAAAAACTCGCTCCCAAAGAGAGTTCATCCTAAGCTGCCACCCACTGCACTGACGGCATCAGGATGGGGTGTCGGATGTAAACGGAATCAGTGGCCGGATGCTCCGGAATACGCA
>NZ_CAMZOG010000175.1 GCF_947331445.1 Parendozoicomonas sp. Alg238-R29 | reverse complement strand
CGAGAAAAGGGGTCGGAGTAAATAAATATTAAATAATGTTCTTGAAGGTATTAAGAACACCATTGTTGGTGGACCTTTGTGTAGAATAGGTACGTAATAAAGCTATGAAAAAAAATATATCGGCTCACTCAAGATTGTGGGCATATACCGAAGTCGCTCTGTGTGTTGCGGCAACGGTTTATGTTACATATTTCGGTGTAAATACAGTCAGCGGCGATAAGAGTGGATTGATATACACATTTTCTTTTGCTCTTTTGTTTTCGCAATCTGCTGTGTTCGTTATAACTTATTCAGACCGTGATTTGAGTGGATTTGAACGATCTGGTGTGTTAGTGAGCCTGTTGACTGGAATTGTTTTGTTTGGTTTTCTGGTGATGTCATGGTCTTTACATGGGATTGGGGAAATGTAACGACATTAGAAGTAGATGCTAATTGGTGGTGTTATATATTGTACGGATATGCATCAGAATAAGAGTGCTTTTCCTTCAATGATTCAGGTCGTGGAGAAAGCATATTTATTCTGGTGTATCATATTTTCCATGTTATATGTTTTCTATATTTGGTAGGCGTAAATGATATGAGTTTTTGTTTTGGAAAAGGAATGATATGAAATTGTTGGCTGGGTTGCTTTCAATATTATCTTATTCTTTAGGGATTCTTCTTGCTATTGAGTTTTATGAGAGTCATTTTCTCGCCAAGTATTTTGTTGGGCTTTCAGTCTGCTTCTTGATTGCTTATTTCCTGTGGCCTAGTAGGGGGCGGGGGAAGAGAAATAACCGTAATTTTATTATAGATATAATTGAAGCTTTCATTGAGTTGCCAATTGATGTTGTATTGTTTTTATTCAGAGTCATTGCAAGGATGCTTAGGAGTGATGGCCCATATGATTTTGATGTATGAAAAACAAACATGCAGTAATGAATGGACATAATTAACTCAAAAATAGAGAAACCGACCTCCCTATGTGCCCCAGCCACCGCCACCTTTGAGAATCCCGCTGCAGTTATCTGCAGCGGGATTTTTGCGTTATGAAGCGCACGAAAGCCCCTGTTTTTCTGGCTCGAAACGGTTCGGGAAACGTACCTTGCCAGTGTCGTACCGGCCCCTGTTTTGCCCCTCAAAATGCCGTTTTTGCCGGTGTTCTCTGTTTTTAGCGTACAGAGCGTTTTTCAAGGTACGTATCTAAAATTCTTTTCAAATCAGCAGGCTGTAAGCGTTTTTAGAGTGTCTTGGTCGTATTTGTTCCTGCTGAAAATCTGGTGTAGTTTCAAGTGCAGCATTTACTATGTATCAATGGGGATAAGCTTGATAAAGTTGCCTTGGAGATTTCGATTTTAGCTGTTCACTAGACTCAGTATCCAAGGAAAAACCTGATGCAGCATCCTTCCAAAATCTTGCAAAGCTTTAGGGAAAGAGCAAAGTGGCCAGTAATGAGCCAGATTTTAAAGAAATCTGGCTTTAGCCCTGCTCGGGGCTGGGATAACAATATCGAGCGTTTTCAAGAGCAAGAAGACACTGATAGAGAAGCGGCTGCTAATGCGAGTGAGCAATTAGTATGTGACTATAAAAACTACATACGATTTGGGCAAAAGTCGATCAGGCTGTATCAATTAGAACCCCAGCTAGTTGCAGATATTCAGCAGGCTTTAGACTCGCTTCAAATTCCTGAGTCAGGCTATTCTACGAGTTATCCATTACCCTTGTCTGAAGAAGACTTAGAGGAATGTTCAGAAGCTCCCGTCTATGTTGACAGAGTGCTGTCAAGTAAAGGCACTGATTACATCTTCAGCTCCTGTCGGAAATTCCAGGAGCGGAGAGTCTTTGATCAAGAGATCTTAAATGATAATGCTCTTCAAGGAGAAAAGGGGTCGGAGTGAATAAATACAAATTCGTGATCCACAAACAGGGAGTTGGGTCGATAAGCCTCAACCAACAACTTTCTATCCTGAGCACTGGACAAAGCGCCAAACTGTTCAGGAAATTGAAGGGGCATTCCAAAATTCCAAACCACTACCGAGTGCAAATCCCTGAAGAGAAAAGGGGTCGAGAAAAGGGGTGGGTCGAGAAAAGGGGTCGGAGTAAATAAATACTGGTTGAGAGCCCTGGATTAATCAAAGCCGGTGGTTCGCTGACCGGTAGCTTTACTGGCCAGATTGATAACATCAATATTGCCCAGAATGCCGGAGGCCCTGCCCTCACAGCAAAAGACACCTTTCTCAATGCCGGTGAGAATGATGAATATGAGTTCTTTAGATGCCAAAATCCGAACCCTAAAAATTAGGATAAAAGACCCAGAAATTCCAATGCTGGACAATTTGGCAAGTCTACACGAACTGCTAGCCATACAGCCGAACTCACCTGATCTTCTCTGCTTAAAAGCTGATCTGCATTATGAGCTGGCTGCTGTGCAGGATATGAGCTCAGAGGAAAAGCCAATAGATTTGTATAAGAAAGCAGTGTTTCTGGATGAAAACAATTATACTGCTGTCACCAAGCTCGCTTCGTACATGTACTTGGTATTGGAGGATTATGCAGGCTCTTTACAGTACTTTGAAAAGTCGCTTGAGTTGAAGGTCGATGCTGATATTTTGAGTCAGTTTTCAGATGCTCTAGCTAGCCTCAATAGGATTGATGAGGCGATGCGTATTCCGGAGCATCCGGCCACTGATTCCGTTTACATCCGACACCCCATCCTGATGCCGTCAGTGCAGTGGGTG
>NZ_CAMZOG010000174.1 GCF_947331445.1 Parendozoicomonas sp. Alg238-R29 | reverse complement strand
GGCAGCTCCATGAGAAAGAAATACACTCAAAATCAGACCTGACAGACAGCTATCACTGTTTGTCGCTTCTGGCTTGCCCTCGTGCCAAGTGCAAGGGCCACGGGCAAGCCAGTTCGGTGTAGGTCTTAACGCCGGGTACTCACCAGGTTTTTACCAAACACCGGCCAGGGTGTGTTGGCCATGCCACCTGTCTGGCTGTCCAGTGCGTAGTATGTGCCGTCTATAGAAGTGATATGCAGCGTGCCTTCGGCGGTGAGCTTGGGTGATGCGACAAAACCACTGTCACCCCGCCATTCCCATTTGACCGGGTTCTGGTTGTTGCTTGGGTCCAGCGCCACAACCTTTCCTGCCATGGTGGCCACAATCAAACTGCCATCGGCGCCAACAGTGGGGGTGGAAAAGACTTTTTCGTTCAGGGTATGGCTCAGCACCAGTCGCGCCGTGTCATCCTGCGCAGCAGGGTTCAGAATGACCACACGACCACTGTCATAAGACACCACTGCAACATAACCGTTCTCCAGAATCACGGGAGTCGAGGCAATCTTACTGCCAACATTGTATGACCAGGCCTGAAAGCCATTGGGCGTGATGGCATAGAGGCTGCCGTCCTGAGAAGGGGCGAAGACTGTTCCGTCTGCACCAACCGCCACAGAGCCCACGCCTTCACCAGCTGCCGTTTGAAAACGCCATTTCTCGGTACCGCCCATGGTGGTATCCAGTGCGTAGAGGTAACCATCTGCTGAGCCAATATAGAGGGAACCATCGGCTGCAATAGAAGGAGAGGCACCGACTTTACCGGCTGTAGCAAACTCCCACTGCCAGGCTCCCGTCTGGCCGTTCAGGGCATAGACCTTGCCATTGTCAGCACCAACATACACCGTTCCACCGGTGCCAATCGCCGGTGAGGAGTAAATGCTCTCACCCACATCGTAAAGCCACTTCACCCGGTTTTCGGCACTGCTGGCCGACGGATTCAGGGCATAGGCCTTGCCATCATTAGAACCCACATACACGGTGCCATCTGCCCCAATCGCCGGACTGGAGCCAATAAAATCTTCCGACAAAAACCGCCACGCCACTTTTTCTGTGTTAGCAGGGTCAAGAGCATAGAGCCGGTAATCTCCTGAGCCAACATATACCTGGCCAGAAGGAGCAACAGCGACTGTGGAGCCGAGGTTACCTCCCAGATACTCTGACCAGAGAGTATCTCCGGCAGCAGCCAGAGCTACCTCTGTGGAAACGGCAGAAGCCAGCACGATACCGGCTTGCAGTAGACTACGGGGAAACTTCATACAACGATCCTTGTGTGTTCTTTTCTATGGCGGCAGGGTGTTCTGGCGCACTGGTGATTTGTTGTTAGAGTGTTGGCTCTCCACCGGCTTTGGGTACCGGTGGAGAATAGCCAGGTTCTTCAGTTTGGGCTTGCTATCACTGACGGTCAGCCTTCTTTAGGGACGCCGCCCCCTTTATTCTTATTCTTCTTTATTCTTTATTCTTTATTCTTATTCTTATTCTTATTCTTATTCTTATTCTTATTCTTATTCTTATTCTTATTCTTATTCTTATTCTTATTCTTCTTTATTCTGTACAGACCCCTTTATTCTGTACACCAATTTTTAATCACTCCGCCATTTTTCCTTTATGTTAATCATAAAGAACAGCAGCCACGACAAAAAGCAACATCACTCCATTAACACAAAGAAAAAGTAATTTAACCCTATAGTCCGTGTTCTCTAAGCTTGCCCATATAAAGCCTCGACGAATTTGAACTGCCGGAAGTAACTCTCGTTCAGTAAAAATATCAACAAACTCCCACTCGATACCTATGCCTAAAATCAGAGCATAGAGCACATTCCCTATAGTAAGATAAAAGCATCCAACTAGCAGAATAATCACTGTTAACCGCACGGCATACTTTTTTCTGTAGGCAAAGAAAAAAGCCTCTACCTTATAGTTGAAAATAACATCGGCTAAATTTTTAAGGTAAGACATGTCTAATAATCCAACTCGTCAACAAACCTAGCAGCCTGTCGGACTGGCCCGTCCATTTGAGTCCTTTTTGATCATATCGGCCTACAGAGCTCATATCTGCCTTCAGAGGTCACTTACTCAAACAGAACGCCAGCGTAACCTCATGAGACAGTGGCTGACTACAAGCCAATAAAGCACCAGAGCCAGCCATTTTTTATCATCGACTTGCTTCAGGTTGAACATTCGGCGCAGGTTGAATGTCAGGCAGACCAGATCCCACTCTTTCGAGACCACTTCCAGTCCCCGCACCAGGAATCGCCGATATCCCATTGCCTCCTTCTGTATTCCGAAGGTGGGCTCTATCGTGCATTTTCGTCGGCTGTAGATGGCTCGCCCTTCTTGTGTCTGCAAGCGCCAGCGCATCCACTCCAAAGCGCTGGCGTCATCATCCGGGACTGGCGGGTCCGGCTGGAAACGCTGCAAGGGGGGCGGGTTGTGCTCATCCCGTTTTATAGCAATGTAGGGTGTCAGTTCTTCTTTATCCACAGCGCAGACATTAGCCTCGCTGAAGTAGCCCGTGTCGGCCAGTAACCCCTCAGCTTTTCCAAGCACGGGGGCCAGTATGCGTAACTGTCTGAGTGTTGGCTCAACTTCTTTTTTGTCATTCGGTGCCTGAGTCACATGACGTGTCACGATCAGACCACTCCCGATGTCTACAGACGCCTGGGCATTGTAGGCTTGTTCGAATGCACCACCGGCAGTGGGCATAATACGAGATTCGTCGTCTGTCAGGTTGACCTGGTCTTTGTCCCCTGCACCTGGTTCCGGTGGCTTTGGCGCTTTGCCGGG
>NZ_CAMZOG010000173.1 GCF_947331445.1 Parendozoicomonas sp. Alg238-R29 | reverse complement strand
CGCCAGCCCCACGAAAAGTGAGAAAGGCAGGCTGGGAATTGAAACCCAAAATGTTTGTGCTGGCATAACTCGGAAGCAGCCCGAAAAAGGTTTGCAGGATAAACACGTTGAAAGCATGACCTTTCAGGATTTGCACGTGGCAAACTCCAATGTTTGATTGCCAGCTCCACAAAACTCTTGGTTGTTTCTCAGGAAAGCACAGACCGAAACATTAATATTTGCACATTGACGCACAACGCCCGCATTTGCGGCGGTTTTGTAGCGAGGCACGAGCGGAAAAACCGTCCAAGCCACACAGTGGCTGATGCAACATGCGCTTGTTATGAGTTGACACTTGCGATTTGCTCCATTGCATAGAAATAGTGGGTTTTATTTGCGGGACCACGATAGACACCCTTGAAGCCAAGGAGGTTAAGCGACATCCCAGAAATTTCCCAAGCCATATTTTCATCAATTTCGGCCATATCATTTCCGAACATTTCGAAGCCAGTGATAGCTTCTAATTCTTTTAACTTAGCGGCTTTACCTCTAAGGCCTTCAGGAAAAGCTTCGTTGGCCCAGCCCCACATCCAAGTTCCGTTTTCAGTGTTAAAGCTACCAATCGGGATAATCTTGGCTTTTACCAATACCTTATCGTTCTTTATGAGATATAACTCTTCCTTCTCGAAGTTGTGCTCGAACTTGTCGAAAGAGCCGAAGCCAAATGTATCGATAAGGTGCTGCTGCTTTCTTTCTAGCTCATCGAAGCAGGTGTCGATATATGTTTGGAATTCTTCGTCATTCATTTCTTGGTGACTCATAACGCCTGCTTAAGGGGCGCCGCAGGCGTCCCATTTAAAGCACTTGTTAGCTTGTTGATTTTTCGTACCAAAATCTAGGGCCTTTTGATTTTACAGACTTTTCTAAAACTAGTTCGCCAATTGATGTACGCTTTTCCCATACTTTTTCTTGGAGCCATTTTACTAGCTCCATGAACTTGAAATTCTCATCTGGCATGAAGAATGGTTGCTTAAGCTCTGTAAATATATTGCAATATTCTAATGACTGGATATGAGGATGTAGAACCAAACTTATTTTTACTTCTTCAAAATTTTCAGCTCCGCTATGAGCTGTATAGTTGTGTCTAAGTTTCATTGCTTGATTGTGAGTATCAATAAACTCTTTAGAGATGGTCGCTTTGTCAAGCTTGATTTTCCTTCCTTCGCAGCTAGTGAAACACTTCGCATAAAAGGTAATGGCGGATACAAATAGACTTTTGACAACTAACATTTTACTTCGATCTTGAACATTATCTTCAAATCTTGGTTTTATTTTTTCTATTTCTTCCAGCCAAGCGATTACATTTCTTAAATCTTTTTCTATTAAAGTATAAGCAGCATACTTCTTGCTTATCGCATCAGTTAGATATATCTGTGGAGCTACTTTGTCTTCTAGCGTGTATATATTTTTACTGTTGCTCTTTTCGTCATGTAACTCGGTAATAACCCAACCATCGTGAGCCTTCTTTTTTATAGCGTGGACCTTTGACATATGACTCCTATGGAAGCTAACGCCCACATGTGGGGCGCCGTAGGCGTCCCAGGCAGCTTGCTGCCGTACACGATGTGCTTGTTAGCTGCGATTTGTTTATTTTTGGATATCTGTAAACTCAAAATCTGGGTCGTTATATAATGCTGAACGAAATTTTCTACTAACCTCATATATCTCATTCTGTATTTTGAGCGTCTCTGAGTTTGATCTGCAGGTCTCATTCCATGATTTCGTATATGTAAAAAATCCAGCAAGTTGAAGTTCTTTACAGGATTTTGCTGATCTAATTGAAGAAAGGAGATATCTACGATCTTGCTCTTTATCCAATATGGCTGATTTGTAGAAGAGTTTAATATCTGAATATATTAGCAATAAAGCTGCGATCACTAAAAGTGAAATGCCGAGCCCAGTCTTATCTATAAAGAATGAAAACAATGATGAAGCTAAAAGCATACCAGAGACGACACAAACAGCTACACCCATTACAGCATATTTACCAGAACGAGCTTGAAGCTTTATCTGCTCATCAGATTTTTTCAGCTGTTCAAGATTTCTTAAAAAAATCTCATCAGTAGAGGTGTTTTTTCCGTTCGTTGAGTTATTAATATTCTTGAGATAAAAAACCAGTAGTTCAATTTGTGATTTATTAAGACTCTCAAATGTTGATTGTTTTTCGAAAACCAATGACTGAATGTTTTCATCCCATTCGATATAGCTTGCGTACTCATGATGCATGATTGAGCCTTGAGAAGATATTTTGATGATGAATTTTTTGGTCTTGGGCAACAAAAGTCAATATATATAAGCAACAGGAAATACCAGATATTGCACGATGCTGACTAGCAGCTAACGCCTCAATAAGGGGCGCCGTAGGCGTCCCTTTGATTGACTTGTTAGATGCGACTTATACACTGTAGCTAAACAAACCAAACAACTCACAAAAGCCAAAGATAACAATGAAAGGGCACAGGATTTTAAGCATTTTCCCATACTTATTTCTCCATTCTTCTAGCTTGGCTGGGTCTTTCGGTTTTTTAGGTAGCGTTCCGTTTGCTAAAAGAAAACCATAAATACCACCAAAAATAGATATTAACCCGCTGAAATCCATAAATACCCCAGAAATAGATGTTCTATTAAATGTCTTGGAATAATTGAGTCAGAACCACTCACAAGACTTATTTTGTGGTACTAACTTTTTCGGAAATAAAATTTCTAATCTAGATTAATCAAGCAAATAATTTTGAACAAGCAAGACCGAGAAAAGCAGAAAAATGCTTGAAGTATTACTCTGATAGCATCTAACGCCAAGTTGTGGGGCGCCGAAGGCGTCCCAGGCAGCTTGCTGCCGAACACCAACGCC
>NZ_CAMZOG010000172.1 GCF_947331445.1 Parendozoicomonas sp. Alg238-R29 | reverse complement strand
AGCGCAGAGGGCGACCTCACCCTGCAGGCCGAAAACGGCGTAGCCATCGTTTCAGTTCAGGACTCTGCGGAATTCAGTTACAAGAGCAAGTCCAAAGGCTCCTTTGGACGCAGCAAAAGCCACAGCATTGATGCCAGCACTATTGATCAGGTGAAAGGGCAGCTGACGTCTGGTGAAACGCTCACTGTGCAATCTGGCGAAGATATTCTGGTACGTGCCAGCCGCCTGGAAGGGGAAGAAGCGGTTAACCTGGAAGCCGAAGGCACCGTCACCCTGGCGGCTGCCAAGAACAGTGAAAAATACGAAGAACACAAATCCAAGACCGGGACAGTCTGGCAGAAGTCGAGCGGTGAAGGCCGCACCGATGAAACCGTTGTACACACCGAAATCATTACCCCAGAGCTCACCATTGCCGCCCAGCGCATTGAGGCAGACTTCAAGGGTATTGAAGGCTTAACCCTGCAGGAAAGTGTAAAACAGCTTTCACAAAACCCGGAACTGGCCTGGATGGCCCAGCTGGAAAATGATCCACGGGTGGACTGGAGCCGGGTACAGGAAATTCATGACCAGTGGGATTATGAGAGTGAGGGGCTGACCGGGCCTGCGGCGGCGGTGATTGCTATTGCGATCGCAATTCTAACCTCAGGGGCCGGAGCTGCTGCACTCAATGTGGCGTTTGGTACTGGTGTTGGTACTGTAGGAACAACAACAACGCTTGCAGGAGCTATTGCTAATGCTGGCCTGACGTCTCTGGTCAGCCAAGCTTCTATTAGTACGATCAATAACCAAGGAGACCTTGGTGCGGTGTTCCAGGAACTGGGTTCCAGTGAATCAGTCAAGAGCCTGGCCACATCAATGGTCACTGCCGGTTTGCTTTATGAGCCTGGCCTTGCCGTTACCAATAACGCGACAATCCCAAGTGTTGAAAAAGCATTGTACGATGCCGGGATAAGGGCCGGGGTCAGTACAGCGATACATGGAGGAAGCCTTGGTGACAACCTTGAAAGCAGCCTCACCAGTGCCGTTATTAACTGGACGGGACAACAGCTCACGCATCAGATTGGTAATCTTGAGCAAACCAACGCTGATATCGATGCAGGAGACTGGCAGAAAACCCTGGCTCATGCAGTTGTTGGTTGTGCTCAGGCAAAAGCGGGCGGTAAAGACTGTGCCAGTGGGGCTTTGGGTGGCGCTACCGCAGAGCTTCTTTCTCCCTGGTTAGATAGTAATGGACTTGATAAGAAAGGCGATGAGCTTGTCACGCTTCTGGCTACTGTCGCCGTTGCTGGTGCAACAGGGAAAGAGCTGGATACAGCCGTTACCCAGGCATTGCAGACAGATCGTTATAACCGGCAGTTGCATCCGAATGAGGTTGTCTTTCTCGCAGACAAAGATCGTATTCGTCGCTACAAAAAGTATTTAGCCGACCAAGGGATCATCTTGACGGAAGAAGAAGCTGCGGTACGACTCAATCAATATGCTGCAGCCATGCTGGATGAGAAATGGACCAACATCAATGGTCGCGATCTCTCAACAGAAAGCTTTATTCTGAGTGAAGCTAGTCAATATAGTGGTTACTACCCTGATGACAGGGGAGATCAGCATGATCTCTTTGCGGCCACAAATGAAGAGTACAGAAATGAACTGATCAACCTGAAACCGCTGTTTTCAGCATTTTCGAATAATGCTGATGTTAGGAAGTACATAAGTGACAACTATGATCATACTCGTCTGGATAACTGGACTCAGAAGTTTAGTGCAGGAAAACAAGCTGGATTCAATGATGCCGCTGTCAATGGAACGCTGGTCAATGATACCAAACTTATCATTGATGCATTGGCAGGGGCTCCTGCATACATAATAAAATCTGTACTTAGCTCTGATGTAGGGTCTCTTGATGATGTGCAGATGGCCTCTTACTATCAGGCACTTCTGAAGTTACAGGGGCGTGGAGAGGAAGCTGGTTACGTTTATGAGTATGAATGGACTACGACTCAGCGCCTGACAGTGTTGGGCCTGATGGCTGGCGGTATCTCAAGTTCTGTGGCCAAAGCCGTTTTATCTGGTAAGGTCACTGGGGTTCCTGGCGCACCGGCAGGTAAAAATGCTGATGATGCGGGTTCGGTATCAAGTAGAGTTGGTTCAGATAGTGATTTTGTTGATGTTCTATCTCCTGAGTCTAGAAAGCATATTTTGGAGGGAGATGGGCCGGGTAGCGGCGGTCATTTATGGCCAGGCCAGCCAGGTAAAACTCCATTTCCTGAGGGGTGGAGTGGGGATAAGGTAGTCCATGAGGTGGGCGATATTGCAACATCGCCAAACACTAAATGGTACGCGCAAACCGGCTCGGGTGGAGAATATACAAAGTCAGGAAAGCCTGCTAAATGGGTAGCTTGGGAAGTTAGGGATAACGTTCGGATTAGGGTTGTATATGAGCCAGCTACCGGAAGAGTCGTAACTGGGTTTCCGGATTCTGATCCTATCCCTAATCTGAAGTTAGTTGATTGAGGTTTGTAATGTTAGCCGATCGTATTAAATCTTTATGTGAAAATTTTCGGGAACGAATGGGGAGTGATCTTCTAGGTCTCTCTAAGAGCTATGTGGATCATGGAGAGAATGAGTTGGCTCTTGATACTCTATGTGAGAATTTATTAGAGAATGAGATAGCAATTAGTGAAGATGAATTGGCTGAGGCTTTATTACTTGGAAAAGAAGTTGGGCTTGATGATTTAGGGTATTTGAAGACCTTAGTGCATTAATGACTCAGAGAAAATTCCAAACGAGCAAACGGTCACCGATAACTTTAGAAACCAACCTCCGAGAGAAAAGCGAGAGAAAAGGGGTCAGAGAAAAGGGGTCGGAGTGGAATGGCACTTACTTAAGAGCTAACCAGTTGTTTTAATTGATGAAAATCAGTCTGTTGATAAACTGGATTGCGACCA
>NZ_CAMZOG010000171.1 GCF_947331445.1 Parendozoicomonas sp. Alg238-R29 | reverse complement strand
GTGATCTGGATCGGGTTGGCGGATATCCCCGCTCATTACCTGGGGCGACCGGTGCAAACTGGCGGTGGTGTGAGAACAGGCCGTTATCGGTGGGATGGAGCATTTGTGTTTCAGCCGGTGGGAGCCAGAAGCGAGATGGTGTTTCAACGGGCTCCCGAATGGAAGCACAAGAAACAGGTATCCCTGAAAAGCGGCCGGACGATGTGGATGGGGTTGCCCATCGAGAAAGTCTCCTTGCCCATCGCCAACGTAGCTCGGCAAGCCATCAACCAGTTACAGCCTCAACTACTGGAACGCTTTACCACGCTGATGCAGCAGGAGCTCCATTATGCCTACAGGCTCGAATAAGACATCGAGTGAACAGGCCATTGTTGATGCCCTGAAAAACAAGCTGTCTGCTGTGGCAGAAACCCGAATGGGCTACTCTGCTACCGGGATTGATGATGACATGCCGACACCGGCCATTCTGGTGCAGCTGGAAACACTGACTGAACTCTCTCGTCAGGGTGAGAAAGGCCGGTTTGAGTTGCAGTTCAATATCGGTGCCGTGGTGAAAACCTCGGATCAGACCACCAGCGAATTGATCAGCCTGACCAGACAATTACGAGCGGCCTTAAACCCGGCAGACAAGCTATGCCCGGATGCCCGTAAACAGACCTTAAGCGATACCCGTTTTGATATTGCCCCCAGCCATGGTCAATTGTCGTTTGCCGACAGCACTCTGACCGTGGAAGCCATTCTCTAAACCGCTCTCAAGTACTGACAAGGACGACACTATGATTGATTACAGTTTTATCGGTGCAGGCTCTGTACATATCCAGCCTTATGATAAATCAGCCCCACTATTACCTATGGGCAATATCAGCGAGTTTGCCTTCAGTTTTGAGGAAGAGAAAAAGGAGCAGAAAAACTTCCTCGGCGGTGGTGGCCTGCGTAATGTTGTGTCACGCATTTCCGGTATTACCGGTTCAATCAAAGCTCATGATTTCACCCCGGCCAATATTGCCCTGGCCCTGCGGGCTTCGCTGGAAACCGTGGGTTCCACACCTGTTGTAGGTGAAGAACTCACAGCTCACGGCGAAGACCATGAACTCATCCCCTTCAAACATATCCCGGATCTTACCCAAACCATTACAGTGAAAGATGCTTCAGATGCGGTGTTGGTGCTGGGCACTGATTATGCCCTGACAAAATCAGGAATCCGGGTGCTGGATAGTACAGGGATTGGCAGTGAAACCTTAACCACGGATTACACGCCAAAGGCAGCCAATGCCATTCAGGCTCTCGTGCAATCTGGCAAAGAGTTCTCGCTGTTTATGGAAGGGCTCAACGATGCCCAGGAAGGACGTCCGTTCACCATTCGCGTGCACCGGGCCAAGTTCTCACCAGTACAGAATCTCGGATTTATCTCTGATGACTTTGCCGAAATTGCACTGGCGATGGATATTCTTTCGGACCCGGTTATCACTGGTTCTGGATTAAGTCCGTTTATGCAGCTAAACCTTGTCGATTAGAAACTATTGGGGTGGCGGAACATCGCTAAGATCTTCTGTAAAACTTAACCCCAACAAGCCATGAGAAGTGATGACTTCTTTGACGTTCTGGCTGCAATAAATACCACGATAACTATCAATTTTGGTTCGAAGTATAGGGATGTCTTGCAAGCGTGATTTATTGAATGCTGGTGCTTTTAAACCATCCCACTCGTCAAATGTTGTGTTCTCCTGATCTAAAGCATCAAGGTCTTCAGCAATGACCAAAGGATTAAAAATATAAGCAGGCTGATCTTCAAAGGTAACAGGGAGAAACTCCCCATACTCCTTAAATAAGGGATGCAAGACCTCATATGCTTTCTGATTCAGAAACAGCTTTCCCAGCTGGTTAGATATGATATCGGGGATGGATTTTTTGGGAAGACCACCTTGATACTCATCATAGAAATGAACAGGAATAGGTGACCATTCGGAAAGGTATCTGGTCGGGCGACTATCCATATAAATCAGACAATCTTCGCCTAGAATGTCTTCAACATCATCGGCTTCAAGAATGAACAGCTGGTACTCTTTAGGAACAGGTTGGATTTTATAAATCACACTGGCAGCCCTTCGCCTTTTTTCATCATGACATAACTTGGTTGTGCGCCAGCTTGAAGCTGAAGACCAACAGTTTTCAGCGTATAACGCAGATCATCAGAGTCTTGGGTTTTCTCAAGGTTGATCAATCTGCCAAGCCAAAAATAATAATTGTATCGATGAATGCGGCTATGAGGTACGGCTGTCCTTAGCCGGCGCGGCATTTCCACAATTGCTGCAGTATTCTCTGGTAGCCAACAACCGTTATGAGCATCATCGATACGCACTTTTTCACGGGCAAGAATCGCCCTCATTGTGGCCGCTTCTCTGTGAGCGCCGGAGACAATAGCATGAGCATGACATTTGGGATGCGGTTTCTCGTCGCCACACTCTGCAAGGTGTATAGCCAAACGCGAGGATTGATGCTTTTCAGCACGTAACTCACGGCGTCTCATATTACCCGCTTCTGCCCGGTATGTATCAAGCCCAGCTTCTACTTGCGAAGCTACATGCACGGCCATTAAATCCAGTGTTGTTGGTTTATCTTTTGCAACAAAACGAAGTTCGGCCATATCTTGCAGATCACACTCATGTCGGGGTTTGACATATTCAGGTAAAGCCATAAATCACATCCTGTGAATATCTTGTTGTTGATTTGCGCTACTGGAGAGCAACACAAGAATATCCCTTGCTGTTCCATTCAATCAAGCAAACTTGCGGGAAAGTGAGACAGATCACTTATGCGTAACACTGCCATCCAACTCACCCTCAAAGCCCGCGATCTTCTCTCTCGTATTGTTCGTAAATCCAGTGATTCCCTGAAACAACTGGAAGACCAGACTCAAAGCCTGAAATCCCGCCTCAAAACCCTTGAACA
>NZ_CAMZOG010000170.1 GCF_947331445.1 Parendozoicomonas sp. Alg238-R29 | reverse complement strand
CCACTAAAGACAGGCATCTCACGCCTTTCTCGATTTTTTTAACCGGACAGCAGTGATATTTTCTGTAGAACATGCGTGAGACTGTGTGTTTTTAGTGAAATAGCCCCCGATATACTAAAAATATACTCTTGTGTATTATCCAAAGAGTGTGGCCATGAAAAACAAACTCCATCTGTCACGGCTCTGTTCATCTTTAGATGTTTATCAACAAAGCTGCTGAATAGCAGCCTTACCTGAGTGTGTGAGCAAGACAACATAAAGATATTGCGAATTCAATCGCAATTAACACTAACGGGGAGTTTCAAATAGATTTTACGAATAATGTAGCGTTGCTTTTCATGAATGACTTCATAAAACATTTTGTCATCCGAACGGCTGAAGAGGTTTTCCAGCAGGCTCGAATGGCGCTTGTAGAGAACCCCGGTAAATAGTAATTGACTACTGTCTGGCACTGGCGGAGATGCTCGATAGAGCCTGGTGATGGAAATAAAACCACTGAGGCCATTTGTCTTTAGCATCCGGGCATCTGTGGAGCGGGATGCTGGCTGGAATTCATTGATAAAAAACGTACCGCCCGGGGCGTATTTGTTGATGTCTTCCCCCTTCCAGGTAAACCTCTCATAACATCCTTCCAGCCGTTTTATGGACGGTTCCATGAAGGCCATGGCTGGAGGCATGACAGCCTGCCCCAGCAAAAAACAGACGATCACAGATCGTTTCAATATGCGGCTTCCCTGTTTACTGGAGACGTTCAAAGACATAGTTATCTCTGATTCTGGTATTGAAGTAACCCCCTTGTGATTCAGCGTTTTCTAAACCATTGAATGCTGTCGGGCTGACATGGCTGTAACGGTACACACTGCCACTGACAAACTCGATATCCATCAACTGGTTGATGGCAGAGTATCCAAAACCATTCATGACTGAGGATGAGGCGTTTTTCTGAGCGTGCACGGGGTAAGGTGTGAGTTGTTGTGCGATACGACGCATCTGTGTAGCGATTTCTTCACTTTGGCCTCCGAGAGTTAAATAAGAAGCCTCCAAACCGTGGCCGGTGAAGTCTTCTGGGTTATCTGGACTGGTGTAGTTTGCCGGGACTGAGCCGAGTGTTCCGCGCACCAGCGCCATAATCAGGTCATTATCATTTGTCAGATGGCCTATCACACCGGGATTCAGGTTACCTAAAGCTCCTCCCGGTGAGTTGACGGGTGATGCAATCTGCATCATTCCCAACATGGGGTAACTCGCCATGGCATAACCGTTGGGGAAGGCATAGTCAGCATAGAGCGAGTTAATAACGGCATTACCATAAAAGTTACCTTGAGAATGGGTAACAAGAATGACCCGGCTGCACGTATCCAGAAGCTCAGCGACATCGGCTATGGCATTTTTTGTATCCTGCTCGGCCAGCGTCCCGGAATAGACGTCATTGATATCGTTCAGGAACTCTCTGACCTGTTCTTCTGTGGTGAGCGAATCAAGATAACCGGGATCATTATTCAGGAACTGGATAATAGCCTGATTCGAATCGCCATCTTCAAATTTCTGCCGTGCGACTTCAAAAATTTGAAACAATGCATTTTCCGATTCGTTGTAGGTTCCATTAATGTTCCCATGAAAACCATCGCCGCTTAAATGCGTATTGATAAATCTCTGGAGTGCCATTTTGTTGGCTTCATATTCACTGAAGTCGGTGAACATGCCATTAATGTAATGTGACTCAATATTGTCGACGTTACTCTCACAGCTCGCGACTGTTTTGCTGGCCACTCCGTGGGACAACCCGATAACCAACAAAGATAACGCTGTTTTTTTATATTCCGCATCACAGAAGTCCCTTTACTGTGCTGTTAGCTGTTCACATGGGTCGCCTGACGGGACTGAGAAGGTGCTTTGGTCAATCAGGCCGGCCAGCATGCTCTGTAGTTTGTATTTCGCTTCGACGCGATCCAGTGTGTCGAAGTATGTTGCGTCAGACCACGAGACCCCGCTTTGTTTCATCAGCTGTCGTTGGCAGCGTTTCGCCTGCACCATGTTCTGTAAAATATTCTGGGCCTCGTTCACACTGGAAACCGTTGCTCCTGTTCCTGTGGCGATCAGTTCTCCGTAAATGGCACCTGCCCTGAGTGCCGTATTTTTTACAGGTGCGGGCAGACTGCTCATGATAATGCTGGTCTCGTAATCATCCCGGATACCATTGCCATTGATATCAGTTCCTACAAGCGTTTTCACCTCTTCTGAGTCTTCTGTGTAATACGGTAAATCAAAGCCCATGGCAGGGTGGGTGAATGGGAGCCATCGTTGCTCATTGCTTAGCGAACGTGCGTTTTGGGGAAGGTTAATTTTTCTTGAGATATAGTATTTTTCATCGTGGGCAACAACAAAACCGGGGAGATACAGCTTGTAAGGCTTTAATGGGTAATGTCTGTTATAGCGAATCTTCCTCCAGACTATTTTGCTGTGATCCGGGAAAATGCCTGCCTTGGGAAGAATGTTGATGTATAAGTCGGTTCCATGGGCGATAACAGTTCCACGCTTGTATTTTACCTCAGGGTCCCAGGCCGGGATCTCGTGAAAATCGACAGCAAGCACATGACTGCAAAACAACAGAATAAAAACAACGGTCGTACGAAAGAAATATCTCAGGGTCATATGCAAAATCCCTTTTGCATTTTTTATGATGAGGTCATTGTTTTCTAAGGCAATCTCAACGCGATTCAGGTTTAGTAAACTTGATTTGATGTGTTCCGGTCAAGACCTCCTTATTGCGAGTGGGTGTTATGACTCGCTATACGATTTTTGGTTCTGTCTGCGTATGATTAAGGAAGTGCTGTTGATTGCCTTCTTACCAAAAAGCGAGATAAAAAAGCTGACAAGGCCTTTTCCGTAAGGCTATCCGCCAACATCGGTCAAAAGGCTCTGTTCACAATACATGTTGGTGCATGAACTATACTTCTGAGCACCGGTTTCTGTCGTGTAATTGGAACCATCGTCATGCAGCAAACACAATTCCAAGAGTTCCTGAAATCTCTCAG
>NZ_CAMZOG010000169.1 GCF_947331445.1 Parendozoicomonas sp. Alg238-R29 | reverse complement strand
GTACGCTGTCTCTGTCACCGGTTGGTAAATGCTTTTGAAAGTTTCTAGCGGATGAGCTAGAAAGTGACGAGTTACTGTCACTCACCGAGCTGGAAGAGCGGGGTTTGCTACCTCCAATGTTCAAGTCATCCACTGCCTTTCCCTGTCCTTTTACTCCTTACAGATACAGTTAAGCAGATGCCGCCTGTTAATGGGCTTCCAGAAGTTCTTGTATTAACAGCAAATCCTGGTTGCTGATATCCAGAATGCGGAACCCACTCCAGTGTTGCTGATTACTATGGCCTGACTTCTTCCAGAGAGATTCTGCGCCAATGTTTACGGAATGCCCCTGGCCGTTCTCTTTTACTATATCGACCCGGCACTGAAGAATAATGCCTTCGGGGATGGATGTTTGGCTGCTGAGCATAAAGCCGCTCTGGGAAAGGTTAACCAGCTGGCCAATGGGCTCATCGGTAAGACTGTTGAAAGTATCAAAAGGCCTGGATAGCTGTTTCCTGATTTCCCGCCGCTTCTCAGAGTGGGAATCACCCTTTTTACCTGTGCTCATGGTTATTCCGTTATTATTTTGTTGTTTTTATTTTGTTGTTTTTATTTTGTTGTTTTTATTTTGTGGGCAACTTTGTTCATTGCTCGAGCCAAAAGGGGCGGGGCCTCTTTTGGCTGAAATATCAGCCTTCCCTGCATTAGCCAGTTCGCCAGTGTGCTGCGGTCAATCATGGCGGTTTTCTGTCCTGCGCCGTCGACAAACAGGAACAGGCTTCCTTTTTGACTGTGCCAAGCCAGTTTCCAGCGGCGGGGTTCCCCTCTGTCATTCATCGATTGGCACCAAACGCCTGGGCGAAGTCTGGTAATGATCTTATCGGTGGCTGGGGGAATAAAGCTGTTGCTTTGTTCTGGGGTGTCAGTGGGATGATGGAGCTGCTGATTGAATTGTGTCAGCAGGTTCAGGTCAGCGTCTTCATCGTAAGCATCTCTGGCCAGTTCCTGAAGAAGGCGATCCACGGTTGATTCTGGGAAGCTGCCTTGCTGCTTCAAAAAGGCAGCCACCTTCTCCGCGACAGGATTGAAATCCTCTGGCGTGCAACCTGGTCTGGCGAGTGTATCTACCAGTCTGTCTGTCAGCTCTTTGCAGTGTTCCAGGTTCTCCGGGCTTCGAAGGCAAAGAAAGTGAAAAACGAGAGCATCTATCCAGGTTGTGTACAGGAAGCGATCGCTGAATTTTTTTAACGGTATGGTCCGAGTGCTATCTTTTACCAGTGTTTCTGCCCAGGCTCTGGCGTTGAGCAGAGCCTCCTGTCCCTTACCCGCTTCAATATTGCGCTGTTCAACCATTTCTGCCTTTTGTAGCAGCAGAGCAAGGTGTTTCTGGAAACCGTCCAGCAGTTCACTCAGGCGATATTTCCGAATTCGGGTTTCCCGGCACAAAACGTTGATAATGGTCTGACACTGTTGGTAAACATTGCGGGCAAACATATTAGTGTCTTGAAATTGCTCGGCAGCATTTGCCATTTCATCCAGCAGCTGTTTGGCAGGATGGTGGTCATCTTCCAGAAATTTTGGGTTGTCGAGAGCTATGCGTGCCCAGGGTAGAGACATTTTGGTAAGCAGGCTGTTGTACTGGCCAGGAAGCTGGGGATCCTGAGAAACCTGCTCAAAAATATGACCAATCATGCTCAGGTCGCTTTCGTCATCCTCGTTCAGGTGAGTGGTTTCATTCCCCTCTTTTTTCAGTGCGGAAATAATTGATGTTTTAAAATCTTCGGCACCCTTCGAGCCAGTGAAGGGACGATAATCCCCTCGCAGAGCCTGTTCCTGAAGTTGTGACAATGCAGATATTAAATCATTTTTGGAGTACACCGCCGTTTCCGAAGAAGATGAACGCTCATGAAGCTGGAACAGAAGGCAGGCTGCGGTTGTTGTCGGAGCAACTGTTGTCGCTGCTTTTTTCAGCATGGCGACGGGTCTGCTGCTGTCCTGTTTGATAATTGCGCAGGGGCGAAGGTTTGGCAAAATGTCAGCCTCAATAAAGCGGGCATTGATCTGTTCGTAGAGCTTCTTCAGGCGCCCCATAATCTGCTGTTCAAACAGGTAGTAAATATCTGGCTTGATCTGGTTGTGAATACTGCGGCTGTCTATCGATAAGGCAAAACTCTCAGCAATAAGCTTTGGATGCAAGGGGTTGTCCTGATCTCTAACCGGGTGCCCCTGGTTAAGGACTGCCAGTCGCTTTTCTATGCTAAACAAGGCTTCATGGCACTGCTTCTGAACCGCATTGCTGAGATTGGTAACCAGCAGAGTATCCTCATAAACATCTGTATTCAGTAAGGATATGGAGCCTTCGTCAAATTCTATTTCCCCCACCTTGCTGCTGGAGGCTTGCTTTGTTTTCGGTGGGAAATTTCTGAAATACTCCGAAATTTTGCTGTGAAATGCCCGGGTAATTTGGGATCGGTTACGGCGAATGTCCCGCATCGTGTCGAAGTAGAGAGTCTGCTCTATATTGCTTGATGCTTTTTCAGCCTGAGTG
Source organism: Parendozoicomonas sp. Alg238-R29 (assembly GCF_947331445.1). GTDB lineage: Bacteria > Pseudomonadota > Gammaproteobacteria > Pseudomonadales > Endozoicomonadaceae > Sansalvadorimonas. The sequence continues at coordinate 510 of NZ_CAMZOG010000169.1, read as the reverse complement.
AAAAGCATATCGTCCGTCAGGGTCAGGGTCTGGTCGAGCCCTTCAGATAGAGAGTCCAGCACCAGCCGACGAATGCCGTTCATCAGCTTTATAGCCGAATTATCAGCGGTAGTCGCTCTGGATCCATTGATTGGAGTTGTTTTTCCGCAGTCATCCTGTGCCATGGATGCATTCTTTTTTCTGTCCAAGGGTACGAGTATACACCTGTAATGACAGGTAGGTACCGCAAACATATAACCACTGTTGTAAAAAGAGGTTGACGAAAATCTCAGAGTCATTATCATTCGCCGCCGTTGAGTGATGACAACGACGCAGCCAAACGCTGCTGAAGCATCACGAAATAGTTCCCCGATAGCTCAGTTGGTAGAGCAAATGACTGTTAATCATTGGGTCACTGGTTCGAGTCCAGTTCGGGGAGCCACTTTAAACATTCAGCTTGCGTAGCTGTTTGTTTGCGGGTCGTTAGCTCAGTTGGTAGAGCAGTTGGCTTTTAACCAATTGGTCGTAGGT
>NZ_CAMZOG010000168.1 GCF_947331445.1 Parendozoicomonas sp. Alg238-R29 | reverse complement strand
ACAATGTACTGAGAGATTTCAGGAACTCTTGGAATTGTGTTTGCTACATGACGATGGTTCCAATTACACGACAGAAACCGGCGATCAGAAGTGTAGTTCATGCTACCAACATGTATTGTGAACAGAGCCAGCGCACTCATTGGAAATTGCAAGACTATACTCGCTCCCCCCTCCTCTGTGGACGTTGTGATAGGTGAGCAATGCGGGTATGCCGGTATAGTCATAATCTACAGCTGTTTTTAGCATTGGCTTTATTCTGTACTGCGGCTGTGGGAACTTTGCGTGATGATCTCCTCCGCATTCTTGAGTCGTTCCAATATTCAGAAGCTGTGTCATATGGTGTGAGTAAAAGTGATCAATCACTTGAAAACTTCTTCAATGAGCTTGAGGCTGCTGTATTTTCCGGTCAATCATCACAGAACCCACTGAACTCTTGGGTCCGTCATCATCAAATCCCAGAGTCCCGGCAGGCTTCCTTTACCTCTGCCTCCCAGACCACAGAGCAGACATCAGCCAATCAGGTACAATTGCTGAAAGGGGAGGCACCTTTTTCAGAAAGGGAAATGCTAAAGCTATTCTGGTACGCAGCTGTCCTTAAGCGACCTGTCATCGTTTTGGATCTGATTGCAAAAACGGGAGTGGGGCATTTTGATAGCTTCCATGTCACTTCTGATGGTCATTTTCAGAGCGAGTTTTCCGACTCATGGCTTGACCAGAACACTAGTCTTGTTAATAAAAGTATTTTATTAATACGCACAGAGAGTGTATGGAGTTATGTTGTAAGTCACAGTCACAGCCACAGCCACAGCCCTCATGAAGATACCTATCGATTCCTCGACTATATAAAAAACTATTTACCTTTCGATTATCCAGTTATTCAGCCTTTGTTTCCATTGAATATTCACCCCAATATTAAAGGGTGTCGTGGCCTGGTTTGGTTCAAGAATAAAATCAAGTTTCAGTGGGAAGTAAACCCTGAAACTGAGATAGATCATTCATTCTTGGAAAACTTGAGAGGAAAGGAGCTTGTTGAGGCTCTTCATTATAAGTCTCAAACGAAGTATGTGAGTAGCTCTTTAGCTCAGCAGATGGGATCAATTTCTCTAAATAAGGGTATGAAAGAAGAATCAAGTCATAAGCCAGTCGCATCCAAAGGTTCTTGTTCGAGCGGCTATGTTACTGGATATATGTCAAGGGCAGGGCAGAGAGAACACCGGAATGAAGAAGCGCTGCTACTAATTCCTACTTTGCATGACAAGAAAAAGGGACCTCCAAAGGAGCATTCTGTTCCGGGTGAATATTATGAGCCTCCAAAAGCTGAACCTTCAAAATATCAGCAAGCAGGTCCTTTTACCAAACAGCAGAAGGAATCTAGGAGTGCACAAGCCAGCTACTCTTCTCCGCAAGCAGAGGAAGACAACAGGACTGAACTCCAAGGTCTTTTAAGAAAAGTAACCGAGATGAAAGAGACTGTGAGTAAGGATTACAAAAAATTTCAAGAGGCTATGAAAAACGCGCAGATTAGTGAAGAGAAGCAGGTACTTAGATGTTTGGAGGTAAAGAGTCCAGAGCTTTTTTATCTTGTAGGAGATATACGCGAAACGCTTAATAATCTATACGAAGAGTTTGATCAAAAGGCTTTAATGGGGCAAGTCCGTAGAATGTACGTTCTCTACTATCAGTATTTATTAAGTGATAAGAATTTGCTAAATACTGCAGGTTTACTTAGTACGATGGAGGGCTGGTTTAAAAAGTTAGCCAGCCACCCACTGATTCTGCTGCATCGTACTAATAACGTATTGTGGGCGGATATTATTCGTACTCTAGCGGGATTGGAAGAGGCGCGTAGGGAGTATTCTCCAGCCACAAGCCCTGAAGTCTATTCAGCGGAAATGGCAGTTGATTCTGTCGTGGGTGTGGAAAGATTTATTGCAGATTTAACTGCATTGTTAACAGATGAGACGCTTCATACTCAGGGTGCTTTTTTTCTGGAAAAGTTAGAACCTTTTCGAATGGCGATACACGTAGCACTGCTCACACTAAGAGAGCAGGTACGTTATATTCCACCGAAGTATTACCCGCAGGCTTTTCAGCAACTCTGTGAGTTGCTGAATGAAAACAGGGAAAAAATTGTTTCCGTTGAGCGGCTCTATCATCCCGTCTGGCATATTGCCAGAAGATTTGTGAATAGCATGATTGAGAATGGCTTGGAGGGACACTTGGCAAAAGAAGATGTATACCCAAGAGTCCGTGCTCTTTATGAGAATGATGTTAGAAAGAGCAAGGTGGATTTTTCTAACCTCTTTGTTGAGGAGCAAATAAAAGTAGCGGAAGAGTTTACAGTCCCTGGTTTTTTTTCTGATACCGTAAGGCGCTTGGTCGCTACAGGTGCAATGAAATCTCTCTCAGGCTATAAGTTGGCTCCCTTTGGTGCTATTACTGGTTCCCAAAAACCTTTGGCTTTACAAAACTCTAAAGAAGCTAGCCCTGGTCAACAGTGGCAGTTGGCTTTACCCGGGCAGAATGAGCTTATTGTCCGAAGGCATTTTACACCTGATATGAGCCCGGTAATTTTTTCGGCGAGAGGGTCTAAAATGTCTAAAGTCATATCTTTGCAGTTGCACGATAAACAATGGGACATTACCCCATCACAGTTCATGTACAGCAGCATCAATTTGCACGAAAATTCGCCAGTTCAGTTTATACAGTCTTCACCAGGGTGTAGAGAACTGAGTAAACAAAGCACTGAAAGTCATCTTAAAGATCAACTCGCGATGCATTCCGCACTTGAAGGATACTTACGACACACTACTACTGGCATTCGAGGGGCACGTAAATACCTTACTACCTCGAAAACAGCGATTGTGCCTGGGCTTCCCAAGTCTGCTATACGTGAAGTATTGCCGTGGGAAGTGCAACCATGGAATCAATCAATATCAATTGATCAAAGAGCAGCATTATCCAGTGCAACTCCAGCGAAGGCGATTGAATACTCTAAATAGATCACTGCTGTCCGGTTAAAAAAATCGAGAAAGGCGTGAGATG
>NZ_CAMZOG010000167.1 GCF_947331445.1 Parendozoicomonas sp. Alg238-R29 | reverse complement strand
AAAAACACGCCTCTGAGGAAAGATTGCATCAATCTGACGAGAGAAACGCTTTGTCCTCCGATGAGGATGCTCTGCTTGCCAAGCTTATAGAGTTGGAAGCAAGGCTGGAAGTGAACTTACAGCAAAAGGAAAGTCGACAGAAGCCAAAGCTGCAGCGACAGTGGCGGGAGGAAATTGCTCGCATTAATCTTTCGCTGGATATGTAAAAACTGGAGGGGCGGTGAGCGAATATATAACTCTGTTGAATGAGATACGTGCATGCAGTTTGTGTGAAGCCCATTTACCCCTTGGCCCAAGGCCCGTTTTACAACTTCACCCTGCGGCCAAAATCCTGATTGCAGGGCAAGCGCCCGGCAGGACGGTTCATGAAACAGGTCTGCCTTTTAACGATCCCAGCGGAGAGCGCTTGAGGGACTGGCTGGGAGTAACCCGCGAACAGTTCTATAACCCAGAACTGTTCGCCATTATTCCCATGGGCTTTTGTTACCCGGGAACGGGAAAGTCCGGTGATCTTCCTCCCCGTCCTGAATGTGCGGAAACCTGGCGGGCACGTTTGCTCGAACAGTTACCAAATTTAAAAACAACTCTGGTATTGGGGCAGTACGCTCAGGCTTACCATTGTGGAAAAGGTCATTCTTCGGTGACAGAGCGTGTGCAGTCATGGCGTAGTTATTGGCCAGAGAACATTCCACTGCCACATCCCAGCCCTCGCAATAATCTTTGGTTACGCCGTAATCCGTGGTTTGAAGAGGAGCTTGTTCCAGAACTGGGTAAACATATCAGGGAAGTGCTGGACGAACGCTCTCCAGAATAATGAACTATAACTATTGCCCTGTTGCTGGTGGCACAATCAGAAGGAAATCTTCTGAGCTGGAAGGATTTGAATTGACTGAAGATCTAGCAGTTAGTGTGGTTACATTGCAATTAATAATCAACAATCGGGGATGTAAGCCAAGTTATGGCAGTGCCCATAAATCAGCTGCATTTACACTTTGATTACCGCGTCAAAAGAACCACACCAAATTAACTGAAACCTGATAGAATCCCCGACTCGAGATTTTCACCGTTTTCTCTAAGAGCAAAGCAGGACTATTAAATGACAACGGCTTTGGTTCATATTGTAATGGGCTCTCAATCTGACTGGCCAACCATGAAAAAGGCTGCAGAGATACTGGATCAACTGCAGGTGCCTTATGTTGCCAAGGTAGTGTCTGCTCATCGCACTCCTGATCGTCTAATCGATTTTTCCAAAACGGCTGCGGATAAAGGTTGCAAGGTTATTATTGCCGGCGCCGGTGGTGCTGCGCACTTACCTGGCATGGTTGCAGCTATGACTCACCTGCCGGTCGTTGCCGTGCCTGTTCAGAGCCGGACTCTCAGCGGTGTAGACAGCCTGCTATCCATTGCACAAATGCCAAAAGGTGTGGCTGTAGCTACTCAGGCAATTGGTGATGCAGGGGCTGCTAACGCGGGCTTGATGGCTGCGCAGATTCTTGCAACTTCTGATGAAGATCTCACCAAGAGATTGATTGACTGGCGTGCCCGCCAGACTGAGCAAGTACCAGAAGACGTTGAGTAATAGAATCTTTCTAACAGTTGGGTAGAAGTGACCTCGCCATGCGAATTTCGATTATAGGTTGTGGGCAACTGTCCAGAATGCTGGCCCTGTCCGGCTGGAATATAGGAATTGATTTCAGCTTCCTTGCGGACCAGGGAGAATCAACCGCCTGTATTTCAGGGCTCGGTGATGTAGTAACGATTGCTGATGGCATGTCTGCTCAAGAGATGTATCAGGCTCTTGGCCAGCCAGACGCAATCACTATTGAACGCGAAGCCGTTCATGTGGCTTTGATGAAAGAGTTGAAGAACTTTTGTCCAGTGTACCCTGATCCTGATGTGGTTTGGAAAATCCAGAACCGCCACCGGGAAAAAACATTGGTCAAAGAGTCTGGTCTGGCAACTTCTCCCTGGGCGCGTATTCAGGATAAAGAATCACTGGCGGATGCCATAGAAACGATTGGTGGCTTGCCTGTTGTTGTGAAATCCACAGAAGATGGTTACGACGGCCATAACCAATGGGTGATTGATAGCGCAGATCAAATTGCTGCTTTTGAGGAAGATCGCAAACTCATTCTTAAAGGTGAGAGTCAGCACAAGCACGCTCTGTTTGAATGGATTGTTGAAAAGAAGATTCCATTTGAACGGGAAATTTCTGTGATCGGTGCCCGCAATGTTGATGGTTCAATTGTCTCCTACATTCCCGGAGAGAATGTTCATCAGAGCGGTATTCTTCATACATCTATTGTTCCTGCACCCAAGCTTTCTGATGTCATCAGAGCCAAGGCAGAAAGCTATATCGCGACTCTGTTGAAAGAAACAGGGTACGTGGGCGTCCTGGCAATAGAATGCTTCGTGCTGGGCGATGACCTGATTGTGAATGAACTGGCTCCACGGGTTCATAACAGCGGTCACTGGACGATGGACGGTGCAGATACCAGCCAGTTTGAAAACCATGTTCGTGCTATTGCCAATCTGTCTTTAGGCAGCACAAAACATTATGGCGTGGCTGGCATGTATAACCTGCTGGGCAAAACCCTTTCTGATGATACAACTCCGCCAACAGAGTTGGTTCAGCCAGAGTGCTTTTTGCATTGGTATGGGAAAACGTCCCGCCTGGGTAGAAAAATCGGCCATGTGAACGTGCTGGCAAGCAGCCATGAAGAATTAGATGAACGACTGGAGAGTGTTCGTCAAAAGTGGCTTAGGTAGGTACTTAGGTATTTGAAATATATGGCTCTTTCGCAGGTTGGCTGATCATTTCTGAGCCTCCTGTCGAATTTTCAGATACAGATATTCAAGATCGTTATAGCCACAAGCCTTATAGACAATACGCTTGATAACACCATTGAAAGCCTCGATTTTTGCACTGGTTATACGATGATGGCAATATGAAAGAAGGCCTTCTCTTGCCCTGTCCAACCCTTTGGCAAAGCGTTTCAGCTCGACAATGCCTGTCTCTTTGGCCAATTCAATCCACCTATCGAGAAACTTACTGGCGCACCCTTTATAGGTATACGTCCACAGCTGTTTAAGCATGTCTTTCAGAGTGTAGGCCTGAAACAAGTCCTCATTCATGGCAAGCAGTTCCTTCAGGCTGCTTTCCCTCTTGGGTGTGAGGTTCTCTGGATTCCTGAATAGATTGAAACG
>NZ_CAMZOG010000166.1 GCF_947331445.1 Parendozoicomonas sp. Alg238-R29 | reverse complement strand
GTCGCCCTCGCTCGATAAGAAAACCAGCGTCGTCAGTTTAGTCTACGAATCGTGGCTGAGGTTAGGTGGTAATCAGGTATAAGTTTGGTTTGATTGGTGCAACAGACAGTCATACCTCACTGGTAACGGCAGAAGAAGAAAACTTCTTTGGCAAAAATAGTACGGACGAGCCACAGGAGAAGCGTGCTGGAGTACAACTGAAAAAGGTTGGTGAAGGCCGTTTAATGAACTGGCAAACATCGGCGTCTGGATTAACAGCAGTCTGGGCTCACGAGAATACCAGAGCTTCAATATTTGATGCCATGAAACGCAAAGAGGTTTATGCCACAACAGGCCCTCGTATTAGTTTACGTTTTTTCGGCGGTTGGGATTACCAGAGAAGTGATCTGAATAACCGCCCTATAGAGAATGTTGGTTACAGCAAAGGAACGCCTATGGGGGGGGATTTACCTCCCAGGCCGGAAGCTGCCCAAGCACCCAGTTTTATGATTGCTGCGCTGCGTGACTCCATGGGAGCAAATCTGGATCGTATACAGGTGGTTAAAGGTTGGCTGGATGAAAAAGACGGTAGCAGTCACGAAAAAATCTATAACGTAGCCTGGTCTGATGGTCGTGAAATACGTAAAGATGGCACCCTGCCGTCAGTCGGAAACACTGTGAATGTTTCTGAAGCAACCTGGGCGAACAGTATCGGTGAGCCGGAACTCACAACTGTGTGGCAGGATCCCGATTTTAAGGCCAGTCAAAAGTCATTTTATTACGTTCGTGTTCTGGAAATTCCGACGCCTCGTTGGACAACCTACGATGCCAAGAGATTTGGTACAGAGATTCCAGAAGGTGCCCCTGAAACCATTCAGGAACGGGCATACTCATCGCCTATTTGGTATCAGCCTTTATAAGTACCCGATATTATAAAAATAAGGTAAACAATAATGGGAAAAATTCTGTCCGGCGTATGTCGTTCAATTCTTGTTCTGTTGGTATCGGTTTCCGGTCATGCACTGGCGGGCGTGGGAGACGGTCCAAGAGCCTATCAAGTGGCTCCTGTTGGCTCTCAGCGCCTTAGTATTATGCCCATACATCAGAACTCCAGTTTTCATATTGATGGGAGCCCATCAGAACCATCTGCTCGTATTAAGGCTGACATCCTGGCGATGCAATATACTCATATTCTGGATGTAGGAGGCAATACTACTGGGCTGTTTGCTGTTGTTCCTTACGCTGATATTTCCGCCAAACTCCTGGATACCAAACGTGAAACCGGTGCATCCGGAGTGGGAGATCTGGTTGTTGGTGCGATTTTTGGTTTGACTGGCGCTTCTGCAATGACACCCAAAGAGTTCGCCGCGTATAAACCAGGTTTCACTGCGGGTTTATTAACGAAGTTGACCCTGCCTACCGGACGCTATGATGAAGATAATCTGCTTAATATAGGAACAAATCGCTGGGCTGTTCAGCTTGGTGGAGCTTTTTCCTGGTATTTTGGCGAAAGCTTAACAGCAGGGAATAATACTTCTATCGAGCTCACGCCAGCCGTTACATTTTATGGCGATAACGACTCACCAAGAAATGCTGACAAGATGGAGCAGCGCCCGGTCTACACGTTGGAAGCGAATGCGACACATGATTTTAGCTCTCGCTACTGGGGTTCTATCGATGCCTTATACAGTATCGGTGGTGCAACAGAAACCGATGGTGTGAAATCCCAGTCAGATACAGAGAAGTTTCTGCTAGGTGCTACAGTGGGTATGTATCTGCCACATGGTTACGGCCTGCAACTCAACTATGGGAAAACACTTAAGGTTGATAGTGACGGCTACAAGGACCACCTTATTCGTATAAAATTGTCTAAATCATTCTGAACGACAAAACGCCACTAAAAGGCAGCAATCCTGTCGATCAGCCAGTATGAGGCCACACCACCCATTACATAGATGGATGTGTTCGTGGCCCAGGTTTTATAGAGCTGGGATTGCCTCCTGTTATTGATGCAAGACTTCAACAGTAGAGTTACTCCCAGTACGGCTCCGATAAACAACAGCTGACCAGCTTCGACGCCTATATTAAAAGCGAGCAGGGCAACTGGAATTTCATGTTGTGGCAGCCCAATCTCCCCAAGAGCGCTCGCAAAACCCAGTCCGTGCAGCAAGCCGAAGATAAATGCAATCAGCCATGGGGATTTTTCTGCCAGGTTATGCTGATCTTTCTTTGTTAATTCAATAGCAAGAAAGATAATAGAAAGAGCGATAATAGCCTCGATAGGTGGAATATGAACGGAAATGACGCCTAGAGAAGCCATAGATAATGTAATTGAGTGGGCCAGCGTGAATGCTGTTACTGTTGCAATCAGGCGACGCACACCTTGTGCCAGAAACAGAAGGGCTAGAACAAACATAAGGTGATCAGCCCCAATAAGTATGTGCTCTACTCCCAATGAAAAATAGGTTTTACCAACATCCAGGCGAGTATCTGGTGTTGGAATGTACTGAGCTGTTTTATCGGGTGTTAATAATAAGGTGGAACTGCGGCCACTGTCATTGACAACTCTTACCAGAACATCTGTTGATGTTCTTTGCAGCCCGTTGATATTCAACCTTTTACCCTCAATAGCTTCACTGCATGAAGTCAACCAGCTTGAGACAAATGCAGTGGCTTCTTTCTCCAGCAGGCTTGGTGAACGCTGTTGGCAGATATCAGGTAAAACCGGCGTTATGGCCATGGGGGCACCATTGACCTGCGGAACTTTCCAGACAACCTTGTAGTTGTTGTTTCCGACTTTTGTTATTTCAAGATAACCTGGCTCCAAAGCATGACCGTGTGATGTTTGTGCAATGCTTATGGATATAGCAAATACGACATAAACAGGTAATAGCTGAAGGTATTTAAACATCACTATCAGTCCCAGACTGCTCTATGACAATATTGTACTTGGCTCTGTAGGCTGTATATGCGTCGTCTTTTTTCTGCTTAATCTGCTGATGTTGCCAGTGTTTTGTTAAGGGGCGACGAACGTCATCCAGAGACGGCAGGTGAGGAGGAATACGTTGGTTTATTCTTACAAAATGATTGCCGTAGGTGGATTTTATCGGACCGTACCAGTCACCTTGTTGAAGCTCCATAAGTGCTTCAGTAAATTCACTCCCGTATTGGCCGTTTATATCAATGCTGTTACGAAGGCTGACATGAACAGGCAGGGCTCTGTTCACAATACATGTTGGTGCATGAACTATACTTCTGAGCACCGGTTTCTGTCGTGTAA
>NZ_CAMZOG010000165.1 GCF_947331445.1 Parendozoicomonas sp. Alg238-R29 | reverse complement strand
GCGTTTGGTGAAGCCTGGGACCTGGCTAATTTTCTGTGGGAAGACGAACTTAGTCAGCGGCTGGTTATCCTGTTTGCGAAAGACTATGCCCGTGCCCAGCACAGCTTGGAAATGGCCGAGCTGGCAGGCTCCGCCGCTTTTGAAATATTACTGACGATTGTGCTGGCTGCAGTTACCGGCGGTGCCGGAGCAGCTGTGAAAATTGCCACCACTGCGGGCACAAAAACGCAGCTGATGGCGCGCTTGGCACAAGTTGGCAAACTGTTTGATAAGGTTGCTGAACTACGGCGTGGGAAGCGACCACCAAGGCCGAAAAACCTGCAAAGTGTAAAAGGCAGTGGTTCGTCACTGGCTGATTATGAAGTTGAGGGTTCAGCCTATAGCTCCAGTGAACCACCGAAAGCAGATAAGAAGCCGACCCGAAAAACCATTCAGGAAACGCACGGCACCAACAGGGCAACCTGGACTGTGGATGAAGCGGGAAGGCCTATATCGGTGGAAGCGACGCTTGACTCGACCTATGGTTCGACTCGGTCAAAGGAAGAGAAAAGCCTGCAACGAAAAGCGGGGGGAGACGCTCGTTTGCCAGATGATGATGGTGGGCATGCAATTGGGCACAGGTTTATGTCGGATCAGGGTGAGAAAAACCTGTTCCCGCAAAATTCCAACCTGAATCGTAGTGCCTACAAAAAGATGGAGAATGAGTGGGCGGACTGGGCTGATGAGGGTTTTGAGGTTCAACTGAAGGTAGAATTACATCCATCTGGAGCAGAAAGGCCTACAGATATAGTCGCAAAATATAGTGTAATAGATCCGGCCACTCGAAAACCTGTGTTCAAACGTAGAGAACGTTTTAAGAATGCTCCAGGTGAGAGCTTTGAGAGAGTTGCCAAGGCTGATATGAAATCGTACAGGTGAATATATGAAAATAAGTGATCAGCTAATCATGGAGATTGGCTCTATGGTATTGAGATGTGAAGATCTTATGGAGTCAGATTGGGATTTGGTTTCATTTGTTTTTGATGTTTCAGACGGACACATTGCAAATAGCGGATTCATATATGTTGGTGACGATGTTGTGCCTGCAAGTGCCGAAATTGAAGATGACCCTTTGCTGCTGGATGATAAAATAGTACTTTTGAGAGAAGAGGTCGCCCTCCAGTGCGGTGAAAAGTTTAAACAACTGTTGGTTCAGATGGAGAGTAAGAGAAACCGTATAAAAATAAATTTTGAGTTTGATGATGCAACCCGTTGGTCTATTACACCTACCAGACTGAAAGAAATGCGGGAGAGTCTGCGGCCAGAGTTCAATTGAATGCGGGCTGTTGCTCTGGAAGGTCTTACTTAGGCCCGCTGAATCTATTGCCCTAAAGGGTGGGAGGCTACTCCCACCGATGCTAGTGAATTTTTTCACTCCTGAGTGCCGATACCTCTTCCATAAAACCGTCAGGTTTTTTCGGTACAGATCCCGACCAAACAAAATAGTTTCCTGTATCTCGAGATCCAGAGTGGCGAGGCTAAGAACCCGGGAGACGTCGTTCATGCAGAGTTTCCTGGCTAGCTTTAACACACCCCTATATTCCCTGTTCGATGCTGCACACATATATGGGGTTGAGCCAGTGCCTTGACCAATACTGTGTCGGGTGCGGCTGGAACAAAGCGTTGAACGGTAGACTGATAATCAACCACAAATACAAGGTGGGGCCGTATCTTTATGAAACGGATAAGGCTGGCCGGGTTAACCGTGTCTCCGGTGAACTGGACCTTTCTACAAGAGACAGAAATACTTATCAGCAAACCAAGTCAGGAAAGGAAGACGGTATTAAGGATGGCCTTACAGATGATGATGGTGGTCACCTGATCGCTTCTATTTTTGATGGTGCAGGAGAGCAGATAAACTATGCGCCCATGAATTCCAATCTTAATCGTGGTGCATGGAAAAAGATGGAAAACCGCTGGGCTGAGGCTTTAAGTTCTGTACCAACACTTTGGACTGAGCAAACTCACTGGCTTCGGTGGGAGTAATCTCCCACCCACCACAGATCAGCTATGAGTTAGCAGCTATCTCATCAGCCAGAGCCTGATCCCATTGGAAATCGATATTGAATTTTCCATCGGGATAGAGAGTGAACTTGGCTCGGTTCCAGCGATTGCTGCCACCCTCCGTGGTGATTTCGTAAAGCACATCAAAATCATCAAATACATCATCCGGGACTTCATAATGTTTCCGTTCTGAGTCTGAGTCATACTCCCCTTTAAAATTAGCGGCATCTTCAAAAAACTCGACAAAAAGCCATGCTTCAGACCAGTAATCTTTAATTGCACCCGCAATCTGCTGGCCAATACTTGCATACACTTCGTCTATTGTCTTATCCATAAATCACCTCATAGCTTCATTTTTAAAAACTGACATATGTGGTTCGCCATCAATCCAATATCGCGCAATAAATTTAGATGGTCTTTTGCTGTCCCCAGCGTATTTTGGCTTAATATCAACCTTAACGACCTTTGGCAGATCAGAGTCCATGAAGTCTGTCAAGGGTTTTCCGTACAGATCCCGGCCGAACACAATGGCTTCCTGAATTTTGAAGCCGGAGGCGTGAGGCGAAGAATCCGGAAGGCGTAGCTCTCGTTCATGCTATGCAGTACCAAGCCTTCAAACAATTGATACATTCCATTCTGGTCGCCAGAGATCGACGCTCTCACACGGTTGATGGCATCCTAAAAAATGAAGGCGCGGATGAGCTGGTGCGACATTTAGATGACCGTATATCAATAGCGGCTGTGGTTTGCGCCGATGCCAGTCTCGCTCACGAGTTGGCTGCCGCCAAGCTTGGCTTTCCATTAAAAGAACTTGTGACGTCATCAGGGCAGCATGTTCTTGATGGTATTTTTCATATCCAGCATGTGAACGCCTATCACAGTCACCTCAAACGGTGGATTGGTGGTGTTTTTCACAGTGTTGCCACGAAATACCTGAGGCATTATCTGGGCTGGAGGCGTCGGTTAACTGAGAATGTTTCTCTTACGCCCGTGCGACTAGCTAATGGAGCAAATTGCGGAACACTGGTGCAAACAACCGTTACAGGTCACTTAGCCGTCGGAGGCATAGTGGGAGTGGTACTTTGTTTGCTGGGATAGAAACGGGCTGTTATGCAGGAACGACAGAGTCCCTCGGTAATCACATTTCTATTGTTTTTCAGGAATGTCTTTTCAGGAATGTCTTTTCAGGAATGTCTTTTCAGGAATGTCTTTTCAGGAATGTCTTTTCAGGAATGCCAAGGGTACTCAAAATAGCAAACGTTACCCAAACGGTTAGAATTAAGTATCTGGATTCAACATACCTGAA
>NZ_CAMZOG010000164.1 GCF_947331445.1 Parendozoicomonas sp. Alg238-R29 | reverse complement strand
TATGAAGAAAGTGTATATGCGATTAGAAAACTTGCTTGCAGGCGCGTAACAGGCGCCTGAGAGGCGCCTGAGAGGCGACAGTTCATTTTGCGCTCCCTGAAACCTCTGTATAATCTTCGCCTTTGATTTTTCGATTTCCTGACAGGACAACATCATGGGTTTTAATTGCGGCATCGTCGGTCTGCCGAACGTGGGTAAGTCCACTCTGTTCAACGCTCTGACCAAAGCGGGTATTGATGCCGAGAACTTTCCGTTCTGCACGATCGAGCCCAACGCAGGCATTGTGCCTATGCCTGATCCTCGCCTGAATGCCTTGGCAGCTATTGTCAGCCCTGAGAAAGTGCTGCCCACGACCATGGAGTTTGTGGATATTGCTGGTTTGGTAGAAGGTGCTTCCAAAGGGGAAGGCCTGGGTAACAAGTTCCTGGCTAATATTCGTGAAACCGATGCCATCGCTCATGTTGTACGGTGCTTTGAAGATGAGAACGTGATCCACGTTTCCAACCGTATTGACCCTATTGCTGATATTGAAATCATCAATATGGAACTGATTATGGCCGACCTGGACAGCTGCGAGAAGCAGATGAAGCGTCTGGTTCGCGTTGCCAAGGGCGGAGATAAAGAAGCCAAAGCTCAGATCGCTCTGCTGGAAAAACTGATTCCGGCCTTTGAAGAAGGCAAGCCTGCCCGTGCTCTGGATCTGAGTGACGACGAGCAGAAGCTGATGCAGCAACTGTTCTTGCTGACCTCCAAGCCAACTATGTACATTGCTAACGTTGATGAAGATGGTTTTGAAGATAACCCTCATCTGGACAAGGTTCGCGAACTGGCTGCGTCAGAAGGTGCTGTTGTTGTGCCTGTGTGCAATAAGCTGGAAGCAGAAATTGCTGAGCTTGATGATGAAGAGCGTGACGAGTTTCTGGCAGACTTGGGAATGGATGAACCTGGCCTGGATCGTGTAATCCGCGCTGGTTACGATCTGCTGAAGTTGCAAACCTACTTCACCGCAGGCGTAAAAGAAGTTCGTGCCTGGACTGTAGAGATTGGAGCTACCGCTCCACAGGCTGCCGGAGTTATTCACACCGACTTTATGCGTGGATTTATCCGTGCAGAAGTTACGTCCTACGATGACTTCATCAAATATCAGGGTGAGAAAGGCGCGAAAGAGGCTGGCTGCCTGCGTTTGGAAGGTAAGGAATACATCGTTCAGGATGGCGATGTGATGCACTTCCGCTTTAACGTTTAAAGCATCTTATAGTTAGTGACCTTCCGCCCGGAAGGTCACTTATCTTAATGTTCGGCTTCCCAAACCTGACTTTGATGCGCTGATATTTTTTCCCGCAGATAGGATATTTCTGCGTGAATCTTTCTTATCTCATACCAGGATTGTAACGCCAGACTCTGCTCTTCACTGGTAAGAAGGGGGATCGGCATTTTGCGAATGTCACGGGTTTGCAGAAAAGCGACACCTGTCCCTGAACGTATGCTGGTCAGGTATTGTTTTCCTGCCACAGAGTTCAAGTACTGAAAGAGAATACGCGGGTCTTGTATTGGCGACTCAGGTCTCAGGCGAATAATCTGGAAAGCCTGACCTGCTATCCAGTTATCCCCACAAATTGCGGGAACCAGTCCTGTTCGACCAGTGTTGCCTTTTATAGCCAGCAGAATATCCCCCGACTTAAGCTTTTGTGTTTTGGCTCTTCGCTGATGATCGGCATCAATAAGTACAGCTTTCTCCGGCTGCTGAACTTCACCGGAAGCATTAATATCTGCCGGTGCCACCTCCAGTGCGTGATCACCGGAGTTATTTTCAGCATGAGGAATAGCCTGTGCTCTAATCAGCTCGCATAGATTCTCGAGAGTTGAAAACTGTCGTTGTGTGGGTGAAGAGTGATTCTTCACTCCCTTTTCTGGCAGATAGCGACCAACATCCAGATTGGTATCATTAGCAAGAATCTCCTCAGTATCAGAACTGCAACAGTAGTGACTTTCTGTTCTCTCCAGGATTGCTTCGACAATAGCATCTCTGTTTTTTAGAGCTGCCAGGCCATTCCTGCCCGAAGTTTTGAAGTACGAACTGCTAGCGTCAAAAAATAAAACGTCAGGTGTCTTCTCTTGTCTGTCCAGTAAAAGTAATGAAGCTGTATTGCGATAGCCGGGAATGGAACCTGATGGAAGTTTTACTACGGCCTGAACCATCCTGTTGTTCAGTAACCACCGCTTAAACTCTCTCTCTTTACCTTTTGTTCTTTGCAACATGGCACTGGATACGACAATCGCCGTGCGCTTTAAAGTCTGGCTTAACAGATGGCGAATATAAACTACATCTCCGTACAAAGGCTGCTCAGGAAAGCGGCCGTAGAGGTCATTCAGGGCACTAACTTGGAAGCGTGTTTTCGGTGGAGGGCAACAGGCACTGTAATCAAACCTTTTTAATCCACCAGGTATTGTCTGTGTTGGATTGGTGAGTGGGTTGCCAAAAGTAATCTCACAGGTATGACTTTTCAAATAGAGGGTAACTAAAGCAAGAAGTGAGTCGCCTGTTATTTCTGCAACGATACTTCCAGCTTGAGAAACTTGTGAAGAAAGATTGATATTTTCATCAAAAGGGCAGTAAACGGAAGCGCCATCAGGAATATTCAAAAGCTCAGCTGCGAGCCCTGCTATTTCCTCAGGTAAAAACCAACAGTTTTCGCCGGGGTTGGACTGGTTTTGACAGTTAATTAATGTGTCAGGGATCTGCTCAAAAATCAGTAACTCTCGCTGCCAGGCTCGAACCATGCTGTTTAACAACTGCTGGGCTGTATCATTGGGAATCTGCTCAAGCGGCATTTTTTGAAAGATTCGCTGTTTAAGCGGTTCTGTTTCTGGATCGTTAATTATGACCTGAAAGCATTCCTGAAGTTTTTCCCGAGTGAAATTCTCTATCTCGCTCTTATCGAGTTCCTGATCTTTTAACCAGCAACTTACCTGTCCAACAAATTCCAGTGCACAGGAATACCACTGCCGCGAAGTATCCAGTCCCTGAGTGATGCGAAGAATGACATTCCTGCTCATTGTTTTTCTCTTTCAGTAATCTTCCAAAAAAAGCGCAGCGGAACGACTTAAGTCACAAGCGTTTCTGACCGAAAATAATGAGTAATAAAATAAATATAAGAAGCTTCTTCCAATAATTACAGGCGGAAAACATTAATAGTATGAAAATAAAATAATCAGTCTGTGATTAATTTACTTTTGCCGTTACTTTCATGTGAATATTAATAAGTCCAGCAGTCATTACGGGTGCATCAAGAGTGATGCAGAAAGGGGCAGACATTGTGGGGAACCATAGGCTTGGTTAGCAAACGCAACCCGACAGAAATGTGTATTTTGGCTCTGTTCACAATACATGTTGGTGCATGAACTATACTTCTGAGCACCGGTTTCTGTCGTGTAATTGGA
>NZ_CAMZOG010000163.1 GCF_947331445.1 Parendozoicomonas sp. Alg238-R29 | reverse complement strand
GATAGGAACGGGCTGTTATGCTGGAACGACAAAGTCCCTTGGTAATTAGCCCGTCAGTTTCCCTCGGTAATCACACTTCTACATTTAAAGGCTATTGTCATTGTTAAGATACGGTTTTATTCGTATTCTTTTTCCTGCTTATAACTTAGGGTGTGTTCTCAATTAAGCATACGACCCAGCGGTTTTCAGAGCCACTGAGTCGCATGCTTAATTGTTAATACACCCTAATAAATATTACTGTTTTCTTTAATGGCAGTAGATAGCCCCTTGCTTTTTCGGAGGTTACTTGGATTCGCTGATTATTCTTTTACCCTTGTTTTTGGGGTATTTCATTAAACTCTCCAGTTCTCAATGGTTGAAAGCTATTGATAAAGCTCTGCTGGTCATTATTTTCTCCATTCTCTTTATTATGGGAATGGAGGTAGCAGGGCTGGACAATCTGGCTCAGGAAATAAAGGGAATTGTCAGTGTTGTAGGGGTGTTGATTGGCTTGACTCTTCTGGCCAACCTGATTGTTTTGCCTGTAGTTGATTGGTTTTTACCCCTGCACCTGGGTCATGGACGTGGAGAGACTAAACTTTTAAAAATGTTGCAGGAATCTGTACAGCTGATCTTTGCCATGCTGGCTGGATTTGGTGTCGGTCTCTTTTTTCATGTTCCCGTACACTTTCTGGAAACTTTGACCATGGGCATCCTTATGGTGCTACTACTGCTTATTGGCGTGCAGATGCGAGCCAGTGGTATGAATCTGCGCCAGATATTGATCAACCCCCGAGGGTTGGTGATTGCTTCACTTGTCTTAATAAGTTCTTTGCTGGCAGGGATTGGAACCGCTTTGTGGTTTGATATGCCTGTGCCTCACGGATTAGCCCTGGCCTCTGGAGTTGGCTGGTATTCTTTATCTGGTGTTTTGGTCGGTTCGGAATTAGGCCCTGTGATGGGTTCTATCGCGTTTTTGTCTGACCTTGCTCGAGAGCTGATTGCCTTGGTGATTATTCCCATTCTGATGCCCCGCAGCCCTGCTAGCGCGATAGGTTATGGTGGGGCAACATCTATGGACTTCACTCTACCGGTGATTCAGCGCAGTGGCGGGCCGGAAACAGCTCCCGTGGCAATTGTTTCCGGCTTTTTGTTATCTTTCCCAGCGCCAATTCTCATACCATTGTTTACATCTATGGCTTGATCATTTTTTAAAGACAGGTTTGAAGTCAGGCTGCTTCATCCAATGGTAATGGTGGTTTTTCTTCTTTTATCTGGGATTCAGCATCGGCCCAACGCATTGTTAGCAGTGTTGCAAGGCCACAAACAACCGCGCCTATAGAAAAAGGGATAACCGTGCCATTAAAGGCACGGCCAATGCTTACCCCAATTGTTAATGAAATTACGCCATTGACCAGACTGATCACCGATGATGCTGTGCCCGCCAGATGACCAAGGGGTTGCATGGCAATGGCATTCATATTGCCGAATAAAAAGCTCAGGCAGAAGAAATATCCCGCCATCAAAAAAATAAATAAAGACAGAGGTAGTTCTTCACGAAACCAGAGGACACAGCCCAGTAACAGGATGCTGAATACAATAAAACCACTGATGGCAATATAGCTGAGTCTGTGCATACCAAGACGAACCACCAGCCTGGAATTCAACAGACTTGCTGCGCCATAAACCAAGGCCAGCATGGCAAAGTAGAGTGCGAATTTGTCTGCGCTGTTAAAAACACCCTGAAATATTTGCTGGGAAGAGAGCAGGTAACTGGTAAAAGAGCCAGCAATAAGCCCTGATGCTAATGTATAACCAAGAGTGACACGGTATGAGAACGTTTCACGGACACCTTGATAAAAGCTGGAAATATTGAACGGTCGACGTTTAGAAGGAGAAAGCGTTTCCCGCTGTCGCAGCCAGTACCATCCTGTTACAACCATGCCAGCCAGAGCCAGGATCACAAAAATTGTTCGCCAGTGGCTCAGGGATATTGTGATCTGCCCTGCCATTGGCGCAATACAAGGCACGAGAATAAACAGGGACATAACCATGGACATAATTCTCGCCATCGCTCGCCCTTCATAAAGGTCACGAACAATTGTTATCGATAGAATCCGCATGGCCGCTATGCCACACCCCTGAAGGAAACGGCCGGTCAGAATGGTGAAAAAATCCTGCGCCAACAGGCAGGTCATGCTGCCCGCAAGAAAGATGATAGAACCAGTAAGTACTGCTGGTTTTCTACCCACCTTATCGGACCAGGGGCCATAAATAATCTGGCATAAAGTCATACCTGCCATGAACGCAGAGATAACCATTTGGCGATCATTGTCGTTTTCTACGTCAAGATCGGCACCAATCATGGGAAGCGCTGGCAGCATCATATCGATAGATAAAGCCACCAAAGACATCATAAAAGCGGTGAGGGCGATAAACTCCCAATCGGATAGGTGTTTTTTTGTATTAGAAGAGCTATTAGACAAAGTGTGGAAATCTCCTTAGAACCAGCAATCTTGTGATTGCCAGCGCTCAGGGTAAAGGAAATGATTCTTGCGAAACAATGTCAGAGAAAGGAGTTTTTTGATTTCGATGGTTTTTTACTAAGAAATAGATTCGCCATCTCGGAAGAAACCTTTGGTTGGGTCTTTCTCTGTGAGAACGCCCCCTGGTAGACAGCTCCTTCATAATCCAGACATGTGAGATACAGCCGCAGATCCAGTTCCAGATAATGATAATCTGGCTCCATATAGGTACAGAGCTGGTAGAAGGCTTTGTTGTGTTCTTTCTCCTTCAAGTGAGCCAGCTCATGAACCACAATCATTCGCAGAAACTTTTCGGGAGCTGTTTTAAATACTGAAGCAATGCGAATCTCATTCTTGGATTTCAGCTTCCTGCCCTGCACCCGTGACATCATGGTGTGCAGCCCAAGAGCATGCTTCATTACATTGATTTTGTCGTCGTAAATCACCTTGCTCAGGGGCTGGGATTTTTTCAGGTACTGGTTTTTCAGATACAAAGTAAAGTCATACAGTGCCCGATTATTGCCCAGCGTGTGGGGTTTGGGATATTTTTTGAGCAGGTAAGATTTCAGGCGCTGTTGGGTGATCAGTGAATTTGCCTGTTCCAGAATATGGGGTGGGTACCCCTGAAGGTATTTCAGCTGTTGTTCTGTCAAAGTTGTCCTTCGGGATCTGTACTTGCCATAAATCACTATTGTCTACAAATACCAAGCCTTATGAAAGGCTGCGCACCGTGCTTGAGCTGCGTTACTTCCCTGACTTCACTGGCGAACCTTAATGCAGCGCCATCTGAGGTGGACAACTGTCGCTTAGGGAAAGCGTTGTGCTATGGTTTTGCTATGGTTGTGCTATGAATGTGTACGAAATCTTATCGTGATAACCCCAGTCGGAGTGGAGAGCGGCTGGGCTCTGGATGCACAAATGGACTTCCCCCTCTTTATTCATCAAATGACCACGCCGTTTTAAATCTTACCTTTTAAGGCTCTTTCGCAGGTTGGCTGATCATTTCTGAGCCTCCTGTCGA
>NZ_CAMZOG010000162.1 GCF_947331445.1 Parendozoicomonas sp. Alg238-R29 | reverse complement strand
CGTCAATTCCCCTTGGTGATCAAAAACGACAAAGTCGCTTGGTAGTTAAAGTACGACAAAGTCCCTTGGTGTTAACATGATTGTCTGTATGAGTTCTGAATTGATCTGACAGTTACCAGTTTTCAAGGGTAGCTGTCAGGTTAGTTTCAAACTATGAGCTTTTGCGTAGCTCGTTATCAGCATTTCCATTAGCGTACATCCACAGCTCACTCCGCAAGCTTGATTCCAGCCTGCTTTTTTGTTGCTAAGAAGTATCAAACAACCTTCTCTCCTGGGCTGTAGTTGATGAAAGGGTCTACGCTCTCAAGCATGTTGTACAGGTTTAACATTTCGTTTCGATTCCCAAAGACATAGTTTCCGGTCAGCTGGATATGGCTCCAGGCTACCGGTGAAAAACGGGAAATAAGATCTACAATCCTCTGATTATCGTTTTTTTGAAATTTCTCAATCAATCCTGACAGCAAGGCTGAATTATAGTAAATGATAGAGTTGGCGATCAATCGGGCACAGTCATTCCATTGATCGATCTGGTAGTCATTTCCACCCCGAAATTGGCTGCCGTTTACAGCTGATATTGCTTTACGCAGTTGATGATAGGCTTCACCACGATTCAGTGCCTGCTGCACAAATTGCCTCAGGGTTTTGTTGTCCACATAATCAAGCATGTAGAGGCACTTAACCAGTCGGTCGTATTCGTGCAAAGCTGACAAGGTTCTGCTGTTTCGTTTGTTGTTGGAGAGCTTTTTGATCACAGTACTCTGCTGTGTAGCCTTACGGCTCAGTGAACAAACAATATGCTGAATCTGATCCCATTCCTGTTCAATCAGCTTGTGGTTTATGGGCTTTTTCAACCGAATTTTCATATTTTCTCCGCCGATAACCTCAAATTGGTCATTAAACGCGTGCTTGAACCGCGCATAGCGAGGAGAGAACTCGTAGTCGAATATATCCAGAATAGCGAAATTGACATTATTGATGCCGTGAGTGTCTGTGGCCAGAGACCTCGGTTGAATATCGCAGCTGTTGTTATAGAGCAAGTCAAAGGCGAAGTGACCTTCGTACTCATTTGGCGAGATGACTTCAGTATTAACAGGCACATGGTTCGAGACCAGCGTCATCGCTGACACACCTTTTCCTTTTCGAAAATACTTGGCGGAATATCGTGCCTTGAACGTATTGATACGACAGGCATACTTTTGCCCGTCAATGCTGCCGAATGGCGATGATTCATTAATGGTGTAGTACTTGAAAACAGGAAGACTGGCAATTCCGTTGGAGATCAGGTCATTGGCTGCACTGATAGTTTCAGGCCGAACATATAGATCATTAACACCACGCAGAACACCCACGCTACGGTCTGAAATTGCTGCGATCTGGTGAAGACCGTAATGGGTGCCATTGCCAAAAATACAGGCAATCAGGTCATCTTCTTCGGCTTTGGTGTTACGCTTTCTGGTGGCAATCCCTTCAAAAGCATCGAGAAAACCTGTTTTCCGGTTTACATAATTCATGATTTCGATAATTCCCATATGCTTTATTTGGCTGTAAACAGGGTTATCGATGTCATCTCGCCAGCGTCGGTGCGCCAGAGTCCATGCCAGCTGGTTTGAGCGTGGCTGAAACTTCACAAACTCGTTGGTATCGTTGGTTATGGTTTCTGTTACCTGGATTATGCGTTTATTGAGCAGCCCTTCAAGCTCAGCCAGAGTCTCAGCGACTGGTGTTAAGAGGCGTTTCAAACCGGTTCTGGCGATGATCGATTGTTTGCTGTTCTCCCAATCGCTTACAGGAATGAGGTCATCTTCCAGTCGTTTGTTTTTCTCGCTTTCAGTAATATATGCTTTGCCGTTCTCCAGGTATTGACTGATCCGGTTATACAGATAAAACTCAAAGCGTTTTGTATGAAGCTGGTTGTCTGAAATCAGGTAAGTCCGCTCGCTTTTTTTGATAAAACTCTGATTAAATGTCGTGAGTTTGCGCTTCTCGGCCAGCTCAATTCTGGAGTGTTCCAGCTGTTCTGAAAGAATGATCTGGTTAGTATCACACTCCACATCGATGGCGATGAAGAGTTTACGCAGGGTGCTGGCGACCTTTCTCGACTGTTTATCAATATACTCCCACTGGTGCTTGGTCTGATCGAAGTCACTTTTGTTCAAGTGTTGGCTGATAGCGTCAATTTCTTCTTTAGAAACCAGAGAGAAAGCCTCCTTGCGGACTTCACCAAACGGCAGGCTGTCACTGACACCTTCATCGACAAATAAACGCAGAATATTCCCTGCAAATGTCAATTTTTCCCTGATTGTTGCCAACTCCTCAGCAATCTTCTGTTGAGCATAAGCCTTGGCTCCTTCACGGTACTTACGAACGAGATAACAGAATGAAGTAACCAATTTGTCGTTTGTTTCCCGATAACGAAAATACAAAAAACAAGCTAGATACAGAAGCCCTTGCCATTGAGGATAGCGGCGAACCTTATAAACAGAAGTATGCTGAATAATGGACGCATAGTAAGCCATATTGCCCTGTGACAATTCCAGAGTGGTAATCAATGTCTTCAGTTCGGGGTAGATCTCCTTGATGGTCTGATGCGTTTCCAGCTCTCGCTCAAGTTCAGATGGCGAGAAGTCACGGGCTGATCCTTTATAAGCCGATAAGCCGTTCAAGGCTCCCTTGGTCGTGAGTATCTTACTCAGTTTATGTTGTGTGGTTTCAGTCATCTGCTTCGAAAGGACTGCTTCAATACGCTGCTGTTCGCCTACCAAAGCTTCTGACACTAAATTTTGTAAACTGGTATAACCTGGCAGAGCAATTCGTTGCTGGCCAAGAAAGGCAAGCCCCTCATCAAAAATATATCTGGGATCGGTGCAAATGGTTGCAACATCTTTCATACGAGCAATCAGGCTTACCTGGTGAACTTTGGATAAACGGGTAAAATCCAACGCTTCAAGCATCTTACCAACAAGCTTGGAGCGGGTACTCTTGGGCAACTGACCCAGAGCAGCCGTTTCATCAGGGAAATAAGTCTTGCGTACGTGCTCAGCATCCCCGGCTACATCATCCAGAGTGAATTTTGGAATCACAGGCTTGGCTCGAAAGTAACCAATCAGAAGAATGAAGTAGAGCCTGGTTTCCAGTTTTTCCAATTCTGCAACGATTTTCATCATACGATCATCGAGAGAAAAATAATCCTCTCGATCTACCTGATTAAATACGGGCTGTTCATAAAGTTCACTGATTTCATTCGGGCTTAGAATTTGAATGCGTTTCTCGTTCTTCTGAGACATACGATGCTTATACTTTTTTCATGTATCAAAATTTGTAAAATCTGATACCTGAAATAGTCGTAAGAAAAAAGGTATCAAAAATCTTGTTTTTCTACTTCTGAGACAGGATAGTATCAAATTCGATTTTTGATACTGAGATTGATCAAAATGGCACTTTTGGGTTACGCAAGAGTCTCAACCACTCAGCAAAAACTGGATATTCAAATGTCAGCTCTGAAAAAAGCTGGGGTTCGTGAAGATCGAATTTTTACCGA
>NZ_CAMZOG010000161.1 GCF_947331445.1 Parendozoicomonas sp. Alg238-R29 | reverse complement strand
TTGTGAACAGAGCCCCTATTTGGTTGTTTGTTTACAGGGAAGGCTGATGGGCTTGAAAAGACTCACTTGAACTTTCGTTTTCTAAACCGTCGGGTGTCGGCTTTGACTGATGATCCTCCTCTGGCTGACTTTGTGAGCTCTGTTGGTTTAATTCCAAAGAGTGGAGCGTTTCTCTTCGGGGGCTGTTTTCTGAATATCCATACGCAGAGGGTTTTCTTCTCACCCTGCGGTGACTTTGGTTGAGAGTTGGGAGGGCTAGGTTCTGGACTCTGTTAGGTGGGGTGCTACTGGAAGATGAATAGGAGGATATATTGATGCTGGTTTGCTGAGAGGAATCCTCTGAGGAGTTTGAGGCGGTATCCAGAAGCTCTGAGATGAAATCATTAACATCCTGGCCGTCTGGTGTTGGGAGATCTCTTTGGGTGTCTGGTGTTGGGAGATCTCTTTGGGTGTCTGGTGTGCTGGATTTATGGAATCCGACTATAGCTTCTTCAAATGTTTGTGGTGGGGAATAGGGTGTATTGGGGAGCGTTCCTTGAGACAGATGCAGAGAAAATGAGTTAGGTGATGGGGAGTGTGAACGGTTCAGCCCCATGAGTGCTGGTGGTGTTTCTGGAATAACATCGTATTCATCTTCAGTCATTACCGGGTCGGGCGCTATAACGGCTTTGAACTTTGGTGGGAGAGCTTCCGTCGTGAACTCCAGATATCGAGGTTTGTATCGTTTTATCCAGCCGGAGTCGTTTGATGTCTCTCTTCTATTATTTTCCCGATGGTCGGCCACTGGTGCTTTATCAATAATCGCGACAACTTCCAGTTTTTTTACCTTGGACTTATCAATCGGCTTTTCAGAATTAATATGAGAGGTAAAAGTTAAAACATGGGCTTCAGAGTACACCGCAGACACCAGAGGTTTAAGATCTCCACGCGTGGTTTGATAATAGGTGATATGGGTATAACCTTCTGCATTAATATAGAGGCGGATTGTGTTACTAAAAGGACGCCAGGAGGAGAAAGTAGAAAGCTGTGAGTTTTCAATCAACTTGTCCAGACAGTTAATAACCTTGGCCACTTTTTTTGACAAACTATTATGGCGTTCTCCTTCGGGGCAAATAACATCATCTTCAGATAATGAAGCACTATTGTCATCAATCAGGCAGGCCATATTTAAAACAGCTGTTTCGTGCTCTTGAATGACCAGTTCCGAGTAGTGAGCAGAAATATCACTTCGGAATCTCAGTGTAGTGATGCCATTGCATGTTGAGCACCCAACCTTTTTGAACTGTTCCTTTTTTAAAACTTTCCAGCAGCTATTGGCTTTGATGAGTTGGAGGGACAATACGCCTTTATCCTTCAGGCAGGGAAGTTCTTTCATCCAACTGCAGGTGGGGAAAGAGGGAAGCGGCGCTATGGATGTTTGTAGCGGTTCTGCCGAATCCTCAAGATTCGAATTCACCATATTCAGAACGAACCCTGGCCATGGCCATGGACTGGGCAGGTTGTTCTCCACCGGAGTTTTTTTTCCGGCTTGACTCTGCAAAGGAAGCGCTAGCCAAAAGCACAGCAGGATGAAAGAAAATACCCTGAACATGACCCTGCTAACCCCATCCGTGTATGCGTGTATGGGGTTAGCAGGGTAGTAGGAAGCGAGCCGAAGAGCGAAAAATATACACGTAGCCAATGTTCTTGAACTGAACGAAGCTGAAACCCGCCGTCATCTGATTGATTCCCAACTTATTGCCGCAGGTTGGGATGTGGGTGAAAATCTGGAAGACACCATGCAGGTGACCCAGGAAGAACTCGTGAAAGAGCAGCCCACCAAAACCGGTGATGGTTATGCCGACTATGTGTTCTGTGTGTTGTTAACCTCACCAGCCGGCAGATACGCTTCCTCGATATGCTGAAAAACCATATCCGTGACTACGGCACTATTGAAATGAGCAAACTGTTTGAGCAGCCGTTTACCCAGATTCACGGGCAGGGTATTACCGGTGTGTTCCCGGATACGACTCAGCTAATGGCGATTAAGCAGATAGTGGGATAGTGGGATAGTGGGATAGTGGGATAGTGGGATAGTGGGATAGTGGGATAGTCTGAACGTGCCGCTTGGAGCACAACCACAAAGTAGTACAGCCGACTGATGGCAGTGCTGTAGAGGTGACCTGAAGCTCTCATTAGATATATAGAAAATGACTGTTTTCTATATGCTTTATTCAAACATGTATAGGAAATATAGGTTTTCTATACATGTGTGCTAACGTGTATAGGAAATAATGATTTTCTATATATATCAGGAGTGACAATTGCTAGAAGCGACAGGGAAGCAGTTTCATCCCTCCAGCCTGCCTTTACCTCAGGAAGAGGAACTGGAAACCCGTAAAGTGCTCAAGAAGCTGGCCACTGCCCACAGGCATCTGGCTGAGCTGAAAGGTGTGGTTCGCTCCATCCCCAATGAAAATATCCTGATTAGCACACTCACCCTTCAGGAAGCCAAGGACAGTTCGGAGGTGGAAAACATTGTTACCACTCACGATGAACTGTTCCAGAACGATCTGTCGACTACAGCTTATAACCCTGCCGCCAAAGAAGTAAAAAGCTATGCCAGAGCGTTGAGTCTCGGGTTTGATATTGTTAGAAAAACTGATCTTCTGCGGCTTCAGGACATACTTGATGTCCAGAAAACACTGGAAGAAAACCGGGCAGGTTTGCGTAAGCTGCCGGGAACTGAATTAAAAAACATGTCCACCGGTAAAGTGGTGTATACACCACCACAAACCCCGGAAGAGGTGGAGTCGTTAATGGCAAATCTGGTGGCTTATATGAATGACCATGAGCTGTCAGACAATGATCCTCTGGTCAAAATGGCGGTCATCCACTTTCAGTTTGAAAGCATTCACCCTTTTTACGATGGCAATGGTCGTACTGGGCGCATCATCAATATCCTGTATCTGGTGGCCCAGCAACTACTGGATCTACCTGTACTCTACCTGAGCCGGTACATCATCAGGAATAAGGCAGAATATTATGAACGGTTGCAGGCGGTAAGAGACGAACATGACTGGGAAAACTGGGTTCTGTTTATGCTTGAGGCTGTAGCAGATACCTCGAAAGCTACGACAGCTCTGATCGAACACATTCAAAAGCAAATGCAGACGGTTAAGCACCGAATGCGTGACGAACTGCCAAAAATTTACAGCCAGGACTTGCTCAATAACATGTTCTGTCACCCCTATACCAAGATCGAATTTCTTGAGCGGGACTTGGGTGTAACCCGCCTGACAGCAACAAAATATCTGAACCAGCTATGCAGTAAAGGCTTTCTGGTTAAGCAAAAAATAGGTCGCAGCAATTACTATATTAATGAAGCGCTGGTCAGTCTGTTTGTCGAAATAGGCAGGTAGGGCGTTGCGTATTAAAAAGTGACGTATCTGATACGCAAACCGCTTAGTGTATCAGATATCATCCACAAGGTACTTTCTGCCAGTCTGCTCGTCAGGGCAATCTCATTTGGCCTGAAGCAATAAATCCATCGGTGCTTTCTGGCATTCTGAGCCCCCATGCTCAGGGTGC
>NZ_CAMZOG010000160.1 GCF_947331445.1 Parendozoicomonas sp. Alg238-R29 | reverse complement strand
GCAACGAAATATTTATCGCGCTATCTGGGGTGGAAGCGATTTTTAAAGACACATATCTTCTCAGAAGAGAGTTTGTTAGATCAGGAAGCGTCCCATTGGCTCAACCCACATTTATTGTGAACAGAGCCAGGAAAGAGCTTGTTAAACTTCTGGGTTCCAAGGAATTTCATATTGGAGAAAAGAAGTATTATGTCTCTCAGGTGAAAGCTGAAAGCTCGTCAGATGGTACCGCCGTTGGTATGGTCGTTGGTGGTATTATTGGCTTACTTGCAGGCCCAATGGGTGTTGCTGCTGGCGGAGTTCTAGGAAGTATTGTAGGTAAAGATAATGATATAAAAGAAGATGAGAAAGTAAAAAAGTTCAATGGGAGTAAGCTGTGAAGAAGTCGAAGCTTAACTTGAAATGGATTTTTTCCCTACTTTTTCTAATTGCATTATTCATACTAATGCAAGTCTATGGTAGTGCCATGAAAGAGCCGCTAAAAACTATGCTCGAATCAGGTGCCATTAATACATTTATATGGGCATATGTTGGCTCAGTTTTTTTGCTTCACCAATATTTATATGGTGCCAACGAACTGAAAAATGATAGCTTTATATATAAGCACTTTGGTAGGTATGCCGATACACTTTTCGGTATTGCAACGTATGGTTTGGCTGGCACGACCTCAACAGCACTCTTAAAAGGTCTTTATTTACAAACTTTTTATAGTGGTATGTATTTTACTGGCTTTGGCACTTTTGATCTTGTCTCAATGTTTTTGCTTACATCTTTCTTGTTAGTCTACAGCATGTTCAATACATCAATGATGCTTAGAACAATTATTTATCACACTGAAACAGTTGAGATAACAGTAAAAAGTAACTTAACAAGTAAATCCAGGTGACGCCTACGGCGCACCTGATTTAGGCGTTATGTGGCTCCATACATGTGAGCCATCTTCATATTCATAAAGCACTCTTATGTACTACTTTTAAACAACACTTAAGTGAACACCGAATGATCTACGATGAAAATCAACAAAAGTGAAATAAAAGGTCGGTTGCAACTGTGGGAGCAAGCCCTTACAGAATGCTGCTTTCTTCTTTCACAATCAATCAGGGCATTTTCGGCCTTTACTTCTAGTGAGATATCAGAAAAAGAAAACAATCATATCAAAAAAGTCATTGAGTTCTCGAAAACCAAGGATGATTACAGAGAAGGAACTTTAGTATTAACTCACCTTCAGGAATATGAGTCAATTTTCCCTAGGCCATTTCCGACAGCTATAGATTGTTTAAAAGTGTCTGAAAATAATATAATGCTCGCATCGGCATTATTATCTCAGATTTTTAATCCAGGAAATGCAGAGAAGAACTACGGATCAAAAAATTCATTGACCTTTAATGAAAAACATTTTCCAGTAATATTGAAACGATCTTTTTCCGAAAAAAAAGATATAGATAGGTTTAATTTCTATACACATAAAATGATAAGTGCAAGAGACAGTATGATAGGGCATGCTGACGCTGGTGCTTTTTACATTCATTATGAAGAACCATTTACAGCATCAAATATGCACTCGAAATCGATTGAAGATATAGATGCTAAAGAGTTCCTTCCACTGCTAGAAAAAGTATTAGAGCAGCTTCGACTTTATAAACAGTCATTTTAGAAGCCCAGCCACATAACAAGTGCTTCAAATGGGACGCCTACGGCGCCCCTTAAGCAAGCGTTAGATTTTTTAAACGCCATATCACTCTCATTGATATTTGTATAGCAAAAAAGCATAATTTATGGTAAGTTTACCGTCTTGTTTCGAGAAGACACTCTAAATACTATTGGCGCTTATAATGAGTTTTAAAATTGAAGAAATTGATTTCAGTGCTGAAGATTTAGAACAGTTAGGAACGAAAGAAAAATTTTGGTTCTACTTTGAAGCAAATGAGGATATTAAATGGCTGTTCAAATATTCACGTGAAAATACTGGCGAGCACTGGTCAGAGAAAGTTGCTGAATGTTTGTGCAAAGAACTTGATATTCCTCATGTGAATTATGAAATTGCACGATCTTCAGGAAGGTTTGGAATCATTACAAAGAATGTTATTCCTCAAAACTGTAGAATGGTTATGGGAAATGAAGTTCTTCATAAACACTCACCTAAAACGTATCCTAGACCTGAAGAAGATGATGAAAGTTTTGTTCGTATTAAGGAACATACTGTAAATAGAGTTCTTGGTTGTTTAGATTCCAAAACATTACCTCCCAATATTAATGCTATTAATATTAACGGCCTTAATGCTGGTGATGTATTTTGTGGATATTTAATGCTAGACGCTTTAATTAGCAATCAAGACAGACATCATGAAAACTGGGCTGTAATTGTGGACAATGATACTGGGGAACAACATTTATGCCCTTCGTATGATCATGCTGCAAGTTTAGGTCGTGAACTTCTCGATTCTGAACGTGATGAACGAATCAACACTAAAGATAAAAACAGAACAATTGAAAAATTCGTATGTAAGGCACGATCAGAATTATTCCGCCTGAAAACAGATAAGAAACCTTTGTTTACAGTAGATGCCTTTTATACAGCTATTGAAAAAAGAGTTTCAGCAAAAACGCATTGGCTATCTAAACTTAGAAGTTTGAGAGAAGATAAAATTATGGAGATTTTTTCTAATATACCAAGTGAAGTAATAAGTGAGACTGCTAGAAACTTCGCAATTAAAATGGTTTTAGAAAATAAAAGAAGGCTACTTGAAGATGAAAGAGCATAACTCAGTATATCTGGCATGGCAGTCAACCTCTACTCGTGAGTGGCATGTCGTTGGCCTCTTGAAAGAACATGATTCTGGTTATAGCTTTAACTACACTAAGGGCGCGCGTTTATCAGACAAATTTATCCCTTTCAGTGGCATGGAAAATTTTGAAAAAACGTATGTTTCTGACGCCTTATTTCCATTATTTAAAAATAGAATTTTGTCGTCTAGACGTCCAGAATACCCCAGTTTTCTCAAGTGGATTGGCCTAGAAGAAAAAGATGCTACTGCTATCAATGTACTTGGACGTTCTGGAGGCTTGAGAAGTACAGACAAGCTACAAATGTTCAAGAGATTTGAAATTGATAAAAATGGAAACTTTGAACAAATTTTCTTTGCACACGGTGTGAGTCATTTACAAAAAAGTGCATCTGAGCGTGTATCTCAGTTAAAGTCAGGTGATAAGCTAAAATTTTGTTTAGATAATCAAAATGATTACGATAAATATGCTGTTCTAATCAGAGCCGACAACCCTGCTGAAATTGTTGGGTTTTGCCCTCGATATATTTCAAGAGACATTAACAAGTTATTAACACAATATAAATCCAATATCGCTGTGTCTGTTGAATCTTTATGTGATGATGCACCTTCGAATTATCGCCTCATGTGTAAAGTAAAGGGATCTATTGACCCTGAAGAAATTATCAACTTTATGAGTCATGAAGAATTTCAATTGATCACCCCCTCCGAAAAAAAAATCTAACAAGTGGGTCCAGGTGACGCCTTCGGCGCACCTGACCCAGGCGTTGTGCGTCGGTGTGAATATATTAATTTCTCGTT
>NZ_CAMZOG010000159.1 GCF_947331445.1 Parendozoicomonas sp. Alg238-R29 | reverse complement strand
AGAAAAGAGAAAAGAGAAAAGAGAAAAGAGAAAAGAGAAAAGAGAAAAGAGAAAAGGGGTCGGAGTGAATAAATACTGACAGGTAGCTTCACTGGCCAATAACATCAATATTGCCCAGAATGCCGGAGGCTCTGCCCTCACGGCAGCCGGAGACCTGGTGAACCGGGGCGGCCATATCAATGGTGGCCGGGTGACGTTGAATGCCCTCACCGGTGACATTATCCATGAAACGGTGATTGAGCAGACGCACAGCGACAAACAGTTCCGCGGTGCCAGTGCCAATATTCGTACAGAAATTGGTGACACTGCCAGCATTACCGCCGATACGCTGGCACTGAATGCCGGTCATAATATTGAAGTAACTGCGGCCCACATCAAAACCACGGATAACCTGACTGCCATTGCCGGTGAAAACCTGATTATCAGCAGTGGTGATCGTGTACACTCCTCAACTGGAAGCTCTGCATCGAAAGCAGAAGCCAGCCGTCAAAACCTCATGGCGTATGGATGAAACCTACATAAAGGCCAAAGGTCAAAGATCAAAAGTCGTGACTGCTACCTGTATCGCGCTGTCGATAAAGAAGGAAATACCGTTGATTTCCTTCTTACCAAAAAGCGAGATAAAAAAGCTGCCAAGGCCTTTTTCCGTAAGGCTATCCGCCACAAAGCATTGAACAACCAGACTGGTTATTGCGCCATGGTAGGGGACGTTGTCAGTATCACCAGAATATAGTCTGAAACTTCAACGCTTGTCGGCATGTCGGGCATTCGCGGCCTCTCTGCCCATTCTCCAAAGTCTTGATTGCCAACTTGTCAGCACAGGACATACAAATGGGGTGACAACACACAGGAACCCCTATTTTTTTAAGATCAATTTTGCTAAATAGCTCCCAACAGACAGAGCATGCTGGCTCGTCCTTGCCACCGCCTGACTTGCTATCCAAACTCTTACCAGAGCTCTCCGCTGTTTTCTCTTGATCTGCTGTAGAACCCACATGTTGAGCGGAAAGCTGAACCCCTTGTTGTGTTTTACACAACGCAGCTTCAGATATAGATGAGTTATTTTTATTCAGGTCAAGCGACAATGCTTTACGGAGCGCAATAGCATAATCATTATGCACAGGAGCCATTTTTTCCAGCACATCATTCCAGGTTAACCCTGGAAAATGGTTCACTGCCCACGCTCCCATCCTGCATACGGCATCCTGATTCCTGCAGTCCTGGTCATGGGGCTGAGCCTGGGCAGACTGCTCTTGTATGATTTTCAGTGCGTCCTGAGGGATGTCAAAAGCGCTCATCAAAAATCTCTGCGCATTCAGCATTAGGGGCGCCATACTACTGTTCCAGTCTTCCAGTCTCACCGGCTGGGATAATGGATCGATTTCTCCACCACCTTGAGCACCCATTACCGCCACAGATGGCTGTAAGGTATGCTGAACTGAAGACTGCGGTGTCGTCGGTACAACAGGGGGAATATTGTGAAGCATAGGAGTAACAGGAGGCCTATGAGACGATACCGGACCTGATGACACACGAGGTTGTGGTGGTGCCCACTGCTGCTCCCGTTGTTCCAGCTGTATGGCTTTCTGCAATGCCCGCTCTTCTTCCTCCTTGTGCAGCTTTTTCTCTAAAAGCTGTCGGAGATCAGACGTATAGGTTTGTGTATTATCAAGATCCTGCTCTAACTCGCCCACACTTTTCAGTAAAGCCTTCCACGTTAGCGGACTACCTTCATCCTTACGATCCTTAATAACATACTGGCCCAGATAACGAAGCCCTGCTTCAACACTTTCCTCAGGCTTTCCGTTCTGTTGTGCCCACTCTTTCCCCTTGGTGAATAATGCACGCCGATTAAGCGGAGACACCTCTATGTAATCTGCAAACATTGCTGCCTGGGGAACCATCATTCCGACAACGTAGGTATCCCAGTCTTCCTGAGTCACAAGCTGATTCAGCAGTGGTTGTAAAGGGTCTGAAGCAACAGGGGCAGCAGGCTGCACCGGTTTTTTGTACGTCTGCGTTTTTGTGTGTGGCTGAGATTGATTGTACGACGACGATTGATTATACGATTGAGGTTGATTGTTCGACGGTGGTTGATAAGGCATCTGCAATGGACTGCGGCGCGGCTGCACAGACTTAGGTTGATGAACAGTAGTCGGCTGTGCGGATACCTGTGCCCGCGACTGTTCTTCTCTAAACTGATGCTCTGCGGCTCGTAGCCTCTCCATGAGAAAATCACATTTTGGGCTCTCATCACATGCCGCCTTCAGGCGCTCGTAGCGCGTGTCGTCCTGAGAACCTTCAGGAGCAAGATCAGGAAGAATATACTTGGAGAGAAAGTATTCAACGCGTGCTCGATTGGTGCGTTCTGCAAAAATCTCTGCTTTTTCATTAAAATCGTATACATGTTGAGAAATGAATTTTGGCGAAAGGTCGCTGAGGTCCAATGCCTTAGTGAAATCCTCAAAGACCTTGAGCATCGCCTTATGCTTATATTGTACGGGGTTGCTGGTTGTTTTCTGGAGAACAACTGGCTGGGTAGTTGGTATATCAGAGCTTAAACGAGGGGGAATAGATCGAGCCGACCGTGGAGCAGGCTGTTGCCACTGTTGCGGATTCTGTTGTGGCACAGGGTCATAGCTAACGCGTTTTCCGTTCTGGTCAAAAGTGTATATGGAATTATCATCAGGGTGATAAAAGTACCCGACCTGACGTGAATCTCTGTATCCCATCACACCATATTGATCTACAAAGCTGGGGTTACCAAACTGATCTCTTCCCGGACGCGCAGGGGATTGATAGGAACCAGCTTGGCTATAACCAGCCTGTCTATAAAAGGGAGGCTCCTGCATATACGTTTGGGCTGACGTTTGCGTGACAACCCTGTTCCCAGAGTCGTAACCCATTTGTGAACCTGTTCCAGGCTGCTGCCTGTTATAACTAATCGGGGTGTTCGTTTGATAGTTGCCTTGATAGTTGCCTTGATAGCTCCCTTGATAGTTGCCGGTGTTGTTACCCGTGCTTGCATACTGTGATGATCCTGATTGCCAGCTCATAATGGAATACTCCTTTACTAGTCGATATGAGTAAGGCAATAGCGACAGCAAAAAGTTTCCAGGACAAAAGTCGTACTTTTCTAATAGGATTCATCCCCATCACAGCCTACCTGGCATAAATTGCACTATCTTTTCAGAGCAGCCTGTTCTGAGCAGCAGATCCCCGGCTTAATCATTCTGTTTATAAAAATATCATTGTGGTTGGTATATCTAACGATCTGTTCATCTCATGAATTTTTGTATGACCCCTCCTGTCTGAGCAAGGGCGTATTAAAAACCGAAAATCGAAAATGGGGTCGGAGTAAATAATAGAGAAACCAACCTCCCAGAGTGCCCCAACCACCGCCAAACAGCCTTGAGCTTATAGAGAGTAGAATCCCGTTGCAGTTATCTGCAGCGGGATTTTTGCGTTATATACGTCTCACGAAGGCCTGTGTGGCGGGTTTCCTGTCTGATAGGAAGCGTACTTCCCCGGTGCTGTACCAGCCCCTGTTTTGCCTCTCAAAATGCTGTTTTTGCCGGTGTCCTCTGTTTTTAGCGTACAGAGAGGATTTCGAGGTACGTTTCTAAACCCTTTTAAATCATCAAGATACACGTGTTTTTAAAACGGTGTCGTCTA
>NZ_CAMZOG010000158.1 GCF_947331445.1 Parendozoicomonas sp. Alg238-R29 | reverse complement strand
TGGTGTTCGGCAGCAAGCTGCCTGGGACGCCTTCGGCGCCCCACAACTTCGCGTTAGGCGCAAAATCATTCATACAGTTATATTTGAACTAAATAATAAGGAGATTGTCTAAGTAAAGGAAATAGTCTACAGGGATGTGATTGAAAAATGAATTATGGTTTACCTTTATTGGAAAAAAGAACAGAGAGTATAGTAAGAAAATATTGTACTTTCGAGGCGAAGCCTGAGTTATTTAGTGATTTTTCCGGTCACAAAGTTTGCAAAGTTGCTGATAGGCTTGCAAGCCGTTTTCCTGTTTCAAACATAGCAAACCATTCTCTAAAAAGTGGTTTCTGCTTCACGAACGAGTATCCTAGAGCTTTTAATAGTAACCAAGTTTCATTGGCAAAAACTATAGCTAAGATTAGTGAAACATGCTTGGTAAATGAAAGAAAAGTGTCAATTATAACTGGTGAGTCAGGTTTGCTATCGTGTATTCCGGAACTTTCACTCGTATCCAAATTAATAATACAAGTTGATTGTGACCCTGTTCTTTTAACATATATTGGAGAGTTGATAAAAAAAATATCTGATACAAGCTCAATAAGTACTAGAAAGTATCATGAGATAATAAAGACATCTTTAGAATCTTTAAAGAGAAGAGGATGTGCTACAGATGTAGATGAGCCAGGACTTTTAAAGTCAGCTGATGAATATAAAGAAGCAATGGGTGAATTACATTGCTTTTCATCACAAAGGCGATTGGAAGAATTTCAATCTGCCTTACGTGAATGTCATATACAAGCCATAGAAGCAAACTATTTTTCAAAAGAAGATATGAGTAGCCTGTTTGAAATACTAGTAGAAGAAGGGTTTGAAGTATCTTATTTTAACATTTCTAATGTGTGTGAATATTTTCATCGATTCTATGTAATGAACCCGTTCAATGGTCTAGTTCAAGGTATGGAAAGCACGGCATATATCCGAAGAATCCCCCTTACTATAGGGGCAGTTTGTGCTTATTCTTCTCTTCTTTCAGGTCACGATCACACTGACACTTGTACAAAAAACATATTATTTGAACGGTTATATCAAATAAATAAATCCAAAGCTTTAAGTGATGTTGCAATGTATGCTGGTAAACCCAAATCAGTTGTAAATGATTTAATTTCTGCCTGTATAGAATTAGCCAAAGTTGATTGGATAGAAGTAGAAACATGCATAGATACTTTAAGACTAGTTTTGGCACATATTACTAAAGATGAAGCGAAAACTCTATCTCATAGAGTTCAAGATATTGAACACAGTTTAGCTGAAAATACAATGTATAATGATCAGGATAGATCTGAATTTATAAATATAACTACAGCCGCAGTTAGTGCTGGATTCAAGCAATCGGATAGCGCCTAACAAGTGCTTCAAATGGGACGCCTACGGCGCCCCTTAAGCAGGCGTTACACGGCTGAATCAAACTTTGAGTAATCTTCACGTTGAGTTAAATGTCAGAAATAATAGAGATTGAAACCAAGCGGTTACTTCTCCGTCAATGGAGAGAAAGTGATTTTGAACCTTTTGCCGTTATAAATTCTGATGAAAGAGTCATGGAATTTTTTCCAGACCTTTTGAGCAAGTTTGAGAGTGATGAAAGAGCAAAAATTTGTCAATCACTCATCGCTGAGAGAGGTTGGGGGTTTTGGGCTCTTGAAGAGAAATCCTCAGGCCGCTTTATTGGCTTTACGGGGTTGCATGTTCCAAGTGACGATTTACCATTTTCTCCCTGTGTTGAGATCGGTTGGCGGTTAAGTCCTGCTCATTGGGGCAAAGGGTTCGTAACTGAGGCAGCACAAGCTTCTCTAAATGTAGCTTTTACGCAGCTAAAGCTCGATGAAGTTCTTTCCTTTACGGTCAAAGATAATGTTCGCTCATTAGCTGTGATGAAAAGGCTAGGTATGACCAAACAACCATCAAATTTTGATCATCCAGCATTACCTGAAGGTCACAAACTC
Source organism: Parendozoicomonas sp. Alg238-R29 (assembly GCF_947331445.1). Classification (GTDB taxonomy): domain Bacteria; phylum Pseudomonadota; class Gammaproteobacteria; order Pseudomonadales; family Endozoicomonadaceae; genus Sansalvadorimonas. Next base: position 1,788 of record NZ_CAMZOG010000158.1, on the reverse strand, counting down.
AGAGAGCACAGTTTATTTAAAATCAAACAATCACAGTGGGTAGCAACCGCCGTGTAACAAGTGCTTCAAATGGGACGCCTACGGCGCCCCTTAAGCAGGCGTTATATTTCACGCGAGTTCATACAATTACGAGGTGTGTATGACAAACATGACTGATCCAATGGTTGGATTGCAAGAGTTACAAAAAGCCATCGACAAAAATTTAGTCGAGTTTCAAAAATGTGAGCTATCACGTGATTTGGTAATACATGTTGACCAACCTGATGGTCACACACGTTTTACATATGCCAAAATAAAGCATCAACGGATTAGATCATACGCAGTATTTGTCTTAGTCGAACCTATCAATGGTTTGCCTTGCTTAAATATTGGATATGCTGTTCCTGAAAAATATCAAAACAACGGTAATGCAACCGAAATTCTGGAAAAAAGTATTGCTGAGTTAAAGAATGGATTTGCTCGCAACAATGTAAATAAATTTTATCTAGAAGCTATTGTTGGGAAAGATAATATTATCTCTCAAAAAATTGCGAATAAACTCATTTCCAAAACTCCCAAAGAGTGTAATGATGAATATTCAAATAAACCAGCATTAGCTTACACCAGATTAATCGAGTCGAATTGAACAAGAAATATAACAAGCCCATCCAAGCGACCGCCTTCGGCGGCGCTTGATGGGGGCGTTATGTGAAGGAGTCAACCTTTGAGAATAATAAAAATATCACTTTTACTTTCCTGCTTGATGATTTCTGCTTGTGGTGCAAGAGATATAAATCGAGAATATTATCGAGCTCAAGACGACCAAAAAATAACAGTTGTCAAAGCATACAAAAATGAAGGATATATCGTAGGTGAAAACTCAGATATATTAACAATCTATATCCGACAGGTTGATGACGGAGAATTGCTATGGACCGAACCCTTTAAAATGGGAACAACTGCAACAGTTCCAACTGGAATTAGAAATATCAAAGTCATGTGTGAAATATCCACCACATATGGGAAAATCCTTCTCCCTGGAAAGACTGAAATTGATGTTAAAACTGGAAATACCTACAACATCACAGGTAAGCCAGATAACAATCAAAAAAACTGCATCCTAAAAATCACATAACAAGTGCATGGTGTGCGTCGCTTCGCTCCTGGGACGCCTTCGGCGCCCCACATGCAGGCGTTAGGTTCACCAAGGAAGTTATGAGTAACGATATAGAAAAAGCAGTGAGTAACTTCAAATCAAGTGTAAAAGAAATGACCCATGAAGATAGTCTTTTACATTTTGAAGAGCAGAAAGCTGCTTATGAAACAGAATACACAAGCTTTATCAACGCTTATGAAGAAGATAGGCTCTGTTCACAATAAATGTGGGTTGAGCCAATGGGATGCTTCCTGATCTAACAAACTCTCTTCCGAGAAGATATGTGTCTTTAAAAATCGTTTCCAGCCCAGATAGCGCGATAAATATTTGTTGCCACACCTGTGAAAAAACCATTGATACAACGTTTGAGCTCACTGTGATAAGCGTTGACTGTTTGAATGTGACCAACTCTTTCAGCGTCACGTTGAGTTGGTCTGCCAGTTGCGTGAAGAGTTCATCGTTACTCACATGTTCGAGAACGGCATCGGTTACATGTTGCTGACGGTCGCAGGCCACCATGACGGGAATTTTTCTGATTGTTCCTGACTTTTCACTGGCATTCTCCGACGGCTTTTTCTTGCGCCTGGATCGACCACCTCGTTTGCGGGCTTCAGCACCCAACCCCCGCTGTCCTTTGCGGGATTCCCGGAAAA
>NZ_CAMZOG010000157.1 GCF_947331445.1 Parendozoicomonas sp. Alg238-R29 | reverse complement strand
TTTGGAACCACCTGATCCCATCCCGAACTCAGCAGTGAAACGAAGCATCGCCGATGGTAGTGTGGGGCTTCCCCATGTGAGAGTAGGTCATCGCCAGGCTTTAAATTTCGAATAGAAGATCAGTTGTCTTTTATTCAGTGGTTTTGCTTGACGGCAAAAGAACATTGGAACCACCTGATCCCATCCCGAACTCAGCAGTGAAACGATGTATCGCCGATGGTAGTGTGGGGTTTCCCCATGTGAGAGTAGGTCACCGTCAAGCTTTAAATTAAAGGCCCTGAACGCTATGCGTTCAGGGTCTTTTTAATTATTTCAAATTATTTTCCCCTGTTGGGTTTATTGGCCATAAGAGTTTGCGTCGGCATCAAGATAAGCCTGTTCTTCCGAGGTGTTTTCTCTGCCAAGTACTTTGTTTCGGTGTGGGAGTCGGCCAAAGCGCATGATCAAATCTTTGTGGTCATTAGTGAACCAGATTGAGTGCCCAGCCTCTTCCTGCCTACTTTCGAGAATCTAGTTCGAACATATCAATGCACAGTTGTTGGTTTTCGAGTTTTTCAGAGTGCACTCTTGTCCTCTATTGGGTAGCCTTCTACTTGCTCTCCAAACCAAAACCATAAAATATCTTCGTAGGAATTCTTCATCATAGCTGTGATATCTGCCTTCGTTTGATTTGGCTGGTTTCTTCTTGTTATTTCAGGGCTCGGGCAATTCTCATTCATTGCTGTTTTCTCTGAAGTAGTCACTATATTATCTGGCACTCGATAGGTGTAGATGTCGCTGTATGGAAAATCTAATCAGGCTGCTTGGGGATGGACGTTTTCACTCTGGAGAAGAGCTTGGCTCTGCATTGGGGGTGAGTCGTGCTGCTGTATGGAAAAAACTGAAGGCTCTCTCTGATTTGGGGCTGGAGTTGGATGCGGTTCGAGGGAAGGGTTACCGTCTTCCAAGTGGTGTGGAGCTATTAGATCGCTCAAGAATAGATAAAGAAATACCTGACAAAATTAAAGATGACGTAGCTATAGATCTTCGCATGCTGACGTCTTCTACAAACGATGATGTTCGTTCCATTGAGGGTGATGCCCGTTGGCGCGTGTGTATGGCAGAGTATCAGAGTGGAGGTCGCGGCCGCAGAGGGAGGGTTTGGCAAAGTCCGTTTGGGGCTTCTCTCTATTTTTCGATGCTGTGGAATGTTGAGAGTGGTTTGGCTGCAATGGAAGGGTTAAGTCTTGCAGTTGGTCTGACTGTGCTGAAAACTCTGGAATCTTCCGGTGTCTCTGGGTTGACGCTAAAGTGGCCAAATGATGTTTTAATGGATGGTCGTAAACTAGCAGGAGTGCTGCTGGAGATTAGTGGTGACCCCACTGGCTCCTGTGAAGTGGTTATAGGTGTTGGTATTAATCTGGTGCTTGGGCCAGAGCAGAAAAAGAAGATAGATCAGCCGGTAACGGATGTGAAAACAGCGGCTGGAATGAGTATCAGTAAAAATAAAATTGCCGGGCGCCTGATTGCCAACCTGTCCAGTATGCTCTCAACGTTTCAGGGTTATGGGTTTGCTCCGTATCGGGAGCAATGGTCTCAATACGATGCTTTTGCTGGGCGGCCTGTGGTTTTATATATAGGGGCTAATACAATTGCAGGTATTTCGGTGGGTGTTAATGACTCTGGTGCAGTTTTAATAAAAAATGATGCTGGAACATCATCTTATGCCGGGGGGGAAATTTCTCTTCGAGAATTATGAATACTCTTGATATCGATGCGGGCAATACAAGGCTCAAGTGGCGCTGGCAGATGAGTGGGCAGGAGCCAAAGTATGGCGCGGTAATTAATCAGCCTGCAGAAGTCATGGTGGAAGCACTCCACAAGTTTGTTGGTGATAGTGTTGTCGATGTATGCCGCTTGTCTTCCGTACGTTCTCGAGAAGTAGTTGATGAGGTTTGTCAGAAGGTTCTCGGTGCCTTTTCTGTTCAGCCTCGGTTGCCGGACCCGGCATCTGGTATAGGGGGGGTAATTGTTAACGAAGTTGATCCTTTACGTTTGGGGCTTGATCGTTGGCTGGCTATGCTGGCTGCAAAAGGGTTGTATCCAAGTCGGGCGGTAATGATTGTTGATGCAGGTACAGCGCTGACGCTGGATATTGTTGGTGCCGACGGCGTTTTTCAGGGAGGTTTTATTTGCCCAGGTTTAAGTACTATGTTGAGGGCTATGACGGAATCGACGGACTTGCTGGTTATGCCGGAGGTGCCAGAGTTCCGTCGTATGCCTGCCTTTCCTAGTATACAGGCAATACAGAATGGTGCCCTAAGCATGGCTGCAGCGTTTGTCGAAAGGGAATTTGAGCGCTTTGATGGTGATATTTGTGTGATTTTATGTGGTGGTGATGCCGCTTTGTTGGCAGAAAACTTGGGGATCCCAGTGGATTATCGCCCGGAATTGGTATTTGATGGGTTGGCAATTGCCTTACCCGCCGAGGACTTATAAGTAGAATGAAGATGCGTTGGTTGTTCGCTGCACTGGTTGTATTGAATGTTGGCTACTTTGCTTACAGGCTGGTGTTTAGTGGGGAGCAGCCTGCATCTGTGGTTTCAGAAAGTTCTTCAGGAGGGGGGGCGTATGAAGATGCAGAATCAATACAGTTGCTTTCGGAGGCTGTAGCTGCAGGAAGTGCAAAAAGAGTTGTTCGAATTGTGGGGGGAGGTGATGGATCCTCACTCAGGGTTCAAACATCGCTTTGTACCCAGATAGGTGCATTCCGGGCTCGTGATACTGCAGGCCAGGTTCAGCAAAGACTAATGGCCGCATCAATTGGTAGCGAGATTCGCCAGGTGAAAGTTCCAACAGCGCCTGATTACTGGGTTTATATTCCAACACTTCCAAATCGAAGTGCAGCTATACGTAAACTAAAAGAACTGCAGGCAAATAAAATTGATAGCTTTATTATTACGGAAGGTGAGTTAACCAATGGCATTTCTCTTGGTTTATTTACGAGAGAGAAATTGGCTGTTCAATTACGTGATCGTCAGCTTGCGAATGGTTACAACGTTGAAATGAAAGAGTTGGCTCGCTATCGTTTTGAATATTGGGTGGAAATTAGAAAGGCTGATCGGGAATTGCTCAGCAACGCGCTATGGAGCTCTATTCAGGAAAGATATGGGTTTGCCGAGAAACACGACAATTTGTGTGACACCGGTGTTGCAACCCCTGAATAGTTTCAATAGAATGCGCCTCTCGCTGATGAGGTGATGTCGCAAGCGACAGATGACTAACGAAGCTTTTTATGAAGGCTGATAAATCATCTAAGCGTTTGAAAAGAGAAGGGAATCTTCACTTGACATCAAAAAGTCTCAAGATAAAATGGCAGCGAAAATTAGGTGGGGTTCCCGAGCGGCCAAAGGGATCAGACTGTAAATCTGACGCGAAAGCTTCGCTGGTTCGAATCCAGCCCCCACCACCATCTTTCCAAGGCTCAGTGCTGTAGTCTTGAAGAGCGGCCCACTTTGAGCTTGCTTGTTTTCTGCTCAATATGAAAGGGTTTGTAAGCGGGTATAGTTCAACGGTAGAACCTCAGCCTTCCAAGCTGATGATGCGGGTTCGATTCCCGCTACCCGCTCCAACTTCTTAGTGCGGCTCTTATAGCTCAGTTGGTAGAGCGCATCCTTGGTAAGGATGAGGTCACCGGTTCAAATCCGGTTAAGAGCTCCATAATTTCGGGGTAGACGTTTTGCGTCTGCCCTGTTTGCGTATGTGCGCGTATTGCGCAGATCTTGAAAGCCTTGAAGCGGAGAGCGTAATGGCTAAGGAAAAGTTTGAACGTACGAAGCCGCACGTAAACGTCGGCACCATCGGTCACGTTGACCATGGTAAAACAACTCTGACTGCAGCGCTGAC
>NZ_CAMZOG010000156.1 GCF_947331445.1 Parendozoicomonas sp. Alg238-R29 | reverse complement strand
CACCCACTGCACTGACGGCATCAGGATGGGGTGTCGGATGTAAACGGAATCAGTGGCCGGATGCTCCGGAATACGCAGTTAGATAGCGATATTTGAATACACGGTTCTGTTGCAAGCTTTCAGATAAATCAAAAGTCATTATTCTCCAGACACAATTATGCCGTCAAAGAGTAAAAATACTCCCACGGCTTCGTTGACTCAGAATCTGAATATTGGCCTTTTCTCAGCATATGAGAAAACTCAATACCAGCGAGTGTCGCCTTGGCAGAATAGAAAGCCTTAAACTGCATCATGGGGCGGGTAATCTGTTTCACAAATCGATGATCCTGCTCCACAATGTTGTTCAGGTATTTGCTTTGGTAAATGGTGATCTTTGGCTCTTTATCCTTGAGTGTTGTGTTGATAGAAGTGAGAGCAGATATATTGCTGCCGCTTTTATCTATGCTCACCTTTTCTGGTTGTCCATGTTGGGGGATAGCCTTACGGAAAAAGGCCTTGGCAGCTTTTTTATCTCGCTTTTTGGTAAGAAGAAAATCAACAGTATTTCCTTCTTGATCGACAGCACGATACAGGTAGCAGTCACGACCTTTGATCTTGATATAGGTTTCATCCATACGCCACGATCTTTTCACGGCAGGTTTCTGTTTTCGATGCAGAGCTTCAAGTTGAGGAGCGTACACGATCACCCAGCGGTTGATAGTTGTGTGATCGACTGTGATACCCCGCTCCGCAAAAATTTCCTTAATCATACGCAGACTGAGAGGATAGGTGATATACCAGCGAACAGCCTGCAGAATGATATCTTTGGGGAAATGGCGGCCGGAAAACTTCATCCGTGAAAGCTCAGAAGTGAGAGGGGTTGCGGATTCTGGCTGGTATGGTTTGAGTTTGCAACAGAACCCCTGCTTGTACGTCATTGTACAATTGAGTGACGCACCTATTGTTTTACTCCAGCATCTTGGCGTACACCCGCGCGGTACATCAAATATGCGTTTACGTGTGGGGCGTAGTGTTGACGTAAAGTATCCAATGATTGAATCGCCTGACTATCCCATGTTTTCTTATCTCCTGAGAACCAACCACTAATAGGCTTATAATTACCTGTTAATGGTTGTTTTTTATGTGTTGTAAATGTGCCACCTGCCAGAAGTGCAAGGAATTCGACAGTGCCCTTTGTACAAGATATGTGAGGGGGAGATGTAGACTGAAAATGGTCAGTAGCCTGTTTTATGCTGCTAAGGTTCCGAGCCAGTTTTACAACATTCTCTTTTTTTAGTTTAGCTGTTTTCGGTATGCTCTCCCAGCTATTAAGTGTGTTGAGAACAGCTGTTGTCTCTTTAAAATGTACCGGTATTACTGGTGACCTTTGCGTTTGGAGTATAACTTGTTGCGGGAGAGCCTGAGCTTGCAGCTGGGTTATTAATGATATTAACCATTCTGGTAGATTTTCCAGACCCGTACGGTGTGCTTGGGCAATATATTCGGAAACGACTAGTTGAGGAAGGTTGGCTGCGGCGGCTATAACGGTTGGTAGTTCTTTCGTTGGTGGTTCGATGGTTTCAGCATATCGTAAAAAATAATCTATGTAAGTGGCAAGGAATAGATACGGAAGATAGTTGTGTGTATTAACCACCAGCTTTTGAATAGCCCCCACAGTGTTAACTTGTTTTCCATTTATAGTGATGAGATGAGGGAGGCTGTCCAATCCCTGTGCGCACATTGTTGTAAGTTCCTGCAGGCGAATAGTATGCCTTTGCAGTACACTTTTACTCCAATACACTTCTTTCGGGATATGGCCATATTCACCATAATAAACTGCATGGTGTGGGTTTTCGAGATAATAGAAATTGAGTAAGTTGGCTGATTGAATAGCGTTACAGGCTTTTTCAGGATCTACAGCTACTGAATGATTGCGGTTGTTTTCGTCTATAAGGTTAATGCCAAATGTATCGTAAATATCAAGCCATTCAGTCAGTGCTTGCGCTGGCTGGTGAAAAACTTTAAACACCTCAGAGATAGCTTTGCGAACCAGTAAGTCGTCAGGCTGAGCCTTGAAAAGCCTTACAATAGCAGGAGATAAGGTAGAAAAAAGGTGGTTTAGTTTTAAGTTGCGTGTTGATGATTTGAAAAGGGCTTCAATAATATTGAGTACCCATCTGGGCTGATCTTGTCCTGCTGACTGGCTAAATAGAATAAAACTAAGGCCATATAGGAAGTTTGCACTACACATAGAATGATCAAGTGGATCTGAGTCTTGATATGTCGGGTTGATATGTTCGCAAGATACTCGATGATCTGATGTATGACTACTCGAAAAAACTGCATCACTGGAATATGACGTTTGTGCTGATAGCGAGGAGCTTTCTTTTGTGATGTGTAAAGCATTTAAGCCCGCCGCTACTTGGATAGAGGAGGTAAGATTGGACGAAAAGTTTTTGTTTTCTACATCTGAAAGGTGTGGTGTTGTATGGATTTTATTTGAGTCATCATTGAGGGAGGCATGACTTTCGTGTCTTTGTTCAGAATCAGGTAAGTTTGTGTCACACAGTGATGAAGATTGCGTTTGATAACCTGATGAAGGGGATGTTAGTGAGAATGTGCTTACATAAAGAGGGTTGGATGTTTGTGTTATAGGATGTTGAGATGGCGAGGCGTGAGAAATCAGACTGTCAGTCCTCATACTAGTAGAAGAATATGATGAAGAAGTCGTTGAGTGTGTTCTTTCTGGCTTGTATTGTAATTCTGTAAGAACAGCTCCTTCAGGTATCTCTTTGATAGCGGTTGGATGGTTTGGAAACCACTTTTCACGAAACGAATCTTTGCTATTTAACTCATCGTATATGTCTTGGGAAGCATTGATAGAAGCTAGTAGTATGAGTTTTTGATCGGTTTCCGTGTAGAGATGGAGTGTATAACTGTCCTTTACTTGGCTGTTTCTCTGGATGGCTATATAGGATATATCCCTACTGTTCTTATACTTCAGTGAATCTTGGCTTGGTAAATGATGTTCTTTCCTGCTTCTGTGAATTGGGGCTTGAGGAAATATTTCTACATGATTCGTAGGGGCAGTAATAAATAACTGATGAGCCGCTTTTCTTTCAGATGCCTCATAAATTGCATTGAATGAGAGTTCTTCTCCAGCGAGGCTCCCTTCACTGTCTTTTTCGTTATCAGTGTCAACAAGATCGAAGAATATTCCGTAACTATCAGAGTATGCATCATGTTGGTTATTGTAATAAATAACTCTCACAGTGTACCCCCCATCTGCATACGCCTGGGTAGGGAGAATAATAAAAAACGCAGCAAAAATCAGAGCCCCCAATAAACCCTGTAAGTGGATTAGATAGCAGGAGGCCGTTCGCAAGTGCTGATTGTGATTGAGGTTCTTCATCACATTCTCTCGTGAAGTATTATCCCTCCCAATGGTTATTATTCTTATGGGGCGAGTAGAGCTTATTGTTCAGTGTCGATATCAAAGCAGAAAGGCTAGCTGAACTTTATAAATATGTAGAAAATATTTTTCGAGGGTACTGCTAGGTACTGCTAAGGGTACTGCTAGGTACTACTAAAGGGTGAAATGAGTCATACGTCCGATTCAGAAAATAATCTACACCTGACGTATAGCTGGAAGGAAATGGTAAAAGGAGGTGTCAATGCCCCAGGGAAAATGGGGGAAATGGTGGGGGAAATCGGGGAAATCGGGAAATGGGGTCGGAGTGAATAAAGACCGGCTAGTTGGATTTGTTGAGAGTGTAAATCTAACTGTGTCTCTGCCGTTGTTAAACAAATCCAACTAGCCGGTCTTCAAATTCAATCATGAATCTGTTCAAGGCCGGTTTCCAGTTCCTGATCGGCATAGTCCATTTCTTGGATGCATCCATGATCGCA
>NZ_CAMZOG010000155.1 GCF_947331445.1 Parendozoicomonas sp. Alg238-R29 | reverse complement strand
ATAACCTGCACTGGGTACTGGATGTTTCGTTCTCCGAAGATGCTTGCCAGGCTAAAGCGGGAAATAGTGCTGAGAACTTATCGATTCTCAGGCGTATAGCATTGAATACGATCAAGAAAAACAAAGGTAATAAAAGCATTAAGAGGCACCGGAAAATAGCAGGCTGGAACCATGAGCATTTGGAAATGCTTCTTTGCTCTATCGTACTAGATTGATGCAATCGCCCTGCCGCTTTCCACGATGATAACGAGCAGCATTCAGTGTTAGTAAGATTCCCAGAGGGTAATAACACTGGCTGGATAACCGATGTGCTCTCATCCAATAACGGATTCACGGGTTCCATAAAGAAACTGTCACCCTTTTCAGCCTGCTCCTTAGACTTCATAAGTGATGTACTAAATGATTCTGATCTGCTGGCCGAGGATGACCCGATAGCGGTTTCAATATGTAACGACCTTCAAGTTAACGTTCTAGGTTCCGGGAATCTCATCGCGGCCCCCCTCAGTCAGAACACTGGATATCTCTTAGTGGATCACGGCATCAGTCAGGGAACAGCAAAACCCGATATCTGGATAAACAGTGTCGCAGATAATGAAGCATTGTCTCTAGAATGGCTTACTAAAGTTACAAGCCTGTTAGTTCCAGGCCCAGAACTGGGAGCCTGGCGCTTACTGTCTTCCGCGCGCTCCACAGGGTACCGTATGCTAACCAGAGCCTGGATAAACTCACTGACTGAAAGAAAACATAATTCTGTTTTTCGTAAAGATAAGCCGAAAGTTACACCCGCAACAGGTACTGGTTCGGCACCGGTTGTTTCTTCTACGCCTGAAGCCCCTCCTCCCCCTTCTAAACTAAATAAGCAAACGTCTAAGGCGACTACGGACAATCCCTTAGGCAAATTGAGCAGCACTGATCGTTCTTTAATGCGGCACCCATTAAGAAAGACTTCAAAAAGCTAATCATCGTTAACATTAAATTAAGCCGGAGATTTCAGGCTCTCCGGCTTTACTTTATTCACTGCCGCGTTTTCCAGATAGAACCTATAGCATTGACCAGTATCCTGCCAACGTTATGCAGGTTATCGCGTTAGGCAAATCAAACTCCGACGCAATTTCCATAATATCTATAGTTACCAGTTTTTTTCACTCGCTACAGCCCGCAGCCTTCAGATATTGACAGGGGCAGTTTCCCAAAGGATAAAATCTCTGGAAAACCGTTTGAGCTAATCGGTGCTGATTCGAAGCATCCGCAGATCAGGTTTAACTACCGAGACTCTTTCAGCAGCCCCGGTCACCTCCTTTGATTGCGATGACAATCTGGCTTCAAAATTCATCTCCGAATACAATGTTTCGATCAGTGATATCGACTCCCACTACTTTCATGATTCTCACTCTGCAAACCTAACGGGCGGTTACCCAACATATTGTATCTATATAGTAGTATCGGTGAGCACTTAGTCATGCCACTTGTATTAGTAGAAACACAAGTGGCACCAAGATTCAGAGACGAGAATTTTTATCGCTGGATAGTTGCCTGGAGAATACGTTAAACAGGAGGTAGGTCTGCATTAAGACCTACCATTACCTATGGGAATATCCTGACACTCAAAAGGTTTTACACCCTGAATACAGACAATATTAATACTGTATTCTTCTGGTGTTCGCACACATGGCAGGCTCACTATACGGTCTGATCGAGCCAACGTAAAAACGTTTCAGGCTCGGGGCGCAGACGATAATTATCCGTCTGGTCGGCCGCAATAACCTTACCGTCAGCATCCGCCAGTATGACTGTTGGATAGACCGTATCGGAATCATAACCAGCGGCCTGCAAACCGCTCGGTAGTCCTGCTTTGTGAGCGATTCCCAACGCATCGGCAACCTGATTATTCTTATCAACCAGAAACTCAAGGGGCGCATCAAACTTGTCAGCCAGTTTGAGAGTCTGGTTATGGGACTGAGAGGAGATCATCAGGAGGTTTACACCTCTCTCCTTTAATGCCTGATAGCCTTTCGCGACTTCCCGGATTTGAGCCATACATAAGGGGCACCAGTTGCCCCGGTAAAACATCATCAGAACCGGCTGACCTCGAAAATCAGTCAAAGACACGGTCTGACCACCCGCAGTTTCAAATGATAATTCAGGAAGTCTTTTCCCCTTTTCCAATACAACAGAGTGCCCACGTCCAAGGCGGGAATACCAGTACACATAAGCCAACAATCCAGCTGTAACAAACAAAGCCACTATTTTAACCACCCATTCGCCAACCCAGAGTGAAGCGACTAACCCCAAGAAGGTTGGAATCTGGATATGAAGAAGGGAGTGACTGGTACGGGCAGTCGAGGTAAGAAACAAGTGTACAAAAAAGAACAGCCCTGGCGCTGAAGCCACCAGCAAAGCAACGTAACTCATGTCATTGGTGTGCCAGAGCTGATAACCACTCCAACCAAAGGCAACAACCAAAAAGGTAATATAAGCGCTCACAAACAGGGATTTTATGCGATTCATAACGACTCTTTATTATTATATTTGGCACAACTTTCTGTAACTACGTGGCTTTTATTAAAGTGGATTCACCACATAAGGTGATTATTCACAAAAACCCTCCACACTTTCATGAAAGTATTTCAAACCCTGCTCAAACCTTCCATGAAGAAACTGCTGGTTAGCTCCTGAGCGCAATCCTTTCTGAATATCTATTGCCATGGAAAAATCTTCTTCCAGAGCGGCATATAGAATGTCATTATTTTTCCGGAAGTACTTAATACCCTTTTCAGTTGGTTCTTCCGGCAGCAAGGTAAAATTGATCAATTTAGTGTGTTCAATGCCATCGGGAAAAACAATGGACACATTGATGTGATCTGGCTCAATCAGAATTAAGGTGTTAGGGAAAAACGTGTAGAGCATATTACCATGTTCACAGAGCTGCCATTCACTTCTTGGTTTATCTCTTAGAGAAACAATACTCTTTTTCGGATACAGATTTCGCTGCTGGCAACCGAAGCGCTCATAAATCCCAACAGTATCCAGAAACATCGCATCAATGGTGTTTCTGTGGGTTTTTCTGACATGGTAATTTTCCAGAAAAGTATCAATAGCCAGCTTCCAGTTAATTGGCCGGTGAAAATCAACCGGATCAAAAACTGTATGTGAACTTGTTCCATAGCTGGAGAAATCCGCATTGAATTGCTCCCCCAGAAATTCTTCAACAGATCGGTTAAACTGCGTAGCGGTTTCATAGCGCCGAAAAGGTGCGAGTCGCACCCAGAGAAAACCCAGATGATCACTGACAGGCAACTCAGTAAGATTGTTACAACCATCGGGCATGCCCCGAAAACCGTCCTTATGGGGAACTCCCCGTAAGCTGCCATCGGTATCATAGGTCCAAGCATGGTAGTGGCACACCAACACCCGCAAATCGCTTCCCTTTTCATCTCGTACAAGGCGTCCGCCACGGTGCTTGCAAACATTCATGAAGGCTTTCAGCTCTCCGGTTTGTCGACGCAGCACAACCACTGGCACACCGCAGATATCATGGGTTATAAAATCACCGGGAGCAGGAAGTTGGCTCACATGCCCCACAATCATCGGCAGCTGTCGAAAAAGGTTCTCCTCCTCTGAGTGAAACTGCTTCTCATCCCGGTACAAGGCAACATCAATAGCTGAACAATGCTCAGCCATATCTGTGGTTTTATCGGTTTCCAGCTGCAGAACCCTGTCGATCAGCCGGTGTTGCTCTTCAAGCTGCATGGGACATCCTTGCAATAGATAGATTCATGATTTACCCAATATAAAACACGGATTGCCGCCGAGACAGTGATCAGAACGTTTTATTGGTAGGCCATTTTGATAAGAGAAAAACTTTACCTGATTACCACTGTAAGTCAGCCAGCTTAAGAAGCCTTTCTGGCATTGGGCACGTACGTGCTGCCATGTAGCCAAG
>NZ_CAMZOG010000154.1 GCF_947331445.1 Parendozoicomonas sp. Alg238-R29 | reverse complement strand
AGGCATTAATCGTTGTTGCCCGGCAATAAAATGTCGTTGTATCGCGCTGATATTATGTTCTTTGGAATTATCGTGAAAAGCGGAACCACTGCCGTCTGTATTTTGCAGGGAAATGTGAATATGCCCGCTTTGCCCAGGGTAATCAGCAGACCATTTCGCCATAAAGGTCGCCATCATTTCATTTCTCTGGGCGAGAACTTTCATAAAGGTTTTAAACAGCGCAGCTTTGTCTGCAGCGTTATCAGCCTTATCCACAGTAATTGCGGCTTCTATAACACCTGGGCCGGTTTCTGTGTGAATACTTTCAATGGGGAAATCCATGGTTTCCCCCATTTCGAGAATCTGGTGATAGAGCTCCGAGTGCACAGAGTTGCGGATGATGGAGTAACCAAACCAATCCGGGGTCATTGGTTCCAGATTGCGAAAGTTTTTTTCCCGTGCAGACTTGGGAGTTTCGTGAAACAGGAAGAATTCGTACTCAAGGGCTGCGTAGGGATCAAAGCCCAGTTCTTTGCACTTTTTTATAACTCTTCTCAGGGTTCCGCGAGGGCATATGGCTTCAGCCTGTTTATCGAACTCGGCCATAAACAACAGCATATCTGGTTCGGTGTGAATATCCCGGCATGACTCTGGCAGAATGCGAACCGGAGCATCCGGGTAGCCGGTGTGCCAGCCCGTGTATTTAACGTTGTCGTAGAGTTGATCTTTTGAGTCCCAGCCCAGAATGACATCACAGAAAGCAAAGCCGTTCTCCAGCTAGGAGAAAAACTTGGATTTGCTCATGTATTTACCAAGCATCACACCATCATTGTCGAACAGGCCGACCTTCACATGAGTAAGGCCTCGCTCTTCAATAATACGCTTGGCATCTTCTACTGTGCGTACATCTCTTGGATTTACCATTTGGGCTCTCTGGGGATCTTTCTATTGTTTTCAGGCATTGTTTGCAGGCATTGTTTTCAGGTATTGCGTTTTAGGCGTGGCACCTGCCAGCACACAGAACTGACAGGTGCCCTATAAACACAGGGCCAGCGCTCTTACATCATTATCAATTCAACTCAGCCTCAGCTTTCGCGATGGCTTCAACTCTTCTATCGGAGCTTTAGCTGCCAGATGATGACGGCTGTAAAACGCGAGCACGCCACCATGACTCCGTAAAAAATAGCAGACCAGAATGCAGCTTCCTTATTTACCAGAAAGGGTTTGGGAAGCTGAGGATTGGGTCATATCCAGATAGTTACGCAAGCAACAGGCATATCTTTCCAGTTTGCTTCTCTGACCTGTGATCACCGTTGGGATGACATAGGATCACCTGTACCTCTGACTTAATCTGATTCACAGTAATCTCACAATAATAAGAACGCTTTACTCGACAGGTTTTACCACCATGCCAAAAACTTTAAATAAGGCTGTTGTTGCCATTACAGGCGCAGGTTCCGGTATTGGCCGGGCACTGGCACTCCAATGTGCCAAAGAGGGCGCTATTGTTGCGATTTCTGATGTGTGTGAAGAGCCGCTGCAGGAAACTGCGCAGCTTTGCCTTGCCCATACAAAAGATGTGGCCTGTGATGTGGTTGATGTCAGCAAGCGTGACGCCATTTACGAGTGGGCAGAGAAAACAGCACAACGTTTCAGCAAGATCAATGTGATCATCAATAATGCCGGCGTTAATCTGAGTGCCAGTGTTGAAGCGATGGCAGATCGTGATTTTGAATGGCAGATGGATATTAACTTCTGGGGCGTCACTCATGGCACCCGGGCCTTTCTCCCTCACCTGAAAAAGGCGGAGTGGGGACATGTAATTAATATCTCCAGCCTTTTTGGTCTGGTCAGCATACCGAACCAGTCAGCTTACAATGCTTCAAAGTATGCTGTGCGTGGATTCAGTGAAAGCCTGCGTATGGAGCTGGCTTTGGAAAACAGTCGTGTCAGCATCAGCTGTGTGCACCCCGGCGGGATCAAAACCAATATTGTAAACAGCTCACGAATTCGGAATCAGGTTGGTCCCCAGTTAACCCAGGAACAGCAAAAGCGTGAGTTTAATAACAAGTTGGCAAAGACGACTCCGGAGCAGGCTGCCAATATTATTCTTAACGGAATGAAGAGAAACAAAAGCCGAATTTTGGTTGGCACTGATGCTAAAGCTATAGATCTGCTCCAGCGATTTTTACCTGTCAAATATCAGGCGATTGTCGTTAAGTTGCTGAATCTCAGAAAAAATCAGGTTCAGAAGCAGCAGGCGGAAGAATCCAGGGGTTGAAACCCGATTTACACCATTAACAATAATTACAGGTGATTTATGGCTGTGGAGCCCCTTGATGTCGTTATTATTGGAGCAGGACTGTCTGGTATCGGTGCAGCCTGCCATCTGAAAAAACACTGCCCGAATAAACGCTTCGCGATTCTGGAAGGGCGAGACAGTCTTGGGGGAACCTGGGATCTGTTTCGCTACCCAGGCATCCGATCTGATTCCGATATGTATACCCTCGGTTATAACTTTAAACCTTGGACAAAGGCTAAAGGTATTGCTGATGGTGAAGACATTCGTACCTACGTTACCGAAGCTGCTCAAGAAGCCGGGATCGACAGTAAAATTCGTTACGGACATAAAGTGGTTGCCGCAGACTGGAATTCAGAAACGGCACAGTGGCAGCTGACGGTAGAAGAAAAAGGCGAAACCAAAACCAAAACCAAAACCAAAACCAAAACTATAATGTGTCGATTCCTTCTTTGTGGTACCGGTTACTACAATTATGAAGAAGGTTATCGTCCGCAATTTGTTGGTGAAGACAATTTTACCGGCGACATTATCCATCCTCAAAAGTGGCCTGAAAATTACGATTACAGTGGTAAGAAGGTTGTTGTTATCGGATCAGGCGCTACGGCTGTCACCCTTGCGCCAGCTATGACGGATAAGGCCGAGCATGTCACTATGCTTCAGCGTTCACCAACCTACGTTATGAATTTGCCGCAGGATGATCCTGTGGTGAATGGTCTGCGCAAAATCTTGCCGGAAACCTGGGTATACAGAATTATTCGAACCCGGAATATTGGTATTTCCTGGCTTATCTATAAATATTGTCGTGCATTTCCCAATGCTTCCCGCAAGCTCATTCTTAAGCTGACAAAAAAACAGCTGCCTGAAGGTTATGACATGAAGCACTTCTCCCCCAGTTATGCGCCATGGGATGAGCGTTTGTGTGTGGTACCAGATGGCGACCTGTTTACAGCAATAACTGACGGTAAGGCTTCTGTAGAAACAGACCACATCGATTGCTTCACCGAAAAGGGAATAAAGCTGAAATCCGGCAAAGAACTGGGCGCAGATATTATTGTCACGGCTACAGGTTTGAACATTCAGCTGTTTGGCAATATGAGTTTGACTCTGGACGGTGAGCCGCTAGATATATCGGAAAAGATGTATTACCGGGGAGTTATGTTCGAGGGGGTTCCTAATCTGGGGATGGTATTTGGCTATACCAACGCATCCTGGACCTTGAAAGCTGATCTGATATTGGAGCATATCTGTCGTCTGTTGAATTATATGGAAGACAGTGGTCATAAGCAGTGCGTCCCTGTAAATGTTAACGGCGCTGTTCACGAGCCATTTGTTGATATGCAGTCTGGTTATATTCAGCGTGCAGAGGGAAAGATTCCTCACCAAGGTTCCAAAAAGCCCTGGAAGCTGTACCAGAACTATGTGATGGATATGATTAGCCTCCGCTTTGGCAAGGTGAATGACCCGTCTCTTGAATTTTCATCCCCTAAAAACAGAGCGAAAACAGAAACACAGGTCGAAGCCCGGGAAGAGGTTGTGGGTTAAGTTGTGGGTTAAGTTGTGGGTTAAGTTGTATCTTGTTGAAGGCTACTGAATCTTTTAGTAAGTGATTGAGTAGCCTTTGATTCAAACGAGTGGTTACTGTCCTTCCAAACACTCAAGCTTTCCAAACACTTCAAAAGCTTGAAAACCGGTCAAAAAGAACCTCTTTCAGCACCTTTAAAATACAGACAAAAAGCGACTG
>NZ_CAMZOG010000153.1 GCF_947331445.1 Parendozoicomonas sp. Alg238-R29 | reverse complement strand
GGGTCGTTAGCTCAGTTGGTAGAGCAGTTGGCTTTTAACCAATTGGTCGTAGGTTCGAATCCTACACGACCCACCATTCTTTTAAAAAGCCCGCTTTGTTAAAGCGGGCTTTTTTGTGCGTGAAAAATAATGGATCAATGAAGTTTAAGCTTTGGTGTTGTGCTGCGTTCCAGAAGATCTTTCGCTATCAACATGCCGGTACGCCAGAAACCGTAGAGAGTCATCTGGTGGAGGCGGTAGAGTGACAAGTAAAATAACCTTGCCATCCATCCTTCCAGCATCACATCGCCCATTAAATTCCCCATTAAGTTTCCTACAGCAGAATGGCTGCTCAGAGATATCAATGAACCGTGATCCCGGTATTTAAAATCCAGTAATTCCTGGTTGTTCAACTTACGAGTTAAATTCTTGGCCAGAAGGCTGGCTTGCTGGTGGGCACTCTGAGCCCTTGGCGGAATAGTAAAATCACCATCTTTGCCGGAGATGGTGCAGCTGGCACAATCACCAAGGGCAAATATGTTTTCATCCTGGGTGGTTTGCAGGGTGGGTTTTACTATCAACTGATTAATGCGATTGCTTTCAAGGCTATCAAGATTCTGAAGGAATTCAGGGCCTTTAATTCCAGCGGCCCAGATTGTCAGATCGGTTTTGATCATTTCACCACTGCGGGTTTTGATGCCGTCTGCGGTGATTTCGCTGACCAGGGTGCCAGTCAGAGTGTGAATGCCCAGTTTATTCAGCTGAGCTTGTACGCCCTTGCTGATACGTTTCGGCAGTGCTGGAAGTACCCGATCACTGCCTTCAACGAGAGTCAGCTGCATCTCTCCTGAATTCTGCTCAAGGCCGTAGCGAACCATCAGGTTGGCGGCATTGTGAAGTTCTGCTGTCAGTTCTACACCCGTAGCGCCGGCGCCAATCACGGCAATATTTGTGCGCTGTGGGCCTTCTTCTCCGGATACATAATGCAGAGAGCGGCTGATGAGATGATGATGAATGCGCTCGGCCTGTTCACGGCTGTCGAGGAACAAGCAATGTTCCTGAGCGCCTGGGGTGCCGAAGTCATTGGTATGGCTGCCTACAGAGATAACCAGAGAGTCGTAATGAATTGTTCGCTCTGGTAGCAATTCTGCGCCGGTATTGTCGAAAGCAGGTGCGAGGGTGATGATCTGCTTGTCTCTGTTTAGCCCAGACATTGTTCCAGGTTGGAAGCGAAAGTGATTCCAGTTTGCCTGAGCAAGGTAATTCAATTCATCGCTGTAAGAGTTCAGGGAGCCTGCAGCAACCTCATGCAACAGCGGCTTCCAAATATGAGTCATGCGGGCGTCCACAAGCAGGATTTCTGCTTTCTTCTTTTTTCCCAGCGTTCGCCCAAGCCGGGTAGCCAGTTCCAAACCGCCGGCCCCGCCACCGACAATAACAATACGATGCAACCCCTGATATTTATGCATTAGTGTTTTCAGGCTCTGTTAATGCGAGGGCGGCGCCACTTTCTCATTCTTGTTTTTGGGTCGGCAACTTCGCTTGTTGATATTAATTGTGAGATAAAAATTCAGTATGGCTGAACAAATATTCCAATCACGCGGGCAGCAACTCCCAGTGCAATAATGCTCAGGGTCAACCAGAGCATCATTGTCCAGGGGCGGAACGGTTTGCGTTCCTCTCTGTTGACACCAGAACTTACGAAGTCATCCACAAGTTGTTGGTCGCTGTTATTAAGGCGAGTTGCTTGCCCGCTGTCACTGTTCTTGCTCTGGTTTTTCTGATTCATAGGCGTGCCCGCTGCTTAAACAAACTGCCATACATCGTCGCTTTCGTGCAGTTATCTATGATTATTTTTATGAGAAGGGGAAACCCCTGAATCCATTCTGTAAGGATTATGGTTGATTGTTCCTCAGTGTGACAAGCGCAGGAGTGACAGAGTGAACTGGAAGAATGCCACCGAAAATCCGTTGCTGGGATGGTTTCGGGCTCTGGGAACGGAGTTTATGCTCTCCCTTGTTGGATTGCGCTACTGTTTTTCTCTTCGTTTTTTGAATTTCGAACTTCGACGGAGACTGTTTTTCTTTCTCTGTTCCCCCTGGGCAGTGAGTAGGCGCTTTCTCGATCAACGAGGTGAGTTTGATGCTCAGGGGTACGGAGAAACCCCGCTGATAACTCTGGAAGCTGTTGCTCGTCGGCTCGGGATTTCTTCTGATGATGCCGTCCTCGAGTTGGGGGCCGGCACTGGCCGCAACTGTGTGTGGCTATCCGATCGCTATGGCTGCAGAACTCTCGGTATTGAGCAAATTCCGCTGTTCGTTCAGTTAGGAAAGAAACTGGCCAGGACATGTATGCCAGCGGGGCGGGTTTCTTTTATCTGCGGGGATATGTTTGATCTGGATATGTCGCGCTGGCAGCTGGTGTATGTTGACTGCACGGCAATGAGTGAATCCTGTATCCGTCAGGTGGCCATGTTGTGTGCAGGATTGCCGGACGGGGCAAAGGTTGTGTCGGTGAATGCTTCGTTTGCCCAGCTGATGCCAGAACGCTTCCAGCTTGAGACTGCATTTCCAGGGTTGTTTATCTGGGGTTGGTCGGATATGAGGATTCAGCGAGTAGGGCCGCCGGAGGAAACTCCTGAAGGTCAGGACGACCTTCAGGATGATGAGCTGTTAAATCAGCTCGAGAGCCATAGCGGTCGCTTCACCGCCACCGATGCATAAAGCCGCTACGCCTTTCTTGCCGCCGGTGCGGCGCAGAGCGTAAATCAGTGACAGGATGATTCTGGAGCCGGTAGAGCCGATCGGGTGACCCTGAGCGCAGGCGCCGCCATGGATATTGACTTTGGCGTGATCCAGTTTGTGATCTTGAATCGCAGCCATAGTTACCATGGCAAAAGCTTCGTTGATTTCAAACAGATCTACATCATCTTTGTTCCAGCCTGTTTTTTCAAACAGCTTGCTCATTGCGCCAACAGGCGCAATGGTGAACTCGGAAGGATGGCGTGAGTTGGTTGCATGGCCCGCGATGCGTGCCAGAGGTTTGAGGCCACGCTTTTCTGCTTCACCTGCAGTCATAAGAATCAGGGCGGAAGCGCCATCAGAAATAGAGCTGGCGTTTGCCGCCGTAATGGTGCCGTCTTTGGCGAAAGCCGGACGCAATTGAGGAATCTTGTCGATACGGGCGTTGCCTGGCTGCTCATCTTCAGCAACGACGGTTTCACCTTTACGGGATTTAATGGTGACTGGAACAATCTCTTCTTTCAGGTAGCCGTTTTCAATGGCTGAGTTGGCGCGGGAAAGAGATTCAATAGCAAAGTTATCCATCGCTTCTCGAGTCATTTTGTACTCGTCAGCCATGTCCTGAGCAAAGGAACCCATCAGGCGGCCAGTCTCGGCGTCTTCCAGCCCATCCAGGAACATGTGGTCAGCAATCTTGCCATGACCCATGCGGTAGCCACTGCGAGCTTTGTCGAGAACGTAGGGAGCGTTGCTCATACTTTCCATACCGCCCGACACCATAATGGTGTTGGTTCCGGCTTTGATCAGGTCGTGGGCCAGCATGGTGGCTTTCATGCCAGAGCCACACAGCTTGTTAATAGTGGTGCAGCCGGTTTCATCGGGCAGGCCTGCCTGGCGGGATGCCTGACGGGCAGGGCCTTGTTTCAGGCCTGCTGGTAAAACACAGCCCATAATCACTTCTTCAACATCAGCAGAAGCAATGCCGGCTCTTTCTACAGCAGCTTTGATTGCAGTGGCGCCAAGTTCGGGGGCTG
The DNA here is from genome assembly GCF_947331445.1 of Parendozoicomonas sp. Alg238-R29. Taxonomy (GTDB): domain Bacteria; phylum Pseudomonadota; class Gammaproteobacteria; order Pseudomonadales; family Endozoicomonadaceae; genus Sansalvadorimonas. The sequence goes on along the minus strand of NZ_CAMZOG010000153.1, from coordinate 293 downwards.
TGAGGCTGCTGAGTGAGCCCTGAAGACCACCCATAGGAGTACGGGCGCCGCTGACAATTACAATGTCATCCTGATTCATGCTTGATACCACGTTTTCTGTTTTATGATTCTGATTATGGTCGCCGTGGCATTGTATATCGCAGTTTGTATGACGTCATGTTTGCTGTTGCTCAAAGTGATTTACCAAAACTGACTTCTCAGGGTGCCTTAATGGAACCTGATTACCACTGTAAGTCAGCCAGCTTAAGAAGCCTTTCTGGCATTGGGCACGTACGTGCTGCCATGTAGCCAAG
>NZ_CAMZOG010000152.1 GCF_947331445.1 Parendozoicomonas sp. Alg238-R29 | reverse complement strand
CTGGAGCTGGTTTATGCTTAACCGGACAGTAGTGAAATACAGTAGATAATAAAGACATTTTCTACTCAATTTATACACAACTTTGACAGTAAGGATCTCACATAATAAGTACCGCATGTTGGACACGCTGATGCGTATCCAACATGCACGCTAAAAAAGATAGTCATGGCGATACGATTGACGAACAGCCCTTCGAACTACTTGTAGTTCACATTCCCCTTCAGCAAATCTTCACGCAAAACCCGATAAGCAACATAGTTACCTGCTGTTAGATGCTTAGCTGTTCTGTAGGCCGTTACAGTACTGTGCAAATTGGCCTTGGCATCATTAACAACAGAGTCTTTACGAGTGGTTTCTGGCCCAAAATCGTTCACATCAACCAAACTCCCCCGCTTCCCGTTGCCAATAGGAGCTGCGCTGGTCTTATCCAGGCTGGTCATTGGACCACTATAGTTATCCAAACCGGCAGAGGGGTTTTCACCAAATTTGGCCTGGCGACTGCTCTGATTCACATACTTTGTCTCATAGTATTTCGAGCCCTCTTCCGAACCAATCAAACTCAAAGCACTCTGCAAACTTTCCAGTCTTTCTTCCTTGGTCATGGCTGTTGTTGCATAGCCTGGGGTACGAAACTTAGTCATGCTAGACAGTTTGGTACCCTCAGCAGCCATAGCACCCAGACAGGCTGAGATTTTCCCCTGACACGTTTCATAAACCTGATTGACTTCTGCTTTGGAAGCCTGCTCATTCAAGGCTACGTAGGCTGAGCCCATCATTTTCTCAACAGAGCATCCAGGGCTGATTCGTCCTGCAGTACTGCCTAAAGCTTTCACAGCTGGCCCAGCCAACATGTCATAGCCCAACAACAAAACACCGCGTGTACTCACCACAGAGCCAATACTGATACTGGTACCCACTCCAAGAGTTGCACCGGCTCTCGTATCAAAATAACAACCGCCCACGCCTGCTCTGGCTTTAGCGGCAGCCTCTATGCCAATTCCAGTGGAGAAGCTTTCACCAAAGTGAACCGTGAAAATTTCAATGGGCCGAGTTGGGTGTTTCAATTTCAGTTTTTGCTGACTACCGACCTCAAAGCCAGCGAACAGCTTGGCTCCCATATTCAGCCCAACTCCTTTGTCGTTTATAGCAAAAGATACGTTTCCGGCGGCCTGCCCCCCTGCAAAAATATCACCCGTTACCTCGGCACCGAAGGTCTGCCCAACTGTGATACCAGCCTTGCCCGTCAGCCTTACAGCCAACTCCAGCTCTGCATCTGCACTGGCATTGAGGAGATTGAATTTTGCCTGATTGCGATCAAATTCCTTTTCTTTCTGCTCATCAGTCCGCTCTGTAGCATCATAAACCTTTGTCGTATCGCGATCCCAGGAGCTTCGATCCTGAATATGCTCAAAGCCCGCACCTTGAAAGGCCTGTGCAGAAGCATTGAGGCTTCCCCCGACTCGACCTGTTGCAACTGCGCCAGCTTCAAAGGCAAAGGCTTTAAACTCTGGCCCTAGCTTGCGGCGCAATGCTCCTACAGTGACACGACAGGTATGTTCAAGGTGGTAATCCACATCCGCAGAAATCTGAGCTGCTCCCTCCAACCCGGCAGAAGCTGATGAAGCAAGATCACTCACCCGCGCTTTACCTTCAGCATATCCTTCCACGCCAGCCGAGGCCTGAATAGCTGTTTCCACACTGTGACTGAACCCATGACCAAGAGGCACACTCCCAGAGCTATAACTGGCCTTACCCCCTACCTGTGCTGCCCCATGCACCGCTCCCGTTGCATGGGGCGCTTTCAACCCGACACTTCCCTCACGAGAACCAGAAACATCAGTCGTTTTCGATGCCTGGGCCGAGTTTTTAACTGCACTGCCAAGATGGTACTCCGCTACAAGCCGTTCTGCTGACGACGCAAGCAGTTCACACTGCAAACGAGAAACAGCCAGCTCTTCCAGCGTAGTGACTGTCAAATCCTTATCCGTTTTCAGGATTTTCATCAAAGCGGACTTATCTTTAAGCTGACGTGTAATACGGGTATTTTTTATCAGCCGATGAATACGCTGGCGTTCCGTTACTGTCGGATGGTAAACACTAATATGCTCAGGAAAGTGATTAGCTGCAGCTGTCACCATAATCTTCCATTTATCTGTTTTGAAAATGGCGTCTTCGTCATCTCCCAGTTTCTTTTCAAGTGCCGTATAAACCTTATTAATAGCCTCCTGCCAATGTTCCAAACGGGTCTGCTTTTTATAGCCAACCCGCTTTCCCATGGCTTTCGCCCATTCATTAATTTTTACAGCGAACTCCGTTTCACCCATCTCAAGAATTTTATCTGTGTCTTTGTTATCAAATACTTCAGAGAATCTCATTTTAAACCTTTATCACTTAATGCCTTTTATTGTTTGCAGCACTGTAACTATTGGTTGCTGCACTGTAGCTATTGGTTGCTGCACACTTCATCCGCCAATCAAAACCGTAGGCCACCCCATCACTACGGTTCCCCCATGGGCCGTTGGGTCTCCCATACGCACAGCCGGTTTGCTGTTCACCAGAACGGTCATGCTTCCCATAATCACACTGTCCGGTGGCCCAACACATACGCAGGGCTGTCCGACAGTGGCTGCCGGTAAATTGCCAATAAGAACGGTGGAAGGCAGAGGCAGCAGTGGGCCACCAACATGGGGAATAGGAACAATTGCAGGAGTTTGCATTGGGCAAACATGCATATCAGTTGCCCGTGCGGCTGGTCTCATAAAGACCTCCTATCGTTTACAGGGTTAACGCCCATTACCACCATCCGCAATATCCAAACCAATGGCGATCATCCGCCGATAGTTCTCTTTTGCTTTGTTGCCATCGGGCAATACGGCTGCCAGGCATATGGCTCCGGCCACAGCGTGGGAATACAGATAAGGCGGTGCGAGGCTGGCCGGCGCATCAACGGGTGTCAGGCTACCCCCACTCCAGAAGGCAGACTGAGCCAGCCAACCCGCTGCATTATCCCTTTCTGCTTTTTGGGCTCTTGCTTCAGATATACGACGATTTGCTTCCGTTGGATTCCGCACCCAGCTCTCTGCAGCTTCCAAAGCCTGTTGCTGAACATTAGAAAGCTTTTGGGACAGAGCAACACTGTGCAAACACAAACAGCCCCACCAAACGGATTCACGGGCCGGCAGGCTATGGCACATAAATGTGACGACCTCGTTGTACTTTTCCTGCTCAAGCCAGCTATCAATTAACTGCACAGGGGACACATCCGGGTTGACGGATGCCCTCAGCTCTTTATCCACCTGATAGCGATCAAGAATCTCTACGGCTTTTTCCTGGGGGACTTTTCGTAATGTCTTGTTTGTATTCATCATCAGTTGATCTTGGCGATCGCCCCCTGAATTTCCACCATGGCACCGGCTTTCACCTGGGTCATTGCATTGCCCTGAATGCCCACCATAGTGCCTTTAATGTCTGTCTTCACAGTGCCTTCCACAGTGCACGCTACACCACTCTTTAACTCGGCCTGTACTTGCCCTTCTGCCTTGAACTGCATTCCGGAAATCTCCACACCACTGGCCGAGAGCTTGATCGTGCTGGGGCCACAGCTCAGTTCGATAGACGAAGGGGAAAGGGAAACTTTGCTGGCTCCAACTTCCAGTTCTATGGCCTGCTTCCCTGTAGCGGAAATGCTGGCAGCGTCCAGTGAAATTGAATTCGTAGCCTTACCATCAATATTGCCTTTGCTCTCCATGGAAATATCACCGGTATTATCAACGGATGTTTTTCCCTTTACCGTGAATAAAGCATCTCCATCAGTGGTCTGTTCAAAATTCCCTTTGGTGGTCAGCTGATAATCCGCATCAGTGGTGACAGTTATATTTTTAGTAACCGCTACCTTTTGCTCACCTTCCACTGTCAGGCTGTCGTCTTCTTTCACTGTTCTGGTCACGACTTTCTGAATGTCTTCAGTCAGGTTTCCGACAATCGTTTCATTACGATCATTCTTGACTTCAATCACCAGATTTTTCTCGGCCTGCATAAAGATTTGCTCTTCATCTTTCTTGCAGTTAAAGCGGAGCTCATTAAAGGTATCTGCTCCGCCATTGGGAGAAGACTGCAGCTTTATGCCGTAACTGGTGGGCGTTTCATAAGGGGCTTTATGGCTATTGTTATACACCGAGCCAATAACCAGAGGGCGATCTGGATCCCCATCCAGAAAACTCACCAAAACTTCATCACCAACTCTGGGAACAAACTGACTGCCAAAACCATTGCCAGCCATATGCTGGGCTACCCTGATCCAACACGATGAGCTGTCGTCTCCCTTACCTTCTGTATCCCAGTGAAACTGCACTTTGACCCGGTTGTAATCATCCATATGGATTTCTTCCGAAGAAGGCCCGGTTACCACAGCG
>NZ_CAMZOG010000151.1 GCF_947331445.1 Parendozoicomonas sp. Alg238-R29 | reverse complement strand
TATGCCTGTGGGGTTCGGTCGTTTTTGTTTTGCAGCTTTCTTCAGTTGTTTCTCTTTGGGGCAAGCGCTGGCTATGGAAGAGCTGATGAATACGGACAACTCTTCCCCCAAGTTGTACTCCTGTGAGATTGGTGTTCCTGTGATTAAGGGGCGTTACAGTCTGCCTGATTCAAGTGAAGCTTCCATAGCTTCTATTCTCCCCGCCGATATGAAAACACCAATGGCCATTTTCAGCAGGCCTCCCTGGGGATTTCTATTGCAACGCAGTGAGCAATGGCAGTTCTGGACTGATGGTGCATGTAAAAGACTTATGCTCACCGGCTTGAATGATGAGTGCTACGGATTGGTCTCAGCCTGTGAAGGAGAAAACCCGGTGTTTCATCCGGGTGTGGATGCGTTTCCCAAGCCGTTAGATATCCACAAACTTCAGGTTTTACACCCTTCTTATGAATATCTGGGAATGTACACATTTTCTCCTGCCCTTGCGGGCACAGGCTCCATAGAAAGTGATTGGGATTTTCTAGATGGTGATCAGATTGAGAGAGATGGCATCATACCCTCGACTGTACCTGCTCCCCATTCGTTCTTTCCGGCAGATATTCATCGTAGTCTGGTAATGGGTTTCTTCATTGGTATGGGTGTTGAAAGCCTCTATCGGTCTTATTGTCTGCTTCAAAAGTACAGAGCTGGTGAAGACATCCATTCTGACGATGCCTGGAAAGCTGTTGACCGATTAATTAAAGCGGGTGTGGTGTCTGCCATGATGTCTGGGGCAACCCATACACTGATGCACAACTCCGGGCTCTGGAAACCAGTATCTTCTTTTGTTGTTGGGGCGACTGTTCGTACAACCCGGTTTGCCCTGAATTACTGGAGTATCAGCGCCGAGGACTTGAGCTGGATTCTGGTGAAATCCGGAGCCATAAGTGGTGGCAGTTACCTGTTTTCTCTGGGTAGCTCAAAACTGCACAAATCTATTGTTACGCCGGGAAGTGTAACTGGAGGAATACTTGGTGATACGGTGAGCAACCGACTTCGGATCTTTCTCAGTATGTCAACAGAGCCTAAATAAGCTATTGATTTCTATAGACTTATTCTTTGGAAACATACTGAATAATTTTTTAACTTGAAGAACGGGCGTTCTGGTCGAGACTTAGCCGCAATAAAAATGACGAATAAATTTGCGGAGTAAGATCATGCGGAGTCAGACTACTGTGGCGCAACAGAGTCATGTTGTACAGTCGAATAACCTTGCTGCCAGTACTTTTCTAGCAAGTGCACTGGCCTTAGCCGTGGCAGGTATTTCCAACCCTTGCTTAGCTTCGATGCCTGAAGAAGGGATGTCTTCTGAAGAGGCTCACTGGTCAAATCTTGAGAATAAGTATCGTGGCCCGATGACGGCCCGTGATGAAACTCCCGAAGAACTAAAATTCAGCTCCGGCCAGCTGGTGAATACCCTTGATGGTGTTCAGATGATACTGAAGGTTCCTGGTGGTATTCCTTCCGACATCATTGGGCTGCTGCAAACCGTTGATGAAGAGGGCGTAACCTCTCTGACGTTTGAAGAGGATCATGGTGAAGGTTCTGTTCAGGCTCTCAACAGTGAAGGCACCTACGTCAAGCTCAATCTGCGCAGACTGCGGGTCACGCTTGAAGAGTTCGAGCAAGGGCCAACCGGTGACGGTTTTCAGAGCCCCGTTTTTGAAGACGATATCTATAAAGCTTACCGCTGGCTGCTTACTGTTCTCAGTATCCGTAAGGATTACGCGGTGAGAGACATGCTGCTTCAGGCCAATTCGTCGCTGGTTATCCTGCGTGCCAATGGTGATATGGATATCAGACTTTATCGCCGCCTGGGGGATGGAACTGTTGAGTGTCTTGGGGAAGTGCTTGTTGACAGCCATATGCGCTATGAGATGACAGAGACATCTCCAGAAGCTCTCATGTTTATTGAGAGGCAGAATCAAGCACAACAAGAGCTGATTGAACTGGATAAAAATATAAAGGAAATGCAAAAAACAATCGCTCAGATGGTTCGCACTGGCGAGCATACGGGGCTGCAACAGAAGAAAGACGAGATTGACGTGATGACAGAGCGTTTTCAGACTCTGTACGAACAGATTCAGATTCCTACTGACTTTGAGTTCTTTGCCGTTAGCGAACATTTTGATTATGAAGCCAGTCACATTGTGAAGTGGACCAGTGACAGTGGTGTGGAATTGGGCTCTCAGGTTGCGGCTAATCAGATACTGTCGGGGTTGGCAACCAGTGAAGCCAGCAAGATGATTGCCAATGATAATACTCAGCGGATACTCCGTGATGTCGGGCATCATATGAACATGTTGAGAAATAAGGGAGATATGTATGCTGGTGAAACTCTGCTGCAATATATAACCCGAAAGCTTGCGCAATCCTGGTCAATTCTGAAGGGGGAATACCCTTCCCCCAGCTTTGATAAAAGCGACAATCTTGTAACTCCGGTTCTTGAGGTGCAGGGCATCAAGAATCAGATCGTTGAGGGGTTCAGCATTGACGATACTATTAAGCAGTTACACGATGCTCATATCAACACGTCAGGACGCTTGAAACCCGACCATTCACTGGTTCACCCTGATCATCTTAAGGAAATGCAGGAGGCACTGAATAACGCGAGTTGGACAGCCTACCTCAAGAGTTTCTTCGGCAAAGGTAAGTACCAGCAATCTTATCTGGCATTAAACGTACAAAACTTGTTGAAACAGCGTGGCTTTCGACACCTTGATGAACTGGTAGGGTCAAACCGTGTTCCTGCTGGTAGCCTGACTGGGGATGAGGCTAAAGATAAAGTATTTTTGAATCAAATTGCTGGTGAGCAACAGGATGAAATTTCTAAAGAGGCTTCTAAGGAATCTCAGGGGTATAAAATTATCAATACTGGTAATGCTGTGATTGGAACAGTGACGGCTGGCGTAACAGCAGGTTTCTCCGGTTATGCCCTGCAATATGGTTTAGATGCGGGAACCAAGTACTACAACGAAGGTGTGTTGCCCTGGGATTACACTGCGAAAGACAGCGAAGAAGTTTATAACCGGGCAGTACAGACAGGTACATTGAGTAGTGTCAGTGGTGCTCTCAATTATTGGGTTTTACCGGAAGTTGTAAAGCATAGGGAATATTTCACGCATGTTACCCCGGAAGCACTTAAGAGAACGGGTATCGCTAACCACTATGCCGGAGCAGTTGCTGGTGGTATAGCGGGCTTTACCGCTAGAGCCCTGTCTTCTGGCTATAGCTACTTGCGGGGTGATCTCAGTGGTAAAGATTATGCCTATGAACTGGCAGATGCCGGCGCCAGAACACTGCCAACAATGGCAGGAAGTGCTCTGGGACATTATCTGCTCCCATATTCATTTAATACATTTGGGCTGGCGCAGCTTCCTATTATAGGAATGCCATTTGCTGCGGTGGCTAATGCCGTAGGGCCGACTGTTGGCTCAATAGTTGGCAGCGTGGGTGCCAACATACTTTACGATACAGGTAAGTACCACATCTTTAATGGGTTCAAGCAGGCCAGTGATTACATTTACGGCGAGGACGCCACAACTCCTGCCTTTACTACTCCATCACCGAGACAGGCTGCAGTCGAGGCGCAGGTAGATACCCATTCTCATCATGACTATCAGGTTCATGAAGAAGTACCAGTATCGGAAGATGAACGGGATCTGATAACTGCTGATTCTGATGAGGTGGCAATAGAGCTTTAACGCAACAATCTATTCCGCTTTGCCCATCGGTTTTGCCTGACCGGTGGGCATTTTTTATGTCTGCGGACTAGTCGTAGTTTGCGCATGTATTGCGACATTCCAGGGGAACAACATCATCAGGAATGTTGGCGCTTTGATCCGGGTGCTGGCAGCAAACCCAGGTTACGCTGCCATTCTCAAATGTGCCCGTGAATATCAGGGCTTGCCCGGAAGCCCAGCCATCATAAAAATTTTGTGGATAAACGTGAATCTGTTCCCTGCCCGCACTATCGATCCAGAACCCAATCTCCCGAACATAGGTCGAGTTGATAGTGTCATTTCTGTTGGGCGGGGGGGCATTGTTGACTGCATAATACTCTGTGGCTTCTGTCTGGTAATCTTCAGCAAAAGCAAAGACCTCAGCAAACTTGGAGCGGTTAGCGTTGTCCTGATATGCAGGAATGGCAATAGCTGCAAGAATTCCAATAATTGTGACAACAATCATCAGTTCCAGCAGAGTGAAGCCATAGTGTGTGTGTTTGACCGCCATGATCAGATGCCCATTCATCCTTGAATTTAACCTTTTCAACTATAGCAAATGGCTCTGGAAGCGAAATAGCGGGTATTTAAATCAGCTGCCTTCCAGATGAAGGGCTACATTTTCTGCTAAAGCTTCCGCCTTTAGCTCTACGCCTAGAATATAGATGCGGTTATTTTCAAGACCTTTCTGTATTAACTCATCTTTCACTGCTCGTGCCCTGTTGATAGCCAG
>NZ_CAMZOG010000150.1 GCF_947331445.1 Parendozoicomonas sp. Alg238-R29 | reverse complement strand
CTTTTCTCTTTTCTCTTTTCTCTTTTCTCTTTTCTCTTTTCTCTTTTCTCTTTTCTCTTTTCTCTTTTCTCTTTTCTTCTCGACCCCATTTTCCATATAACAATGTTGTTAAAGCTGGCTCAGGAACTGAGACAACAGGTGAGTTTCTAAAAGAGACTCAGCGTAAGAAAGGCTGAGCACGAAAATAAAACATCAATAATACGCCCTGATGCCACGGGCAAAAGGGTGGTTGAGCCTATGTTTCCCAACAGTCGTACCAGACCGCAAGAGGCTCATCAATCTGTGTCGCTCACTTCTGTAGCAGCTACAGATGCAGGAAGTGGACAAACCACCCCCATAAATACCTCCTCTGGACGTTCTGTGTTTCAAGGCCGTTCGATTACCTCGGTGACACCTGAAATAAGCGGTCAAAGTACCTTTACGGGGCATAATACTCAGCCCCAACATTTGTATCTGCCGACGGTTAGGCAAGTTTCCAGAGAAGTTATCGGTGCAGGTAACAGCTCATCACAGTTATTGGAGCGGTTTCGATCAAGTCAACTCGAATGCGAACTGGATAGGGCACGTATCCAACTGGCAGAGACTCAAGTAGATGCCTTCTTGATTGGAAATCAACTTGATGATCTTCTGAAATTACAAAGTGCATTGCAACAAGAATACGATTTGGCTTGTAAAAAGCTCAAGGCTTTAATGGAAAAGAATCAAGAGTATGAGGATACTATTACTCAGCAAAAAGATAATGAAGTTCGGTTGGAGGCAGAGCTGAATGACGTTTCCGAAAAAAAAGATAGAGCAGAGCAGCTTGAAGAGAAAAGGCGGAATGAAAAATTTACTCTGATGAAAAGAAATAAAAGGCTATTAACAGTAGCAAAAACATTTATAGAAAAGATAAAGGAGATGAAAGTCAAGATCGCCAGCAATGTTGATTTAATAAGTCAAATTGAGAATCTGCTAGTGCAACAAGTTGAGCTAGAGAAAACCATTGATGAAATAAAAAAAAGAGAGAGCGTCCATCTACAAGAAATCGCTAATTTTGAAAGAGAGAGAGAGCAAAAAGAAAATGAACTGCAAGAAGCAAAGGAAGGTTTGGCTAAAGCAAGCGATATTATTATATTTCTAAGCAACAAGATTGGTGGCATTGAAGAAAATAGAAATACGGAAAAAGGAGGATCTAAAGAAAAGCAAGGTGATTCTGAAAGCGTGAATGAGGCTGTTGCTAATATTCAAGCTAAACTGGATGCTGCTAATGAAGAAATAAAGGTGAAAGAAGAAGTGTATTTGAAAGACGTTTCTGCTCTTAAAAATAGATGTGAAAAATTAAAAAATAATGTTGATGAAAAAATGTTTTCATTGAGAGAAGCAAACAAAACAAACCAGTCCCTGCGTAAAGATATTGATGAGCTTGGCAGAAGCAAAGAATCTGTGGAAGAGAGCTTGAAAAAAACACAGCATGATCTTGAAAAAACCAAAAAAGAAGTGTCGCGATTAAAGAAAGCTTATTCTGACCAAAAGCTCGAACTTGATGAGTGCAATAAAGCAATAAAGATAAAAGAAGAAAAATATGTGCAGGATGTTTCTAAGATTAAAAACGAGTGTGAAAAGAAAATAAAGGATCTGCAGTGTCTTAAAAAGGAATTGAGCAATTCGAAAGAGGTCAGTTTGTCGCTAAGAAAAAAAATTGTTAAAGTGAATTATGATAAAGAGTCTGCCGAAAAGTCTCTTGAAAGTGCACAGTTGAGCATTGATGAATTGAATGCAAAGATTTCTGTTGCGTATTTGAATCATAAGAAGGAAGTGGAAAATATTGAGCTTAAATACAAGGAAGAGCTCCTTAAGTGTCAAAGTGAGCATAGGAGTGATCTGGAAAAATTAAAAAATGAACATTCTGAAGAAATAGCTGGGGTCGATGAAGAAATAAAGAAGGCGCTTGATAAACTCAGCCATGAGAAGGATGTTTTCTACCAAAAGAAAATATCAGATATTGAAGGTAAATATAAAGAACTGTTGATGAAAAAAGAAGAGGAATGCAAAGAAAGTATTCGTCAAATCAAGATAGATATCAAAATTGAACTTAATGCAGAGTATGAAGCAAGTCTGTCTAGCCTTAAAGATGAATATTTGATGAGGCAATACAAGAGGGAGCGGTTTTATATTAGTAATGTCGTTGATATGAAAATTAAAGAAAATGAGATGGAGAGAAGTTATAGGGAGGAGATAGATGATATTGAGCGCTCTCATTTAGAGGAACTGAAGAAAAGAGATGAATTGTATGTTGATGAGCTTCTTGAAGTAAGTCTCGATAAAAGTACAACAGAAAGTGCTTACAAGAAAAAGCTGGATGAAATAGAAAAAGGATATCAGAAATCCTTGCTCGATAAGCAGGAGAGCTTTCAGGAAATAAATTGGATTCATCGATCCAGGCTTGAGAAAAAACATCAGGAGCAAATAGAAGAACTTGAAAAAAAGTATAAAAGTAGAATAGATAGACTTGAACAAAGTCTTCTTGAATTGCAAGTACGACTCGAAGCGGCTCTGCAGGTGGGTAGTGAGTCAACTGCAGAGAAAACCCCCGATTATAGTGGCGGCATTTCTCCGGAACCCATGGAAATCACATATAATCCAGAGCCTACTGCTACGCAAAATGATCAGATAGTCAGTCCACGATTTTCTGATGTGTCAGATGGAGAGGTTGATTATGATACTTACCACGATGATGGCGGCAACGATCCTTACTATGACTCGCCGCAGGAAATGGCAGTTTATCAATCTCCATCGAAGTCCCCAGATCAAGACATTCATGGAAGTGTGACGTCTTCTTCCCCTGATATGATGGATTCAGAGTATCATGAGACGCCCCCAGATCTGGACACTATGTCTGTTGCAGAGGTTATTGTTTGTGATCAGGAAGTGAGTCAGGAAGAATTACTTGATCCGTTACCTGAATTAACATCCGAGGCGATTTTTGGAGACCTGAGACGAGAAAATCAAGAGCTCATTGCTCAAATTATTCAGAATGTGAAATTTGAGCGCATAATGAGGGGGGCAGAGATTAATAATAAGATGAGTGAGCTTTTAGAGCATCTTCGTAAGGAGGGTATCCCTCTGCCAGATTTACCTGGATTAAAAGCGAACACTGACTGGAATGTGAATCACATGCACTATGCTGTTTTTTGTTTGACTGATAAAATAATGTTAAATGTGCCGTGTCCATTTCTTGATATTCTGGATGTTAACTCTGAAGAATATCTTTTTGTCTTATTTTCAATTGCAAATAGAAGGCTCCAGAGACCTGTAGGCGCGCATCGCCACCCGCTGGAAAAAGTTATTCCGCCCAGTGTAAATACTATCAAATGTGCTAAAACATGCCTGAAAGCCCACAGTGATTTCTTTGTATGGTGTAATAATCCTGATTCCAAAGATTTACCATCTACTGTGATACCCAACATTATCCGGATACTACACCCTAATTCACCGGAATACCGATCATTGATAGCTTGTTATGTTTTAAAAGTAATGGAATTTCCCGTTGCCGATAAGTGTGCAGAGCGTTGTATAACATCACAACATCGTGCCCTCTTATGTAAACCAATGTATCAACTGAATAATGGTAAGTTTCCCATACCTTGGGAAGTAAAGAACAGGCTGAAAGCGACTTCATGGAATATAGATGTGGCTATTGAGCTGCTCACATCTGAAGGCTATAAACACAATGCGAAAAAGCCTTTGCAAACATTTAACGCTTTGAGTTACGCGAGAAAAGCCTCAAGTAACAGTGATATGGGTGCATACAAGGCTGCTTTACAGGATATTTTGAACTGCGAAACAATCAAGGATCTGAGTGCAGCTTTTAGACAGGATATGCAGAGAAATGGGAAATGGAAACTAAAACCTATACAGGGTACTGTTGTTGGGGATCAGGAAGTGAATCCACCTCAATTTTATCTTTCTTGTTTGTATCACTTAGGTTTTGAGTCTATGAAGTCTGAGTGCATAAGAAAACAAAAAGATCCTATTCTGAGATTAATTGATCGATGTGATGGGGAAGATGAGAGGCTGAAAAGAGTTATTGATGGAATTCTTACATTAAAACTGAACTCTTACGGCATCACTAGTTACAATCGGTTTATGCAGAGGTTAACTCCCTTTAGTCGTCTTTACCCCGATGTTTGTAAAAAAAATAATGATGAGATTAAGGCGCTAAGAAATACAATGTCGCCTATTGTATGGAAAGACGGTTCAATAACGAGAGCAGATGGGACAAGTACGGAAACCTCCGGAGATTTTCCTTCTACATCTGCTGCGGTTTCTACCAGTACTGCCAAACAATCAAGTTCTGAAAAGCGTGGCGCTACCAAGAGAACCCGAAAAAAAGCGACCCTATCAAAGAAAAGTAAGGCTCCACCCAGAAAAAAAAGAAAGACAATGGAGAGTGTAAATCAAACTGTGTGAGAGTGTGAATCTAACTGTGTGAGAGTGTAAATCTAACTGTGTCTCTGCCGTTGTTAAACAAATCGAGACTGTAGATAAAACTGTGTTTCTGCCTATCTTGAAACCTATTCAGGTTGAGGTAGGCAAACATGGATATCAAGC
>NZ_CAMZOG010000149.1 GCF_947331445.1 Parendozoicomonas sp. Alg238-R29 | reverse complement strand
CAACGGGTTTGAATATCCATTTATTCATAGAGCTTGACGCCACTGCAACTGGATGTTCGATTCTATCTTGATTGACGTTTTAAGTCCGACAGGCTGCTAGCAAATAGTGAGTTGTCTCTGACACAATTCATCATTCAAATAATGATAAACGGGGCGCGCTAACATGGCTGTTTCTCTGCGCATAATAAACGTTCTTTTTTGTCTTGCAGTGGGAGTGCTGGCATTGATCTGGTTCGTTTCTACAGATCAGCAACGCCAAGAATATTTGTTATGGTTTGGTTTGGCAAAACCACCCCTTGAAAGTGAGCCGGTTTACCCTCCAGTTATAGATCAGACGATCACGAATCCTCTTTCCCAATTCACCCACGGGGCTGTCAGTCATTACCAGTGTGCTCCCACAACGCGTGCCGTGACTGATGTTGAAACAAGCAAAGTGTACAAATGGAAGGATGAAAGCGGGCGGGTTCATTTTTCAGACCGAGCGCCACAACAGGCATCCGTCAAAGATCTCAGTCAAAAGTATCAGAACAAAGCCCAGTACTTTCGGGTGAAGGTTGATGTGTCGGGAAGTAAAGTGCCAGCCTGGACTCAGGATCGTTTGGCGGGTAGTACACGACAAATATTTACTATTCTGGCCGACCAGCTGAATATGACGGATCTGCGTCAGATTGATTTGAATGTGAAGGTGTTTGCCAGTCGTCAGGCCTATCAGAGTTATGCCAATCAGGTAGCGCCCAGCATTAGCAAATGGTCTGCAGGGTTTTACAGTTCACGAATAAATACGGCAGCGGTTCACCATGATGGCCGTGATGAGAGAACCCATCAGGTGGCTCGCCATGAATCAACGCACGTTATTATGTCTGGCTTGTTTGGCAGTATGCCCATCTGGTTCACCGAGGGGATGGCAGAATATTTTGAGCATATGAAAATAACCGGGCAGGCAAAAATTATCGAACCTGATCGGGAGCAAATGGCTCTTCTCCAGAAATTATCGCTGCCGCATCTACAGCACTGGTTTGATCAAGCTGGAAATTGGTACAACCCACAAAATCGCAACGAGAACTATGCAATCGCCTGGTCTGTTATCCATTTTCTGATGCAGGACAACCAGCGTAAGCAGGTGTTAGCCAATTATATGAAGGATTTAGGGAAAGACCTTTGTCGTGAAGTGTCAGCTGCTGAATTCTTTGCCCGGGAGTATCCGGGAGGCTTGCGTCGGATGACGCAGGATTGGCAACGCTGGGTATCTCATGGTGCAGCATCGCCACATTACTTTTAGATTAACGGAGAATTTTCATAACAGCTGCTACTGCCAGGCAAACCAGTAATATTGATGAAAGTGGCAGCGATATTTTCTTGCCGTCACCTTCCACGCAAATATCACCGGGCAGGTGCCCCACCCAATTCATAATGTTGGGCTCATAAAGTACGAGCAGCCCGAAGGCGATAGCAACCAATCCAAAAGCTGCGAGCAGTCTCATCATGTTTCCAACTCAAAGTGTTTGAAGGAAATAAAAATGGTTCATGATCAGACTGGTGGCAATTCTCTGCTGCGCATCAACACTTTTCTCTTTATGGTTTTGCAGCATGCTCCCTCTCTGGAGGGTTGCTATGAACAATGAGGTAACGGTTAAGAAGCACGACCATTTCCAGCTGGAAACTTGTGTGGAAAATACCTGTGAAACCCGGTAATTGTCTGTTTATTGCCGGTGTCAGTGGCCGTACCCTGATTAATTTGGAAACCATGCTGAGACATGCAGCCTGGGAAGGGGATGCGCAGGATTCGAGAATGTAATTTACCGGAGGTTGGGTAATTGATCTGGTAGAGTGCGGTGTTTTCTAGTAGTGTTCACCGGTTTACCGCCCTTAGCCGCCCTGTTCCTCTGACCAGTTTCCAGGTTTGTGGGAATGTGTGTATCTGGGCCTCATCCATATTTACAGGTGAAATAATGGGCAAACATTACACCCAGACCAACCTTCAGATTGATGATCGTGTTAGCCAGCGCGATTTCAGCGGCAAGCGTCAGGCGCGTTTGGGTACTGAGAAAAATCCAGCCTCTATCACTGTTAAGACTGAGGAGCGTAAAGCTGAGCTGGAAACTGTTTTTCTTGATAACGGCTGGTCTTACACCATCGTTGTTAATGAGGAAGTGGACGAGAACGTTAATGATTTGGAGTTGCTGAAGCAGATTCCGAAGAAAACTACTGTTCTTGAAAAGACTCCCGGCCGTAACGACCCTTGCTCTTGCGGCAGCGGCAAGAAGTACAAAAAGTGTTGCGGATAATTTTTTAAAGTCTGCAGATGTATGCAAAAACCACGATTTTCGTGGTTTTTGCATATTTGACCCTTAATAAACGGCGATACCGTATTTCAGCAGCTGTCGGGGAAGAATCTCATCAAGGTGGCTGAGATCGTCGTCGCTCAGGGTGATGACATTAAGATTGTGGCTCTGATAAAGAGAGACCCGTTTCTCTCTTAAAGCTTTGTAAGCAGAATCACTGCCTGCTCCCAAGTACTCAATATAAACCGAACCTTCCGGAAGATAGAAATCCCCCCAAGCGTTTTCTTCAATAGGGAGACGACGACCGCAGGCATGGGTGATTCCGGCCATATAAAGCCAGTTGTCGATCAGCATATCTCCACGGGAGCGTACCATGTGCCCATCAGCTGTTCGCAAGGTGGCAGGAAAACGAGTGAGATAGTCATCAATATCGCTGGTGCTGTCATCAAGGCCAATTGCCAGAGTTAAGTCCCCCTGAATTTCTTTCAAGGCATGCTGAAAGGCCGAGTGTTCAAGAACCTCTGCTGGCCAGCAGACGTAAGGGTAGCCTGTTCGCCTATCTTCTTTTTGGGCACCGCCTATGGCTTGACCTGATGCTGTCAGCTGCCAACCCCGTAAGCCTTTGCGTATCCAGCCAAGTTCAGCCAGAAGGTTGTTTACCTGCCGGGCTGGCAGGTGAGTCTCATCTGCAAGGGCTGTGGCCGTAAGTAAAGGAGAGGGTGTGGAAATGTTCTTCGGAATGATCAGCTTTTCTGGATCAATATGGGTAAGTTTTGGCCAGCATATATAGGTGCCATATTTGCTGTGGCTGGTGTATTCACCACCTTTGCTTTTTCCCTTCTCTGTAAGTTCCCAGCTGTCGCTGTTGCGAATAATCCAGCCAGCGGCTTCCAGTCGGCCAAACAACTCCTTGCTGGTTAGGGATAAAGACTTGGCCAGAGCGCTAGTGGAGATTTTCTTGAGGCCGGTTGCTTCCATGACTGTCTGCCTGCTTCAGAAGGGGGTGAAGCAGATAGTGCCATGTCAGCACTGGAAGGAAAAGCGGGCGTGAATAAGGTGGCCGTACATTCATTCGATATGTTCCATGAGAAAGACAGTAATATTCTTGGTAGTGCTGATGTTTTCCTCGAAGGTCACCGTGAAGCGGTACGCACCGAAGAAACCAGTGTTGGCAATCTGACAGCAGATGCCAACCTGGCCGCTGCTCAGCAATACGACAGCAGTGTAATGGTTTCTATCAAAAATGGTGATGGCATACGTGCTCAGATCGGCACCATTCAGGATGATGGGGCTGGTAATTACAGTGAGTTGCCTTCACTAGTTAACCCTGCCAGTGGCAAGCAGGCGGGGCAGGTTTCCCAGCTGGATATTGAGAA
Source organism: Parendozoicomonas sp. Alg238-R29 (assembly GCF_947331445.1). Lineage (GTDB taxonomy): Bacteria > Pseudomonadota > Gammaproteobacteria > Pseudomonadales > Endozoicomonadaceae > Sansalvadorimonas. The sequence goes on along the minus strand of NZ_CAMZOG010000149.1, from coordinate 935 downwards.
CACCCTCAAGTTCAATCATTCCCTGACCCTGCTTACCCTAACTGCTGAGCAGTTGGTTCAAGTGCTGGAGCATGGTGTGGCAGCTTCAGGCTGGGGCAGTTTGCTCAGGTCAGCGGTGTACATTTCAGTTATGACACGGCGTTGGCATCTGGTTCCCGTATTCGCTCGGCCGCTCTTATGAATGGAGAAGGGCAGATTGTTCAGGTATTGGTTGAGAATGGTGAGCTGGTGGCGCCTGCAGATATGAATATTCGTATTGTGACTCTTGGTTTTCAGGCCTCGGGCGGTGACGGCTATCCATTTGCAGACTCTGCCACTGATGTTGTTGATCTCACTGATGTATTAACTGACGGGGGCGCTTCGGACTTTGCTGCACCGGGCAGCGAGCAGGATGCTCTGGCCGAATATCTATTGGAAAACTTCAGTGAGCAGTCATACAGCGCTGCGGAAACCGATGCTTCTGATGATACTCGTATCCAAAACTTCTCAGAGCATGAAGGCACTGTTCTTCAGGGGCAGGCAACTATTCCTGTTGATGCTGTTGATGGTGGCGGTGATAGTGTTCTTACCGGAGCTGCCGGAGCCGATAGGATTAACGGCGGTGCTGGTGATGATTTGATTGATGGCCTGACCGGAGATGATCATCTTCTGGGCGGTTATGGGGATGACAAGCTCTATGGTCGTGAAAGGCAGGATCTTCTGGATGGCGATAGTGGTAACGATTGGCTCTATGGTGGAGCGGGTGCTGATAAGCTGCACGGCGGTAATAATCAGGATTACCTGTTTGGTGAGCACGGTAATGATGAGCTTGATAGTAAGGGTAATGACTATCTTGCTGGCGGTGAGGGTAATGACCAGCTGAAGTTACGCAGCTACGAATGATCGTAGCTGCTTGAACGATGCCTGCAGAGCAGACATATAGATTTTCGCTCTGA
>NZ_CAMZOG010000148.1 GCF_947331445.1 Parendozoicomonas sp. Alg238-R29 | reverse complement strand
CTCTGCGCAGATAAACCGTTGCGCTGGAATTATCCCAGTCGATATCTATATGGTCGATTACCCAGCCAAGAAATGAGAACATAGGGCGGAGTGAGGGTGTTGCAGACATGTACTGATCCTTCAGTAAAGTTGATCCGTTCAAATCAATCTTTGCCTGAAGGCTATTTCTGTTTCAACCCCTCACTTTCTTCAGCCAACCTGAGAAAGCCCCATTTATTGTTTATATATCCAAATCTATCAGTATTGGTCATCACGCAGACCCTACTTATGTTGTTGAAAAACCGGAGCAAGGTTCGACTGCCGGTTTAACCCTGCTGAAAAATCGTGGCGAAGATGACCTCAGCATTCCGGATATCATCTGCCAAGGCTTTATCAATCAAGGCTTTGAAGGCATCCAGCTTACCCGGGCGAACCCCGGTTTTGCGCTTGGGTGGTGGCCCCTGACGCTTTAAAGCGCGACTGATGGTTTTGATTGAGCAGTGCTGCTTATGAGCAATGTCCTTGATAAAGCAGCCTCGGCTGCGTAAATCCTTTATCATGATCCAGTCCTCTCGGTTGATCATGGCCGCTTCCCTGTTGTTTCGTCGCTACAGGTATCGGCCTGGTGAATCGAGGGGACATGTCAAACTGGTGATTTTGGGACATCAGGGGCTGGTGCTGACAATGGTCATATTCTTATCGAGTATGGCCACATTCCCGTGGCTATTGCTATGAATCAAAAGATGTATGCATGAGTTTTTCCATTTGGTCTGCAATACCTGCAAATGATGGGTGTGAATTTTTCAGCTTGGCAAGCAGGGGCAAAGTTTTGTGAACGGCTTGCTCTATGTCGGCCACGATGGTTTTGATTTCCCGGTTATTTAATCCGCAATGGCTTTTACCAAACTTCTCCAGAACTTTCCACTTCGGCCAACGTTTGGAGCCGGTCAGGCTCAGAGCCATAGTATCGTTGGGCAAATAGGGCACAGTACTGACCACATCAAACACTGGAGCAAGGAATCGTTTCACAGCTGGTAGCTGCCCAACTGTATGACCCTTGAGATCGCTATAAATTACGCCACTGTTTTTCAGGTGAGCATCACCGTTGCGCACAAGAATATTAATCAGCGTGAGTTTGAAAAAATCTGACAGAGCCCTGGGCTGGTATTCTGGCGATACAAAATGACGAATGACGTTGGTACATGATTCAAGACTTGCGTCGTATTTCTCGCGCGTGGTTTTTCCCTGCAATACACAGAAATCTTCAAAGCCCATAGGGACTTTGTTGTCATCTATGTCGAAGCGTTCAGTAATCAGCAGACGACCGTTATCGCTCAAGTAAAAAGGTGCAGTGTTCAGCCCGGCTTCGCGGCACAGGGTTAGGCAAACATATTCATTGCAGGCCAGCTCCGGGAACTCATCTCCCCAGCTTTTGATAATGTAAGAGTCAAGCGGAAAGGTAACTTTATCTGTTGGGTTTGCAGCCAGATCAACAAGCACTTTCGGTTGAACGCCAGCAACTGCGGACTGTAAGGCAAAACGATCCATTAGTTGACTGAACAGTTGCTCGTCATTACTGCCAAGTAATGAAAAGAGATCCGGCACCTGATCACTCTTTGGGGGCAGTGGTTGCCCTGATCGAGAATACTCCAGTCGGCCGATATGATTGCGGCCCAGTATGGCGAGCATGGTGAGATCATCGCTGCCGTATTGCTTGGCGGTTGCCCGTTCGATGACTTCTCGAAGATGTCCTTCTGGAAGATTCATCTGAAACACAGGGTGAAGGGCTTCGTGGCTATAACTCTCCAGCCGCAGTGGCATGGTGAGTGAAACCGCTTCTCTGTTATTAACGTCACTGGTTTGGGGCACATCGTAAGTAAAAACATGCTTTTCACCGACTTTTGCCAACCTTCCTGTTGGAGTGCCAGACAAGTAAACATCAACATCAGCCATCACCAGTCTCCCTTGGTCTGGTTGAGATCATCCAGTGTTGGCATGCCAATATCCTTGGTGATTAACGTTTTACCCAGCAGTTGCAGTACTCGCTGTACTTTGCGTATACCGATATCGGTATACGTATCCCGCTCCAGCGCTCCGATAGTTGTTCTGTCCAACCCCGCTAAGCGCGCAAGTTCAGCCTGGCTCCAGCCTTTGGCTTTGCGGAGCTGCTGAATGGATATTCCCAGATCGGCGAGAGAAGACACTATTCAACCCCAGATGATGAATATACTCACCATTATAGTCATAATATTCACAAAAAGATGAATATAATCATCTTTTTGGGGGATACTGGATAATACCATGAGCATTTCTAAAGCATTGGATGAACTCTGTGTGTAACTGTTATCCATCAATGCGAAAGCAATTTCTATGTAATGGAATACCGTCGGCGAAAATAGAATGTTGAATAAATTTAATAACCTGGATGTGCAGTAGTGAATAACTTTTTAAAGTTGTAGTTTTCTCTCTCCTTGCGACCTTATACGGCTATGCTTCAACACCCACACCAGAAAAACTTATACATCCCATTTTGACATTAACTGCACAGCAGAAGAATATTCTGCGTGATGCCCTGTCTGGCAGTGAAAGCTACAAGCTCTGGGGCTGCGCAAAGGTCGCCAACGTTATTGGTGTCGATGTCGGTCATGTTCTCGTACCTGTAACGCATTTACTGGCACGCCGTTAGCCAGATTGCGCCATCCCGATAAATGGCAATCTTACTTGGAAGGCATGCCCCACTCGCTGACACTACGGCCTGCCGCACGTGCATGTGGTGTGACCTTGAAAACATCGTTTCGTTGGCGGCATCGCTTTGCAAGTGCTGGCTAAATCCGCCGGAGGGCTACCTCCGGTCAATTCTCCCCCCGCCGCATTACTCAGTCGTACCGTCTGCTTACCATAACGTCGCCACATTATGCGTACTTACTGGTTCAGGCTGAATTGTACTTACAAAGCTTCAACTCAACCTGAGAATCAGAGCCTAAAAATCATCCTTGCTGTTTATTTCGCCAGTTAGCAGATAATCACGACGTTGAAGGTAAGCGTCTCGAATGAATGTATAACGATCACCCACTATTAGAGACTCCTGACTGAGAAGCTGGGTTCTCAGGTCAACGACTTCTGACGTTTGTAACGCTAATTGAGATTGGCTGTCGTTAACCTGCTGAATAGGAGATAGCTGATTGTCCGGTACAAATCCGGCGGCAGACCTCACTGTGCGAGGACCAAAGAATGGAACCACCACATAAGGACCTGAAGGAATATTCCAGTGACCCAAGGTGAGGCCAAAGTCCTGATAGTTGTATTCCAGATCAAACTCAGAAGCAACATCCAGCAACCCGAGCATACCGACGGTACTGTTCACCACAAACCGGCCGCCTGTCTCACCAGCTTCCCGAATTTCGAACTGTAAGAGTGAGTTGCCAAAATTGCGAACTTCAGAAAGGTTTTGAAAGAAGTTAGAAACAAGATGCTGAACGGGTTTGGGAGTGATCTGGTTATAACTGCTGGCTACAGGGCGTAGAACCCAGGCATCCAGGGTATGGTTGAAGGAGTCAGTCACTCGGTTCATAGACTCCCAAGGGTCGCTATAAGATACCGTTTCACTGGACTGGGCATTCACACTGAAAGAGAGGGATGCCATCAAGCTGACAACGGGAATAATGGGTTTTATTTTCACTACATGGCCTGCGTAATATTGCTGAACTCAAAGAGCTATACGCAACAACTGCAGTTTTGTATTCAGCCAAATGTTCAACTGAGCCAGTGATTGACGATCATTAGGGGGTATTCCCAATTAGGCATGGCATGAAAAGCTGCTTTCAAAACAGTGCCTTTTTCATAACAAGCATGTTATCAATCCCAGGGGAAAAGTCTGTCATGCTTTAGCCCATTTCGGGTACGTGGGCTACAAGTATGGCATCGCCACCATTATCACCACAGAATAGGCAGAGCAGCTCTTTAACAACTGCGGCTGCGACAACCAGCACCCAATCATCTGATACTTCCCCAGTCTCAGTGTGGGACAGAACCGTCCAGATAAAATCTGAGTTTAACTACGCTCACTATGAACACACATGGAGCAATAAAGCACCGTTATATCAAGAGGCGGAAAAACTCACAAAGAAGCCCCATTATACGGATGGATTGGCTTGCAACTGGAACTTTCAAAGAGAGCAATATGAAGTAGACCTTCGCCCCCAAATAAGACGTGAAGTCAAAGACTATATGGGGCTCTCTGACTCTTCCAGAGAGCAGTATCTGAATGACAGAATGCATTATCGTAAATACAGTGGGGATGAGTTCCCGGCTCTTAAGGGAGAAAATGAAGCTTACGCCAAAAGATTTATCAAAGAATTTGAGATTCTCGGTCACTATGCCGGAGAAGTTCATAACGACGAATCCCTGAAAACCCTGGCTGCGAAATACGGCTATAAAACAATATCAAAGTACCTTATTGATACGAAGGATGGTTTCTGCATATCAAGCCTGAAAGACGGAAATATCTGCTCGCTGATTAACGCCTGCACCCTGCATGTAGCCGATCTTGATAAAACCAATCCAGCCGTTGCCAAACTGCCAGTCCACTCCCTGGAACCGAATGTAGCCTTTATGCCAGTGCGCTTTCAAGGGAAGGTCGCAACTATGCTCATCAGTACCACGGCAATTAAACAAGGTGAAAGCCTTTGGACAGATTACGGCCCTGGCTACTG
>NZ_CAMZOG010000147.1 GCF_947331445.1 Parendozoicomonas sp. Alg238-R29 | reverse complement strand
CAGCCAACCTGCGAAAGAGCCACAATTATCTCACCCATAACCAGATGCGTGAGATGGTGGCTGAACTGAAACAGTGCCAAAGTGAGACGTGCACTTTTGAAATTATAGGTAAATACGCAACCATTGATGCCGTTCAGCAGGATACTCTTAATGAACTTTGCAATCTAAACGCCAAGCAATGCCAGCCATTCGTAGCTGAGATTATTGCTGAGGAAGAAGCAAATCTGGCGTTGCTGGATGAGTTCAAACGTAACGGAGGTAATCTAAATACACGCATCTTTTTAGAAAACGATGTTGTTGCTGGTTCGAATATATCCTTAGCTGAATCATTTGCAGATGCTTATGTCGCCCAGCATGGTGGGGATAAAGCAGCTCTTATGTTTGCCATGGCCTCTGGTGCATTAGTTGGGGGTAAAAAAGCCTACGACAGGTTTAGGGTTACAAAGGGCACAAGTCAGAAAGCGCCAGCTAATGCTAACTCAACGAGTGCTAAGACGGACGATGAGGCTGCGGAGGTTGTTCAAAGACCTATTAAGTCAACCAGTTCAAAACCTCCAAGGAAAAGTCAAGACTATGAGCTAACGACCAATGATCTTAGAAAGTTAAAAGCAAGCAAGTATGCACATACGCTCGAAAGACATGGACCTGACATTAGTGCTGAGAAACTCAAGAGACGTGTAATTGAAGGAATTGCTCCAGACGAAAGTTTCATCCCAAAAATGAGGAAGGGGGAAAATATAGGCAACATTATACCTCCAATGTCGTCAAAATTTGAGAGTAATAGCACTCTTAAGCTTGCTTTGGATTCCGTAAATCAGGATACACAAGCTTTTGCAAATGCGTTGGCAAAAGCTCAGGATGAGCTATTAGCAGGAAAAAAACTAACAAAATTCAAATTTCAAGTTGACCTTGGTCAAAGTGTTGGTCATGGGTATAAAAAGCCTGTAGGAACATCAAATTTTGTTTCCCAAGGACACAGACTTGATGGGGAGCCAATAAGGGTCAATAACTTGACAAAAGTTGAAGCTCGTTATGTCCTCAATCCTAGTACTGGGCAGTTCGAGTTGAACACACTATTCCCAACAAATTAGGTAGATGAGTGAAAGAATACAGATACATAAAAGATGCACTTTCTGAGTTCTCTTCAAATCATGGTTTTAGTCTAGAGGAGTACCATGAAAGTTTTAGGGGGGTGATTGAAGCTAGCCCTGTTTACAGGGAAGCACTAAAAAGTGAGATACAGGCTGCCTGTAGGGATCTGGGTTGGAGCTGGGTTAATGAGGCTGAAAGAGCTGATTTCATAGGGGTTGACGTATGCGAAGATAGCACTTGGATGTCTGTCATAGCACTTATATGGCAAGCTATAGCGCCTAATGAAGAACCTCCCAAAAATGTAACAAAAGTGAATAAGAAGAAAAGAGCAGAAAAGGGAGCGGAGTGAATAAATAGAGTGAATAAATAGGGGCGTGCGATAATGTTCGTGTAGTTGACGTCATTGATCCACCTGATGCTAATGGCGTTATTCGAGCGAATACACAAATTCGTGATCCACAAACAGGGAGTTGGGTCGATAAGCCTCAACCAACAACTTTCTATCCTGAGCACTGGACAAAGCGCCAAACTGTTCAGGAAATTGAAGGGGCATTCCAAAATTCCAAACCACTACCGAGTGCAAATCCCTCGCTTCCACCAAAACAATGGGAAGGCGTATCTCCAAGTGGTGTTAGAATTAGAGGGTACTACACAAAGCCAGATGGTGGTGCTGCAACAGCTTGGCCACTACGTGAAGGGGACAAATAGTGAAGGGGAAAATATCTTTCGTTCATGCTGATAATTGGTGGATTTCAAGAGTCAGACAGTGGGTGGTAGAAGGCTGGAATGCCCCGTTACTCAGAAGAGCGTAAAGCTGCCATTCTCAAGAAGCTTTTGCCTCCACACAACCGCTCTGTTCCTGATGTTGCTCAGGAGGAAGGTATTTGTGTGGCCACTTTGTATAATTGGCGCAAGACATTAAAACAGAATGGTTTGCCTGTGCCAGGGAACGAACATAATTCCGAGCAGTGGCCCGCTGAGGCCAAGTTTGCCGTTGTTATTGAGACGGCCACTCTTTCAGAAACTGAACTGAGTGAATATTGTCGTAGTAAGGGCCTGTACCCTGAACAAGTTCAGGAATGGAAAACCGCCTGTTTAAATGGAGCCAAGACTGCTGAGCACCAGGTAGCCCAAGATAAACGTCAACTCCAGAAAGAACGTAAGCGTATTACAGAACTTGAGCGTGAGGTCCGTCGCAAAGATAAAGCCCTGGCCGAAACTGCGGCTCTGCTGGTGTTATCAAAAAAGCTCAATGCCTTCTACGGGATAGACGACGAGGAAGCTTAACCCCTCAAGATGAGCGTCAACGTATTTTGGACATTTGCAACAAGCAAGAATACGCCAGTCTTCCTCCCTCGCAAATTGTTCCGATGCTGGCAGACAAAGGCGAATACATTGCTTCCGAATCCAGTTTTTACAGAGTGCTGAAAGCGAACGACCAGCTTCATCACCGAGGGCGTACTCAACGGCGTGCCGTGAGAAAAAAACCAACAACGTATATTGCGAAAAAGGCAAATCAAGTGTGGTGTTGGGACATAAGCTACATTCCATCACGTGTTCGCGGGCAGTACTGGTATCTCTATCTTGTGCTTGATATTTATAGTCGCAAAATCGTTGCCTGGGAAGTCTACGACCAAGAATCGGGTGAACTGGCCAGCGCCTTGATTGAACGTGCCGTTCTCGCTGAACGGTGTTTAAAGTCACCGTTGGTTCTGCACGCGGATAATGGTGCTCCCATGACATCAGCAACGTTTAAAGCAAAGCTGATGGATCTGGGTATCACACCATCCCATAGTCGTCCAAGAGTGAGTAATGACAACGCCTTTGGTGAAGCGATATTAAAAACCGTGAAGTACTGTCCTCAGTGGCCATCACAGGGATTTAAAACGCTGGACAGCAGTCGTCAATGGATGTTGCGCTTCGTGAAGTTTTACAACACTGAACATCGCCATAGCAGTATCCGCTTTGTTACACCTGCTCAGCGCCATAACGGTGAAGATCATGCATTGTTGGCATACAGACATGAAATTTATGAGGCAGCGAAAGCCGCTCATCCAGATCGTTGGACAGGCAGCACTCGAAATTGGGAGCCGGTACATTCTGTTGCTCTCAACCCGGAAAGGTTGCCAGATGAAGCAGGCTTGAAAATGGCTGTTTAATAACAGGTTTTTGGGTCAACTATCTTGAAAGACTCCGTTTTTGTACAGCCTTACTGACTACATAGTCAGTATCCTTTCCAATAATTTGTTGAATGGCAACTCTGCAATCTCCTTCCTTGTCTGACTCTATTGAATGGTGCCTCCTTCACAGGGAGAGCGCAGAGGACATACAAGCGTAACGTAAAGGAGTACATCATTATGTTCGCAAGAGGCACTTCACCCTCTACGAGGAGAGGCTTTTTTTCTTACCACGAACCTTCTCATTCGTCGTCCGAGAAGCCAGCCCTCAATATTCCCATGTTCATCAAACACACCGCCTGTGTAGCGTATCAATGGCGTGAGTTTGGAGCTAAAATTTTCGACGCCAAGGATATGAAGCTGCTTGATCAGATTAATGCAAACTGCAAAACCAATCAGGATGCCTATTTTCAGATGTTAAATACTTGGCATGAACAATACCCGGACCAACGCTCAATGGAAGTGCTGGTGAATGCCTTGCGCACTTCGGACACACAGTTAAACACTGCGGCTATGGATATAGAACAACTGGGGCTGGAGCGTTTTCTGAATGGGGACACAGCAAACCCGACGGGCGGGACAACAATGGTCGGGCGCCCTTTGCCTTTGGTCGATCAGTTGTGTGAACAACTTAGGAGCGTAGAAATTGCGCCACTGGGATGTAAACTCCTCCCTGAAAGCCTTATGGAGGAGATTGAGGCGAATTATGACGGGCCTGAAGAAAAATTAAGAATGGTTCTGGATGAATGGATGCATGAGGATAGGATGGCTAACCTCGAGACACTTCTAGCGGTGTTAAGGTCGCCTAGTGTCGGTTGCGTGACAGAAGCCGATCATTTAGATCAAACGTATAAGGGGCAGAAATACAAGGCTTTTAGTCCGCCGTCGCCGAGTACCGTCCCCGTTGAAGCGTATCAAAAGGTGTTGGCACAAACTCAGGCTCTCGCAGCACAACTTGAAGAGGAGAGGAATAAACACCGACAAGAATTACAACGTGCAGAGCAACTAGCTCATCAATGGCAGGAAGAGTCGCTCCACTTGAGAGAAGAACTTTTTAATCTGAAGAGAAAAAATATTGAGCTGGCTCTCGATCAACAATCTCTGAACTCTGCAGAACAGCCCCCGGGAAAAAAAGCGAAAAGCGATGATTCTGAGGAGCAATGTCAGGCCTCTTCAGGAGGAGAACCCTTTGTCACGCAATACGAAGATATAGCCAACCAGCGGCCCAGCCATTATGCGCTTAACCTCATCTTTGATATTACTGCTGAGTATTGGAATGAGATTGGTCTCAGTCTCGGTTTATCCCACGAGATGCTTCGCATTATAAAGACAGACAACCCTTACAGTATTCGAGAATGTGTTCGTGTTGTATACACCAAGTGGCTGGAACGGGATACACATGCAACCTACTTAAAGTTAATGAAGGCTGTTCAAACAATTTTCCTGCGTTTTAAAAAAACAGAGCAGGAAGTACACTCATTCTGTCAAACCTTACAAGCCGGGGAGAGGGAGAACATGGCAAGGTCGTCCAAAATAAAAGTAACCGCTCAGTGTATGAATAATTGGCTGAGATAGAGCCAACAAAGATGGAGGGACCAATAAGGACCAATAAGGGGTCAGGTTCATTTTTTTAATGTACCTGACCCGACCCCTTTTGACCGGCTCTGTTCACAATAAATGTGGGTTGAGCCAATGGGATGCTTCCTGATCTAACAAACTCTCTTCCGAGAAGATATGTGTCTTTAAAA
>NZ_CAMZOG010000146.1 GCF_947331445.1 Parendozoicomonas sp. Alg238-R29 | reverse complement strand
CGCCGAGCAGACGAACGCTACCAGCAAGAACAGGTAGAGTACGAAGAGAAAATAGAGAAACGCAATAAGCGCAAGCATCCCGGCAAAGCGCCAAAGCCACCGGAACCAGGTGCAGGGGACAAAGACCAGGTCAACCTGACAGACGACGAATCTCGTATTATGCCCACTGCCGGTGGTGCATTCGAACAAGCCTACAATGCCCAGGCGTCTGTAGACATCGGGAGTGGTCTGATCGTGACACGTCATGTGACTCAGGCACCGAATGACAAAAAAGAAGTTGAGCCAACACTCAGACAGTTACGCATACTGGCCCCCGTGCTTGGAAAAGCTGAGGGGTTACTGGCCGACACGGGCTACTTCAGCGAGGCTAATGTCTGCGCTGTGGATAAAGAAGAACTGACACCCTACATTGCTATAAAACGGGATGAGCACAACCCGCCCCCCTTGCAGCGTTTCCAGCCGGACCCGCCAGTCCCGGATGATGATGCCAGTGTCTTGGAGTGGATGCGCTGGCGCTTGCAGACACAAGAAGGGCGAGCCATCTACAGCCGACGAAAATGCACGATAGAGCCCACCTTCGGAATACAGAAGGAGGCAATGGGATATCGGCGATTCCTGGTGCGGGGACTGGAAGTGGTCTCGAAAGAGTGGGATCTGGTCTGCCTGACATTCAACCTGCGCCGAATGTTCAACCTGAAGCAAGTCGATGATAAAAAATGGCTGGCTCTGGTGCTTTATTGGCTTGTAGTCAGCCACTGTCTCATGAGGTTACGCTGGCGTTCTGTTTGAGTAAGTGACCTCTGAAGGCAGATATGAGCTCTGTAGGCCGATATGATCAAAAAGGACTCAAATGGACGGGCCAGTCCGACAGGCTGCTAGAACTGTTTGCCCCTGTGAAAACTACTCAACTGGCCTTTCCCAGCTACAAAAAAAGAACTCTGTCACATACAAATACAGAACGATCGTTTTCTTATATTTACTCCACCCCCTGAAAACTCCTAATATGAGCAGGTCAAAATCTTTCTCTATGAGATGCTAAGTATGTCCATTGAATCCCTGAGCCAGCTAGAGTCAAAAATTCAAAGTGCGATTGAAACAATTGGTATTTATCGTCTGGAACTGGACGAGCTGCGTGAAGCCAAAAGCAAGCTGGAACAGGAAAACACCGATCTTCGCAACGAACTAAAATCCTGGTCTGAGAAAGTCGGGGCACTGCTTGGCCGCCTGGATAGCGTTCAGGAAGAAAACGTTTAAACCGTGTTACTTTCCGGCTTAAACGACAAATCCGGCTTAAACGACAAATCCGGTTTAAACGACAAAGGCTACCTTCGGGTAGCCTTTGTTGGTTTTCAAGAAGATAAATTAATCTTCTTCTGCTTTTTTTCCCACCATGGAAAGCATTAATCCAACTATACCAGGCAGTAGCCATCCCAAACTTTCATCGTGTAATGGCAACACGGAAAGAGAACCTTCCGAAATAACCTTTGCCCACTCCACACTGCTGGCAGCAAGGCCGTCAATAAACCCAACCACAAATACCGGGAACAATGTCATCAGGTAAGTACGGGGAGGGTTTTTCAAATAATCCCGAACCAAGGCCAGAAGAATCAGGCAAATCGCTACTGGGTAGATAATAAGCAGCGCCGGAATCGTAAGTTCCAGAAGTTCATTCAATCCAACATTGGCAATTAATGCGCTGACAAATGTGCAGAGAATCACAAAACCACGGTAACCAAGAATCGGCAGAGTTTCGCTGAAGTACTCACCACAAGCAGTCATCAAACCTACAGAGGTTGTCAGGCACGCCAGAGTGATGGAAGCGCCCAGTAAAAACATCCCCCATTGACCATAAAGCTGGTAGATATAACTGGTTAAAATATCTGCACCATTTTCCGCCCCAGGCACCACTGTGTGACTTGTAGCACCGAGATAAGCCAGTGTCACATAAACAGCGCATAGTCCAACCGCAGCGATAACACCTGCGGTGATCGTATATCGGGTCAATTCCGCACTATCAGAAACGCCGCGTTCTCGCAGAGCTGTGATAATCACAATCCCGAAAGCCAGAGATGCCAGCGTATCCATTGTCTGGTAACCCTGCTGGAACCCCCAGGAAAAAGCACTGTCTTCCAGAGTTGGAGCAACATTTCCTGCAGGACCAAGAGGGAAGAACACAACGCCAACAGCGATAGACAGGAGAACCAGTACTAGCATTGGTGTTATCACTTTGCCGATATTATCTATCAGCCGCCCTGGAAACAGGGAAAGCCACAGGGTAATTGCGAAGAAGACTGCACTGTAAATCATCTGGCCGCTATCATAACTTTCAAAGATATCAGCGACACTCATTTCCCAGGCCACAATAGCTGTGCGCGGCGCGGCAAAGAGTGGCCCTATAGCAAGATACAGAACCAGACCCACAACGATGGAAACCCATTGAGGCAGATCGCGGGTGAAGTTGCTCAAGCCACCACCAAGACGGGCTGCTGCAATTACACCCAGCAGGGGCAAACCAACACCAGTAAGAAGAAAGCCAATTGTTGCCACGACCAGGTCAGGCCCGGCAACTTGCCCCAGATAGGGAGGGAAAATCATATTACCTGCGCCAAGAAAGAGCGCAAATGTCATCAGGCCAATTGCAATAACATCGGTAGACTTGATGGAAGAAGACAAAAATAAGCCCCTTAACGTGCTGTAGCAGCGATTTCTCGCATAAAAATGATTCAAGTGAAACAGTTAGCGCGTTATCAAAAAGTTCCCCATGATGAGGGTTCCTTATTTTATTATGGCTGGATTAACCATTTGTCAGCATTACGCCCTTTTGAGGTAAAGAATCCTGACATTGATAAAGCATATCCATATATGGCACATGGATAGAAAACCATCAATCCACACTTACACCTACAAAAAAATACATTTAAAGAACTTTTTTCTGGCAGCAAGGGGCAGCCACCAGAAAAAACTCCAATGCCATTTATTCGCTTAATTGAATAATTTCTTCTTCCATGGCTTCCAACTCTTCTGAAGATTGCAGCCAGTTTTCCTCCGTAACTGCTGATGCCTTTTTCAGCGCGGCCTGCTCATCCAGAAGCTTTTTCAACTCCGCTTTGGCTGACTCTTCATAGAGAGAAGTATCCATCAGCCGTTCTTCAACCTTTTGAAGAGTGGCCTGCTGTTTTTCCATTTCCTGTTCAAGTTTGGCGACATTTTTGCGGTATGGACGCAGTTTCTCTCTCAGCTCAGCCTCAAGCCTTTTACGGGCTTTTTTGTCCTGAGCGGACATTCCGCCTTTTTGAGAAGCCTCTGTTTCAGAATCTACAGCGCCAGCGACTTCCTCACGCTTCTGTTTGGCCAGCCAGGCAGCATAGCCATCCAGATCGCCGTCATACTGCTCTACAGCACCATCGTGAACAAGATAGAGATCGTTTACGGTATAACGCAGCAGGTGACGATCGTGAGATACCAGTACCATTGCACCATCAAACTCTTGCAGGGCCATGGTGAGCGCATGACGCATCTCCAAGTCCAAATGGTTGGTAGGTTCGTCCAACAGCAGCAGGTTTGGTTTCTGCCAGGCAATTATTGCCAAAGCCAGCCGTGCCTGCTCACCGCCAGAAAACGATCCGACATTTTCATCAACTTTATCCCCATGAAAACCAAAGGAACCAAGGAAATCTCGAATGCGTTGCTCTCGCTCATCGGGAGATAGTCTCTGAATATGGATGGTTGGTGTTGCATCCTGATCCAGGGATTCCAGTTGATGCTGGGCAAAATAACCGATACGAAGGTGTTCCCCCCGTTGCTCTTCGCCAGAAATCATTTCAAGTTGAGCGGCCAGCGTTTTTATCAGTGTGGACTTACCGGCACCATTTGGTCCAAGCAAACCAATGCTGTCGCCCGGCTGAAGGTTCAGGGTGACGTTTTTCAATAAGGCAGTTTCATACCCTAGAGAGGCCTTGCGTAATGAAATCAGGGGCGAAGAAAGCTTATCCGAAACAGGGAAGCGAAATTTAAAGGGCGAATCCGCATGAACCGGAGAAACCATGTCCATACGGGACAGTGCTTTGATTCGACTCTGAGCCTGACGTGCCTTGGTGGCTTTGGCCCTGAAGCGTTCAATAAAGCGTGTCAGACGCTCCTGCTCCCTTACCTGACGTTCATGAACAGCCTGTTGCTGAGCCAGGCGCTCTGAACGGATTCGCTCAAAGGCAGTGTAGTTTCCACGGTAAAGAGTAATGTTTTGTTTTTCGATATGAGCGACATGCTCAACTACGTTATCGAGAAAGTCTCTGTCGTGGGAAATTAATAACAAAGTTCCCGGATAACGTTTCAGCCACTCCTCCAGCCAGAGAATAGCGTCCATATCCAGGTGGTTGGTTGGCTCATCCAACAACAGTAGATCGGAAGGGCACATCAAGGTACGGGCCAGATTTAAGCGCATCCTCCAACCACCGGAGAAATCGCAAACATTTGTGTTTACCTGATCCTGTCGAAAACCAAGACCGTGCATAAGCTGTTCTGCACGAGAGCGTGCGGTATAACCATGGTGAGCATCAAAATCAGCATGGAGACGCGCCAAAGCATGGTCATCCCTTTCTTTCTCGGCAGACGCTAGCTCACGTTCAATGCGCCGCAGTTCACGGTCCCCATCCAGCACATATTCCACTGCGGCCTGCTGAAGTGCTTGTACCTCCTGGGCCATATGGGCAAGTCGCCACCCCGATGGTATTGAGAATTCACCGGTATCGGCATGTATCCGTCCCTGAACTAATGAAAATAAAGAGGATTTACCGGAACCATTTACACCGGTAAGACCAACCTTCTGCCCTGGATGAATGACAAGATCGCTGTCTGACAGCAAAACCTTACCACCGCGCAATAAACTGACTTGAGATAACCTGATCATGGGGCGGATTTTAGGCTTTACGGACTGGTATTCCTACTAGCGGGAAGGGCTTTCCTGAAATAAATAACGGGGCGTTGTAGCCCCGTTATGAATCTGTTAACTATGTAACAGATATTACCGACGCTTAGCCGCTCTCTTAACTGGCTTACGCTTAGCCGCTGCCTTCTTAGCAGTCTTACGAACTGCTGGCTTACGCTTTGCGGTTGCCTTCTTAGCAGTCTTGCGAGCTGCTGGCTTACGCTTAGCGGTAGTCTTCTTCGCAGTCTTGCGAGCTGCTGGCTTACGCTT
>NZ_CAMZOG010000145.1 GCF_947331445.1 Parendozoicomonas sp. Alg238-R29 | reverse complement strand
ATTAATCCAGGGCTCTCAACCAGGGGAATGTAGGTTTCTATACGGCTGTCTTCAGACCAGGGGGCTGCATACAGTGCAGCAGGAATGGTACCGCCATGAACCCGGTAAACCGTTTCATTCCCATCACTCTGGCACCAGGTACACTCAACCTTGTTTTTGTTGTAAGGCTTGACATGGTTGTCGTAGGTTCGCTCATAGGTGCCATCGGTCATACGCCCTGAGCGGCTTTCCGTGACGACTTTTTCACCACTGGAAAAACCGGTATTGGTCAGGCGTGTTCCCGTCAGGGTAATATCACCGCCCGCAAGAATTTGGCTATAAGCGTTCTCAATATTGCCATCCCCGGTTTCAATCACAAGGTTCCCGGCGGCTAGCATCTGGGCAGCAGGTGAGTCTTGAGTAATAACATCCGAGATATAACTTGAAATAATCAGATTGCCAGAGTAATTATCACCACTACAATCCGAGCAGGTCTGCTGAATCGGTGCTGTTGTTTCAAATACCTGATGTTCGAAAACATCCTTGGTATTCATAACGTTGTCAGCGTAGGCACTGAAATCACCGCCAAAGGCTTCTATTGTTCCAGAACGGTTTTCCAGAACGCCGCCTTTCGCCAGCGTGTTGTCAAGCGCATAGACAAAATCCTGGCTGGCAAAAACGTCTCCTCGCAGGTTCAGGAATCGTCCCTGACTGAATACAGAAAGATTCCGACCAGCGAAAATCAGACCATTATTTGTGCTATTGCCACTCAAGTTAAACACTGCATCCCGGCCCGCGGCAAAAACAGACTCCGTGTTAAAGATGCGCGCCGCCGTCACAAATAAATCATTCTTGGCCGTCAAGTAGACATAGCCATCATCGGCAATATCACTCGTGACATTCAGGACCAGATCATTCCCTGCTGCGATAGAGGTTTCTATTTCACTGAATAGAGATCCCGCATTGATCGTAATATCACCTTGAGTCGCGAGATAAGCACTGTTAAAAAAGGTACCACCGATGTTAAATCGCCAGTCGCCCTGAGCTCTGAAGCTTCCATCGATTTTCAAATTTCCATCACTGTTCACAGTGATGCTCTCGCCCGCATTCAGAACAGCTCCATAGTTCTGGACAAATTCATTAAGGGTGAAATCAATCGTATTTTTAGCTTCTATCCTTCCGTTAGCATTATGCAGTTGATCTGCACTCAATATTGCGCCGTTTTCACTCCAGATTATTCCCTGTCTATTGATGAAGTTTTGCTGAACATTGATATTCAAGTGGTCGCCAAAACTGTGAATACGCCCATATTCGTTATCCAAAAGGCGTACATTCAATGTCATATTCTGGCTTGTGATATCTCTCGTGTTTCTGATTTCGTCTGCTGTGATACTGGCCTTGGCATTACTAATCCACTCAAAACTATTTACGAATGTTCCTGATACATGCGCTAGCAACCCTTCTAGCCCATAGTGCAGTACACGCCCATCATTAGTAATTGAATCGGCCTGGAAGGTAAGAGTGGAAGCATTTGAAGAAATAGCTCCCGTATTAATAATATTTTTAGCAGCAATGATCTGTGGATCAGTACCACGCTGTGTCAGCACGCCGCTTTCAACATTCAGATCACCACCAAGATTGATATCCAGATGATTGGCTTCAATACTTGCAAGACTGGTTATGCTGTCAGAACCTTTGAAACGCAGAGTATCCGCGGAGATGTCTCCCCCGGTTAGATTCCAGTTGCTAATAACATCAGCAGCTAAAAACCCATTTGTACCAACGTCAAGGTCACCAGACAGATTCATTACATTGAACTGAAGAGTCCCGTTACCTGCGTGGGTAATTTGCCCTTGACGTGCATTTAGCTCAGGTGCAGTTATAAACAGATTTTCGTTATTTGTAGATAGGCTGCCGTTGCTCAGGGATAAAAAAGAGCGCGCTGTTAACTGACTGTCGCCGGTTTCAGAAAGAGAACGAAGAGAACCATCATCGCCGATGTAATCTGAAACATTGATAGTGAAGCTGTCGAGGGCTTCGAGCTTACCAGTGTTGTAGAACGAACCTCGCTCTATATTGGCAGTCACATTTTTTGCTGACAGGCTACCGCCAAAGTTGTCGACACCTTCTCCAGTAAAAGACAGTGTCTCACTGGCCTGCACAACTCCGGTAAGGTCACTGAAATAGCGACCACGATTAAAATGAATGCTGCCATCACTGCCTATGGTTCCCTGGTTCTCAACGCTTCTGGCTCCTAGGGTTAGAGCGCCCGAACCGGTATGGTTTATTTGGCCGCTGTTGAGCAACAGGCTGGCAGAAACTGAGACATTGTTCGCTGCGGTCAGAAGGTGACCTGGTGGAGAGCGACGGTCACCATTATCGAAAACATCAGCAATAGAAATCGTTTGATCGCTATCACCGAACTGTACAACATAACCACCGTGGTTCAGCAGAGAGCCAGCAGTAATATTAAGCAAACCACTTTCCAGGCGCCCCTGCGTATTATCAAGACTGTTAGTAATCTGGTAGTGAGACAGCCCTGATGAAATAAAGCCGCTGATATTAGTCACAGTATCTGCTGTAACCTTCAGGTTTCCGTCAGAAATGACTGACCCATGGCCGTTATTCCAGTGAGTAGCCTTGACCGTGACTATGCCATTTCCTGTATGGCGAATTGTACCGTTGTCGTTCAGCAGATCTTCACGGTCCGAGCCTGAGCTTGTATCCAGCGTAAGCTGACTGTTGTTGGTTTCGATCAGACCGTTATTGGCATTATTGATTTTTGCAGCAGTGATACTGGAGAGAATATTACCGGTCCCCAGTGAGCGTATACGGCTTCCTTTACCATTATTATCAAACAACCCCGTTAGGTTTAATGTGAAAAAAGAAGCACTCTCGATAAGACCATTCTGGTTGTTTACATCACTGCCTGAAATGGATACACCACCCAAACCCGCCAGAACCTGACCTTGATCATTGATGGTGGACTGACTGTTAAGAATCACTGTGTCACCGACAATCCGGCCACCGGTGTTGTTCAGCTCACTGGCATTCAGGCTCGTGCTCTGTGAAATTAGCGTACCTTGCTGATTATCAACGACACCTGTCGTAGTAATAGCCAGCGCCCCGACACCAGCTTGAATTTGTCCGCTGTTAACCAGGCTATCAACTGTCAGAGTAATATTGCCGGTGCTGCTGTTAAGAACACCAGTGTTATTGGCACTGTCACGGTTGGTTAGCAGACCGGTCGTTGAGATGTGCACATCGCTTGTTGCATCGATCAGGCCGCCACTGTTATCCAGCGTGTCTGCGGTTATCGTTAAGGCATTATTCGATAACAGGCTGGCATTACGGTTATCGAGCGTATTGGTGTTAATCAGCAACTGGTCGGTCGCAAGCATCGTTCCGGTATTAACGAGTGATTGCGTTGTCACGGATAGCTCACCGGAATTGTTGCGAGTGCCGTCGCTCTCAATACCTGCAAGCAGGTTGCCTTGCTGCGCCAGGTTTCGGGCAGTTAAAACGGCGCTGGTGCCAGCGGCCACGGTTTCGTTTACGGTTATTGTATCCTGTGCGCTGACGCTCAATTGATTGAGAGCATAAACATCACCGTTAAGGGCAATGTCCTGACTTGAGGACAGGGTGATATTTTGGGCTGATGCTGTGTTCAATGACAGATTGCCATTCACATTCAGGCTAAGATCTCCACTACGTGTGGCGATATCGCCCAGGGAGCGGACGCCCACACCGGTCTCCGTTCCTATCAGATGAATACTATTGGCATACATGCTTCCCAAGGCTGAAGCGTCAAGAGCAAATACAGGTGCCGTTGTGCCATCCGATGCTTTAACAGTGCCTGACAGATCCTGGTAATCTACCGTGTTCCGGCCAGTGATAATGCTGAGTTCTTTAGCATTGAGTTCAGCATTCAGGGTTAAAGCTCGAGTGATAATATCAAATTGATCAATATTGCTGGCATTCAGCCCAAGGCCTTCTATGGCTACTGATCCACCGTTCACGTCCAGCTGTGTTAACACGCCATTTTCAATAATGGGTGTACCGGTCGTTAGTGTGGCACGGGGTGTATTGATAAAACCGCAGCCGTTGCAGGTAATGCCGTAGGGGTTAGCAACCACCACATCAGCCTGGGTTCCAAACACCTCGGTATAACCCTGCAGCAAACTTGGGTTGGTGCCAGTCACTTCATTCAGAATCAAACTGGCACTGATACCGTTCAAGTTACCATTGGCATCCAGCACACCACCTAATTGTGAAGTAGCAGAACCAGTGGCCAGGTTATTGAGAATAATGCCACTGCTGGTGACGTTGTATTCACTAAACCGGTTATGAGAAAGCCCCTGCCCATTGGCAGTGGCAATAGCCACTATGGGCACACCATTGCTGGCCTGAGACAAGCTGGTCTGGGACAAGCTGGCGTTATCATTAAACTGATTATCCAGCGCAATGCCTGCAGCCAGAACGGGATTCACAGTCAGCAGGTAGATAAGAACTGATGCGGTAAAACGGCCAGCGTTTCTGGTTATATCCATATCTTCTCGGCTCCTGAGGCATCCAGAAGTGTTTATTCTTTGTGTTTGTTTTAGAGGTACCGCTTGGCACACATGCAACGAGATAAATCGGTTAAATCTTTACACTGATCTGGAACCAGACTGGGTGTTCTTTTTCGGTAATAGCATCAGGCCGACTGAGTGACTCCGCCAGAGTCACTGAGGTGCTCAAATGTTTACCCTGCAGAGCAAAGGCCAGCGCCCGGCTGGTCATCCGACCATGCAGGCGACTGTTATATTTTCCACCATGAATCACGCCAGCATCATAAGCAGCTGTTGCGGAGAAACTCTGGAACACGTGATCAAAGCCGCTGAGAGTGATGGGTGTCATCCAACTCAACTCATTACGCCAATAGCCGCCGCTGTCACCGCTCAGCGATTGATCACGAAATCCTCGAACAGAGTTAAGACCGCCAATACTGAAGCGTACGGGGCCGTAAAGTACATCCTGACTCCACTGCCCCGTGGCCAGTGAGGAAAAGCGAAAACGTTCCTGTAACAGTGTGAATGGCCGCAAGTAAGACAGTGTTGCTGTGTATTTGCTGAACTGGGCTCTGGGCTGGCCTGCCACAGGATGATGGTCTTTCTGTGCGCCAAAAGCCGTACTGCCTTTCTGAAAGCCAAGATCCGTGTTTAAAAGGCCACCCCAAATGCGACGGCCATGGTTGAGCCCTGCGGAGAACTCGGTAATTTTATGACTGCTTATAGAGAGCAGAGTATCGTCGAAGAAGTTACGCGAACGGATATGCTGCACACCAGCACTGACGGACGTTTTACTGCTTTGATCACGGTGCAAAACCCGGCTGAGTCTGAGCTTGTGAGTCCGGGTATTTCCTT
>NZ_CAMZOG010000144.1 GCF_947331445.1 Parendozoicomonas sp. Alg238-R29 | reverse complement strand
GCCTGAAATGACCCACAGATTTTACTGACGAGGCAAATATATAGGTGTTCGACAGGAAGGAAGTGTAGTCGTTCTTGAATGGCAACTGTTCTACGCGAATGCTACCAAATAATACCGAGTTAAAAATAAAATGCCGGACAACAAACGTTGTCCGGCTAAGCAGGGATTTACCTGAAAACATCCAAAGATGTTGGAGTGGGAGGCATCTTTAGATAGCGATTTCAGTCTAGGTGTGTGGTTTTGTTCACAACAGGGCAAAACTGAACACAAAAACCGAAAAGCGTGCCTATCTGGCTGTTTTTAAAATACTTGTTGATGCAAATCAGTTTATACGGCTTCGGCCTCTTCCTTGTCTTCCTCTTCCATCAATTCCAGCAGCATGGAGGGTTTGCCTTTAAAGGCGCGGCTTAATGGTTCTTTATGTCGGGCAAGGATCAAACCAATCTCTTCGGCCTGCTCTTCAGTCAAGCCATTAGCCTGAGACATCTGAGTTTGTAGAAAGCCAGACAGATAGTCAGCAAGTTCGAGCATACGGTCATGTTCTTCGGCGGCTTTACGATCTGCAAACATGCTTCCGTCCCGGTCACATTGCCACATAGGGATGACGGCCATTGGTGATCCTCAGATTGGTTGTGAAAACGCCTCTGCCTTGCAGGCGGCATATGTCGTGAACTATTGTTTCATATTTACTGTATAAAAATACAGTTGTTTTTCATATGTATGTCAAGTGACGAGAAAAGTGACGGAAGTGTATTAAAAGTGTACGGGAGTGCATTCCTGTTCACTTTGTTGATGAAGGGCAGGGTATCGGCATTAGACCCCCTGATTCTGGAGTGAATCGACTTCCATGCTATCCGGAGGATCACTGAATAATTCCAACAAAGAGCAACGGCGGGTCAGATTAAGACTGATTATTCGGGCTATTTGCTGTACCGCTGTACAGTCATTTCTCTTGGCGGTGGTCAATTCGAAAAAAGTAGGCGTATCTGCCTTCGGGTCATACACTGTATGCAGCTTTATGCCTGTCTTTTTTTAAGTTATGTTCCGACCTTTGTTTCCAAGGTCTGGCAGAAATTACAGAAAGAATACTCAATTCACGAATCTTCACAACAACACAAACTACAGAGGATCAAAGGCGGACATCTGTACCAGATTGGAAAGAGTCAGTTGACGTTTAGGGAGCCTCATCCAACACAAGAATTTCACCTTCTCGATTACCTGTTGCCAGACGCTGGCCATCTGGGTGCCAGGCTAAACTTTTAAACTGACTTTTAGACTCTATTGTTCCCAGGCATTTGTTATCACCTGCTAAATCGACATCCCACATTTTCACCGTTTTATCGAGGGCACAGGACGCTAAAAAGCCGCGACTACTCCAGGATAAACCCGTCACAAAATTCTTATGTCCCCTAATCGTGCAAATAAGGGTCGCCACCGCCTCTTGACTCAAGTTCCAGGCCCGAATGCTCCCATCCCGCGAACAGGTTGCCAAACGAGCACCGTAACTCCAGGCCACTTGCGTAACAGTGTCCTCATGGCCTAGCAAGTTGGTCACAAACCTCTCACTGCCCGTTTTGGCTGTATCCCATATAGTGGTTTTTGCATTATCAGAGCCGGAGGCCAACCGTCGATTATCAGAGCACCAGGCTAAACATGTCACTCTTCCAAGGTTTCCCTTAAGGGAAGGAAGGGCATTGCCATAGTCATCCTTGTCTGGCGCCCACATCTTGATTGTTGAATCACAAGATCCTGAAGCAAAACAACTTCCATCCGGACGCCAGGACACACTCGTAATCGTATCCTGGTGAGCTTTAAATGAGTGAACAATCTTCAGATCAGTAAGCGGCTCAATAATCTTGATATATCCATTCGAAAAGCCTGCCGCCAGAAGCTTACCTTCGGGGTGCCAAGATACACTCATTACCTCATTATTGCCGCTGGAGTCCCAATTCATGTAAATCAGCTCATGATTCTCTGCCTTATCAAGGTTCCATACATTGCATCGTCCATCGGTTCCAGCTGAGGCCAAGTAGTGCCCATTCGGTGACCAGGACGCGCTTGTAATACTGTAACCCCGGGCGTGCTCTTTCAGTTCTTTGAATACTTTTTCAGGTGGGTGAATCAGGTTCAGATAACGGGCCATAATAAAGTGAACTTCTGGTGAATAATCTGTCCAGTCACGGCCAGTCGCTTCATTAACTGCTTTCAAACGACCAGTATGAAGAGCCATACCGTGAAAACGAAGGAACTTATAAACATCTGGATACAGATTAAATATCTGCCTTTTGAGGAGATAAGGGGTGGCATGGACGGCATTAAGCTGCTTACAAGTATGGCACAGACGGATTCTTTCCCGAAGACTTGTAAAGCTGAAAAGGTGACATAAGAGTTCAGGTGGGAGACGCAGTATAGGGGGGCACTCTTCAACACCTCTGCCCCAAGCCTGACATCCCATTCCTGCTAATGGCGTCGTTAGAGGTGGGTTTTCAATATCATCAACATCATGCGCAGAAACGACATCTGTCGCTTCCTCATTAGCAATCAACAGATCTCCGAAACACAGTTGCACCGACCTGGCTCCACCACTCCCAATAGCCATAACAATCTCTCTGAAAGTACATCCATAATATTTTCAGAGAAGTGGCTATGGCTATCACTATCAGAAGAGTAAGATTCCCTAACTTTTACGATCACCGAGCAGATGCTCAAGGACTTCCAGAAGAGCCTTTCTTCCTTCAGGCGAGCTCCCCCAGCGCCTGTTCTACGATAGAACTCTATATCTGTCTTGGGTAGCTCACCGAGCCATTGATGAACCGCATGCACATCTGTTTGACTGAACGTTAAACTGTTCAGGCTTTGCGATGGGAGTTGCAGCGGAATCCTCTCATTCTGCACGTCTATGGAATTATCCTGAAAATCTGCCCTGATCAATCCTTAAGAGCCGACCTGTATACTAAGATCACAGGCTGAAAGAATCCTGCGCAGCAAGGAGTAAAATTAACGGCACGACTTGTGAGAGATTGTCGACTCAGAATGAACAATGCGAATAGAAGACATTATTCAAGAGAGCGGATAAAAAAAGTTATTTCTTCAGGATTCGGGTTGGTTCCAGTTTATCGGTTGTCCTGAGGTCCAGGATTCGGTGATGCGTCTCAGCCAAAGCTGTTTTTCTTCTTTAGGGAACGTGGAGCTACTGATGTTTTTGCCAGTATCCAGGCTTCGGGCTCTTTCAGTAGCCTCTGCCAGATTGCTTTCAAGCACCGTGTCTTCTGAGGGGGAATTCAGTGTCATGGACATCTGCTCTACAAGGTATTCGTGATCCACTTTATTCAGCAGAGACTGGAGGTAATCGACCGGGTTCTCGTTATAGAAGCGGCGAAGATAAAGGATGCAACGTTCCACGTCACCATGATTTCTTCCTCGCCAGTTCATGCAGTCGATTATATTGGTAGCTGTCTTATCCATTTCCTCCAGCTTTTCGGTAAGCAGGCCGTGAATATCCTCGCCACATAGTTGTATGTAGGTACTACGAGAAGGCTCTTCCATGGTAAGAACGGCTCGGCAGTCTGTAACGAACTCTGCCATGTCTGAGCCCAGAGCCAGAATGTTGGTGAGATTGGTTACAACCAATTGGGTCATCTTTAAATCACATTGGTCCAGTAAATGCCCGTCAATGGCCATCCCGTCTCCCCAGAAACTGAGCGTCATAAGTTCAGCTGCGGATGTCATATCGGCCATTTTACTTTCAAAAATACTTTGATGGTCTCCGATGAATATGTCCCAACCGACTCCTTTATCTTCATCTTCGCCTGAGTCTCTCCCTTCCCTGTTTGCTTTTTTTGACGGTAATCCAGCTTCATACTCAAGGTCTCTTCTGTGTTTTGGGCGTATATCAATCTCATCCGTATAATGCTTTCTATAGGTCAGCCTGGACAGACTCATCTTCAACTGGGCTTGCACTTCATACAGCTGAATGTGCTCAAGCATCTGCTCGGGCGGGATGTAGTGCTTGATATTCGCGCACTGTCTGAAGATCTTATAAAAGTTATTCTTAATATGAGTTATGAGGAGGTCAGGGCTGGCAAGGAGTACTTGTTGGCTAACAGGGTAGTCTGGGTTAAGCAGGAATAGAGCCATCGCATTATGAAAGAGAGTCATCAGTTGTTGAAATGAAGACTCTGTTTTGTCTCGTAAATAAGATAAATATTGTGCTACTAACAGATCATTGGCCAAGGTTGTTTGTAATTCATGGAGGTTAACCGGACATTCACCTGGGCGTTTCTGCATATGGGCTTTAAGCTCAGGATTTTCGTGAAAAATAGCTGCAGTGTTATCAGAGATAAACCCAGTCAGTTCCGCTGGGTTTGACATGGTAACGATGGATTCCTGAACCTGGGGGGATTGTTGCTTGAAGCACTCGATAGCAAGCCGGGTTCCAAGTGATTTCAGATAGGTGAGTCGGACATTTTTTACGCTTCTGTGTGTCAGTGGTTTTTTTTTCCCCTGAGGGCTTTCCTCTAGCTTGGCAGCAGCCCTTGTTTCTGGAGGGGCCTGAGGAGCAGGGGACTTCCGCAGAATAGATTTTTCCGGGGCTGTTGCGTGATCAAGCATAACAAACCTCGTTATTCAATATGAGTCCAGTTAATAACAGGTAGACCCGGGAAAGAGGGCAAAGTTCCCGGATAATGTGTGCTCACCCCCTCTGGTTAATCGGTATAGGTGTTTTACTGGCCTCTCCAGCTACTTCTCTGACCAGTCTGGGAGCCAGATAGCCTGGGTATTGGTGCATCAGCTCCTTGATCAGTAGTCTGGCTTTCTTCTTTGTTACGTCAAAGTGGGCTACCCCCTGAACACGATCCAGAAGGTGCAGGTAATACGGAAGCACACCGGCGTTGAAAAGAGAATGGTTCAGTTCAGCCAGCGCATTCGAACTATCATTGATGTCTTTGAGCAGGATCGTTTGGTTTAGCAGAGTGGCTCCGGCTTTCCTCAGTCTTTGCAGGGCTTCTTCAACGTGTTCGTCAATCTCATTAGCGTGATTACAGTGAATCACCTGTCAGAAGAGAGCCTGATGACTTGGTCTTTCAGGATCAAAGTCTTCTGTCGTTTCTCGACGTTCAACGACTTCGTAGACGGCTGAGGTTTTCATCCTGCCCACAAACTGCCTACCCTGACAGGTCATTTCGTGATGCCAGCTATAGTCGTCGTAAGCTCGGTCAAAAACATAGATGACACCGGCTATGATGGGAAGGTTCTGAGCCACTTCACAGTCAATGGTCGTGGAGTCAATCAGGCGAACCACATCACTGGCTGCTCCCCGAGGCGGATGGCTTCTGACCTTTTGCAATAGAAAGAAGAAAGTTTCTGAGAAAATGCTGGCCGCCCGAGTGCTGTTGGCATCAGACAATAAAGAACGTTTTATGCGAGAAACACCCAGATGGTCATGGTGGTTGTGGCAGATATTAAAATTCCCAACCAGATCCTGAATGGAAACCCGGCCTGCCAGTTGAGCAAACATCATAGCAACGAG
>NZ_CAMZOG010000143.1 GCF_947331445.1 Parendozoicomonas sp. Alg238-R29 | reverse complement strand
CAACGGGTTTGAATATCCATTTATTCATAGAGCTTGACGCCACTGCAACTGGATGTTCGATTCTATCTTGATTGACGTTTTAAGTCCGACAGGCTGCTAGTTGAGCCCCCTAATGTATCGCTTTGAAAGTAAGCGTGTATTTGGTTTCACCCGGTAGAAAAGGACTTGGTTTTCCTTTCAGCCAATCCTTAAAGCCTGCCTGGTAAAACGAAGAGAGCGGGTGCCCACTCTGGCCACCCGGGATATGCATAATCCCCTGTTCTTCGTATCCAGGGGATACAATCATTCGTTCGGATACACCTTCATACGGTTTTTGTGCATTTGGAATCCAGGTATCTCCCGCCAGCTCAACTGCCGGCATATTCAGCCACTCACCTACGATGGGTAACGCACCAGAAAGAGGATGGTTGATTTTAGCGGTATTACGCTCTCCCCAGGTTTTGTCCGCAAGTTGGTGCGCGCCCCCCAAATCAGCGATTACCTCATCAATAACTTCGAGAATTAAATCATTCCAGGAACTATATACCGGCGGTAACCAATTCTCAGGCTGCTGCTCCAATAAACGGAGAATTGCAGATTCTTCCCGATTCAATTCCTGCATCCAGCTATCTTCTACCTTTCCTTCAACCCCGGCCCTCAAAAGGAAGTAACGGCCTAAATAACTCAAAACTTTCAGCTTGGCCGCATCCTGAAACTCCCGAACCAATCGGTAACCCACATCATCGGTTGCAGCTCGGCCAGACCAGTTATCCACAAGCCGGGCAAATTCGGCTCGGCCCTCTTTTCTGGAATCGTCAGCCTCAACAACTTTCAAAACCACTTCCCGCCAGCTGCTCATATATAAAGCAGAATTATCAAGAGCGATTTCAAGCAGGTCTTCCTCTTTGAATGACTCCTTCTTTGCAAGAGCATCTCGAATCTGCATAGAACGCGGGCCAGGAGCGTAACCGCCATTACCAATTTTGCTGTAATCGGTACCACTGGCAACCCGGGAATTTGCTGTCCAAATACGCCCACTCTCCGGATTAATCACCATGGGATAGTTATCCACAGGCAGCCATTCCTTCCAGTTTTCCTCGGCCTGCTGCCAAGTCAGTGGGTAAGTGGAATCGACGCCGGAGCGTGTTGGGATACGGCCGGCGATAGACCAACCAACATTTCCTTTGCTGTCACCTGTTGTGAAGTTCTGAGCCGGGATTCCACTGATATTGGCAACGTTAATGGCTTCGTAAATATCATCCGCCTGCTCCAACAGATAGAGGTTGCCATTGGTCGCTTCAGGGTTCTGGGCTGTCCAGCGTAATGCTTGAAAAGACCCATCAAACCTGGATTGCTTTACAGGCCCCCAGATGGTGTAGCGGGTTTTATGGAGAATGGCTTCCTGCCCCTTAATTGCAATAACATCCTCCCGCAGTTCAAATTCCTTCGGGCCTTCAGACGTCATGTATTGTCCGTCTTCAGTCAGTTCCAAAGTAACCCGGTCGTTCCAGTCTCCATAACTGTTGGTAAAGGCCCATGCTACCGAGCCGTTGGTTCCTACAACAACAAAGGGCGTACCAGGAAGAGTAAGGCCATTAACCCGTCGCTCCCTGTTTTGATCTTTATAAACCAACTGAGCACGGTACCAGGTTGTCGGAACACGTAACCCCAGATGCATATCGTCTTCAACAATAGCACCACCGGTTTTACTTAACTGACCAGAAACCGCAAAGTTATTACTGCCAATGGCAGACACAGGTTTAAGAGTTCCGGTCAGTGTGGCGAAAGAAGAAACTGCCATCTCCCTAAAATCAACCAGCTCTAACCCTGGAATAGTTGGTTCACGGCTATTGTCTTCTACAAGTGGAGCGTCCCAGCGGGTTTGTGGTGGCGATAAAAACTCGGTGACCTCCCTGCCTGCTACGCTGCTGAGAAAACCTTTCGCCTGATCCATAGCCGCCAGCTCATCATTCAAATCCAGATACATACTGAACACTGCCAGGAACGAATCTTCTGGAGACCACTCCCTGGGAGCCTGATTCAGTAGCCAATACTCGAAAGGCCGACTGGTAAGATCAGTCATTCCCTGATTCACACCATTGGTATATGCCAAAAGCATCTGACGACTGTTTTCGTCTAAATCGGCGACTACTTGTCTGGCAACTTCCCGAAACCGATGAATACGAACTTTTTTGTCATGATTCAAAGCTATTTCACCAAACAGCTCTGACAGCTCACCAGCGGAATTACGCCGATTAAGATCCATTTGAAAAAAGCGATCCTGTGCATGGAGATAACCGGTTACAAATGCCACATCACTGCGACTTTCACCCTGAATCGTTGGAATACCTTGTTTATCTCGAAAAGCCTGAACGTTATCTTTAATAGTTCGTGAGTGAACCTTTCCATCCAGTTCCGGAAGACTGAGGGAAAGAATGCCATAAAGAGAAAGCGCACCAAGAAAAGCCATAACAATGATGAACAATAACAACTGACGTAGCTGGGCAAACATATCCAGACCTCATTTCATTTTTGTTCTTATTGAAATCAAGGTTACGGGGAGTGAGGGGAATGCTCCAGAATTATTTACTATGCGAATTCTGGAGCAGAGTGGGAAATCTATGCAGGTTTGGCAGCCCATACCGCACACCAACCACCAGGTTCAACAGATTTACCGGGAAAAATATTGCACCCTTTAGTCTGATCTTGATAGTGCATGCAGTTGTCGCACCGGCTGCCCGCCTTGAAGTTAGGAAAATTAACTGCATCCGCTGCCGATTTTTTGTATTTGAGCGCCACAGCTGTCGGCTCATCCTCTCT
Organism: Parendozoicomonas sp. Alg238-R29; assembly: GCF_947331445.1. Classification (GTDB taxonomy): domain Bacteria; phylum Pseudomonadota; class Gammaproteobacteria; order Pseudomonadales; family Endozoicomonadaceae; genus Sansalvadorimonas. The sequence goes on along the minus strand of NZ_CAMZOG010000143.1, from coordinate 2,738 downwards.
CAGAGGAGCCAAATCTGCAGCTTGCAAGCTCTCAACATTCAGGGCTGGGATTAAAACGACGCCGGTAGCCAATTTAAGAAACTGGCGTCTTGATTGTTGTGACATGGGATATCTCCCTCAGTGTGTGTTTTCATCAGGCTCACAGAGAAATCTAGAAGAGCTCTCCACAGAAGCCAGCTCCCAATTGACTTATTTGGGAGCTAGTCATACACATCGTTACAACACTCAGTAGCACTTTACTAAAAGATCTTTGAATACACCCTACCAGAGTTGCCTCTTGGTTCTATAGCGAACCGGTATTCTCCAGTTTTCATATCAGCAGGGTTGTACCAGCGGGTTTCCCAAATCGCCATGCCATTTTTAGCGTTAGCAACTTTTCGAACTTCTAGATCGTAACCATCATCAGAAATTGGTTTGCTGTCTATTTCAAGCAGTTTCCACCCATTTTCTGTTTTCACTTCCACACTCACAAGACTTTCATGGAGGTTGATGCCTGTTACCCCAGCATCCTGCCAGCGAAAAGCAATATAGGGTTCTTGGTAAATTTTACGGGCTTCCCGGTAAACTGGTTCACTGAGCACCACCCTCTCACCCTTGCCAAACTCAGGCTCGGGAAGAAAGTCTGCTGCTTTCAGGGAATAAGACCACTCGGGAAGAAGCTCTTGAATATTGCCGGTGGCAAGCAAATCTTCCGCAAGGCTACCAAGCTGTACCGAGATATAAGGCGTCATATTCCGACCGTACAAGGTGTGGCCACCTTCGTAATTTTGGCGATCATATTCTTCCGGCGTGGTGGTGTAGCCAAAGTAACCATTGGATGTACTGATCACAGCTGCATGCTTAAGTACGGAGTCGCCTGCCCTGCGATACTCGGCAATAACTTGCTCACCGATGCGGCGGCCGGATTCTGCAGTGACCTCAAAAGGCAGTGGCAGAATGGCTAAATCATTAACCTGTAAAAGCTGAAACAGGACAGTCGTTGGGAAGCTTTCTTTGGGTTCGGCAATTGGCTGTAAAGCACTGAATCCAAGAATACGTTTACGCCCGTGGCAGCTATCCGTAAACCAGTTTCTGCGTGCCATATCATTTCCGCCCTGAAAGATTGGCAGCGCGGCAAGCCAAGGAGTTCTGCGTTCAAATGCACCTCCCGCCAGAGCATTGCCCGCGGCAGGGTCTTTACAGATGTCTACACCGGCCACTTTATTATTTTCGCGAATATTAATTTCACGGGCAGCTGTACGAAGGATAAGAGAATCACTCAGCTCTGAACCCAATTCTTCGAACATCATCCAGGCTTCATTGCCGAGCTTAGTTCCCACATCACGGGATTCTTTCCAGTTAACTGGCAGATGCGCGAACAGGCTGTCTCCGCGGAAAGGCAAAGCCGGAGCCATATCACCATGGGCGCCGGTGGTGAGGCCATGAATAACTGGCCATTGTGGCTGATATTTCTCAGCAATATTCCACTCTACTTCACGCTGGGCATAAGCAAACAAGTCTGCGTTATACACATCGACAGGAGCACTTATAGTCGTGGCATGAATCGAAAAACTGGAGAAGGCACCTAAAGGTTTCCAGCTGCCGTCATCATCCTGGGCATCAACCCGAATCATATACAGAGCGGGGTTTACCGCCTTGAACACATCATCCTGATTTTCCTGACCGGCGTTCAGTTTATAAGACGCCAGTGAACGATTACGATTTACGCCATAAATATCCTTGCGGCCTGTAGCGACTTTAGCCGGGCGACGCTTAGCCCAGGCTTCCTCAACACCTTCTGCTATGCGAGTGGACACAAAATCAAGAAAGCGTTTCTCCAGCCCTGCCCCACTGGAGGCATGCTTGTTATAAAAATCATTGTGGTGAAAGTTGGCTGGCGCTGAATGTGTGTGAGTTCCCATTACTGCAATATCTGCCGGATTCAGACCAGTTTTTTCAGCAACTGCTGATGCCACCTGATGCTGAAGCAGCAAAGAACCTGCAAACAGGTCCATCTGTATCAAAGCCATAGATTTCCCCTGTCCATCGTTCAAATAAACAGTTCTGGCTTTTAAGCGAGTACGAAATCCTTTGCCCTTGTTCGCCATCATGGAGTATCCCCCCATAGGCAAACCCGGAGGAGGCGTAATATCAACTGATGAGACACCCGCCATCATCGTACTTTCCAGCCTAGGAGTAACAGCTTCTGGCTGCTGAATTGTCAGATGAGAGACAGATGAACAACCCGTAAGAAGAAATAGAGCGGTTATTAATAATCGCTTCATCGAATCTACCTGTTATTTATTGTAATAATTTTCACAAATATGGAACCATGGTATCACAAGAAAACAACCTTCCTTAATGAATACTGCAAGTATCGTAATGCCACACTTTTCCCAAGTTTATCGCCTTCTATTCTCATCCCAATTAACGCAATCGCAATACTTTTGGCAAGGTTCTGTTCAATAGTGTTGTTGATAAGCGTCTAGAATTCTCACTCATACGTAATGGTCGGAGGTCATCATAGATGACACTGACTTTCGGCAGATCATCGAAAGCTGTGCCCGGCTTAGCATCAGGAAAAAACACATCTTGCGCTCAGTGCTCCAAGAAAAACCTCAAATCACCAGTTGCCACCTTTATCAACGGCTTGAGTAAAACCTCAATATCTACCTGTGTTACCACCGCTGCGGAGGCTCTGTTCACAATACATGTTGGTGCATGAACTATACTTCTGAGCACCGGTTTCTGTCGTGTAA
>NZ_CAMZOG010000142.1 GCF_947331445.1 Parendozoicomonas sp. Alg238-R29 | reverse complement strand
ATTCTTATATTTGTTGATGCGTGCGGGGAATCTGTTTTTAATAGCGCAAACTCACTGCTAATATTTCTCACCAAGTTGTATTTAAATAGATTAAAAACGGGTGAAACACGACGGGATCACTTAAAAAAAGATATTTTTTTAATAATAAAAGCACTTGGCCACCGGCGTGTGGATTGTAAAATTGCAGAGATAGGGCTGGAAGTCTGTGAGTTTGTTCAAGATAACGTCAGTGATATACCGTTAATATTGCAATGGCATATCAATTGGTTTTTAACACTCTGTCATTTCAATAGACATGAAATTGCGTCGTTAGAGAGCATGGTAAAAACAGAAATTTCGCAAGATCAAAAGGGTACGCTTTTAGAAGAATGGTTCTCCACCATTAGTTCAACACAATTACCTGATGCAGAAATCCCCCCTAATATGGCAAAGTGGCAGATTGAGTGGATACAACATTACTGGGAGAAACCGATAAAACGTTCACTACCGCCATTTTGTCCTAACGAACAAAACCATGTTGTGAGTCGTGCACAAAGGCAGATATATAATTTGCTTAAAAATAAATATCCAAGAGATTGCATTGGGTTAGAGTGTGATATCGATGGTTTCAGTGTCGATATATTGCTATACGATTATAATATTGCCGTTGAAATTGACGGTTCGAGTCACTTTGTTTATCCAGATCCTGAATGGATCCATTCCCAAAAGGCCATACACAGTTCACTCACACGTAGATCATATAGAACCAAATATCACTTTGTTGATTATATGCTCTCCCAATATGGCCTCACTGTTTATCGCATCAGTTCAGGGGAAGCTGCGAATCATAGTGATGAATCTATTCAGCCCATATGCACTCAGATAGATAGGGTAAAATGCGCCCAGCGAATGAAGGCTGAGAGGGAAAGTGAGAGAGGTAGGGATCATAGAAAGATAGACGAGAAAAGTCGGGGCCATAGCAAGATAGACGAGAAAAGTCGGGGCCATAGCAAGATAGACGAGGGAAGTCGGGGCCATAGCAAGAGGGACGAGAAAAGTCGTGGTGAGAGAAGTAACAGCGATTGAAAGCCGCCATACACTGCATCAGGCTTGTTCAATGTAGAATAACTACGATCACAAGCCTTTCTAACACTTGGCGGCTTTCAGCACCACTGAGTCATATGCCGAATTGAGAACGACCTCTAGAGTCAGGTTAGTTTTCTCTGTTTTTGAAGTCGTCAATCCAACGCTTCATAGCTTTAATCGAGTCAATACGAATGAAGCTCGCATGGGCTAATGAGTCATCAAGCAAACCACCGGTGGGAATGAGAGGTTTACTCTGTACCAGGCCATATCCATTGTCGTAATCAGGGCTTTGGGGTAAGTGAGGTACGTCGTTAATAGCCGGCGTAATCAAGGGTAATTCTGCCAGTTCAGCCAGCACTTCTGTTGATCGGTTGAAAACAATCTCGTCTCCCATCCCATACTGTACGACGAGCCCTTTAGGCTCACGGCCGTATATCGGGTTGCGTATGTAGTGGGCGAAATTTATGGCATCACCATGATCGACTTGCTGTTGAATTGCATGAATAAATAGTGCCGATTCACCCGCCGTGGCGGAGTCAGGGATCAGGTTCTCGAAACCGAAGCTTTCAAACAGGGTTGAGTGGGAGAGGATGTTTGCCAGCCCGACCCCCGTCACCTGTAAAAACGCATCTTCCAAACCTGTGGATGTTGCGACAAAACTTGTTCCCAGTGCCCCACCCATTGAAGTGCCTTGATAAACAATGCGATTACTGTCGATGTCTGGAGTGTTTATTCCCCCTGGAAACCAGATAGAGTTCCAGACATTTGATTTACGGGGAACTACATCCAGATTTGCCAGTGAGGTTTTGAGTGCTGTCAGTACAGACATCATATCGAGGGATGATTGCGTAACCATCCCAGATACTTGTGTCAGTGTCTCAGGTGTCATAAGCCCCCGAAGGTTGCCACCATCTTGTTCCGACCGTGATCCATGATAAGGCTGGTCGATGACTATAGTTGCAATGCCTTTTTCTGCATTTGGATAAGCGACAGTTACCAGCATGCTTTCTTTCGTGACCCCCAGTCCATGACCATAAATGGATACGGGAGCCGAACCGTGCTTTGATGCTGCAGGCAGCATCAGAATAAAGTCGGTCCAATAGGTTTTACTCTCAGTTATTTCATGAAAAGGAACGGTGCCATCGGTTTCACGCCTTAAATCACTTAACCTGATCTGACCTTTCACAGCAGACGAATAAGGCCAAATGTTAATACGATGTACTTTCAAATTGCGCACAGGGTGAAAATCATTAGCAACCTGATCCATTAAAGAAAATAAAGGATCATTGTTTGTTCTCTCATCACCAATTGAGAAATCAACAAAAGTAATAACGTTTTCTTCACTGATTCCCAATGCTGAAAGGCTTTCAAGTGAGTTGCGCATACTTTGTGCACTGTCCCAATCCGCAGTGCCATTGGTCAACTTTTTAATAGATGGATGTGATTCAAATGGATGGCCATCAATTTTCAAAAGTTTATTTGTAACAACTGCTATGTAACTGTGTCCGTATTCAAATCGGGAACGTGGATAAATTTCAATGATATGAGCCTTATCCGAGAAGCGCTCAGCCATTGAGTACTGAAAACGTTGTGTTCGAATAGGGTGTCGCTGTCCGGTATTTTTATTAATCACGAGAACTGTTTGCCCTCCATCATTGGGAAGGCTGCTCTCATCAAAGTCGTCTGGCAATTCAATCATAACTGGAGCTGCTGCAGAGAAGCCTGTTGCACCCTGAAATATCTGCGGTGAACTTAGGTTGTTTATAGCGTCTTCCACACCTTGACTGAAAAGTGTTCCTTTCAGGTCAACCCTCAGCCCTGTGGCACTGCCGGAATAACTCTGCGTATAGAAATTGCTGGGGAAGGGGAGAGTGCATGTGTTTACTGACATGGGGTGACAGGTTTGTTCTGCATGTACCGAGAGGGTAATAAATAGAAACAGCCAGGTTGTGAGAGAGCATGTTTTGCTCATAAGTGTGAGAACTTCACTTTTCATATTTTGTTCCTTGTTTTAATTTTTGAAACGAAAATAGGAAAAAGAGGGAAAATTCATTCAACTTCTACATAAAACGTTAGCCGCTTTGTCCGAAAATTATTTATATCACAGAACTATCAGTTAACGATAATTGTTTTTAGATACTGCTGTTTCAATGAATTGCGCTGAACGAATGGTTATTTCTTTGGAATTGTTTCGATGATTCCTGATCTTTTCCCACAATAATGAATTAAACATATTTAACTGATTAAAATAATTTCTCTTAAAGTAGTTAGATGGCCTTGTATTAAAAAACCATCATAATTCATGTTTTATTAGCATACTTTTATCGATTAATTATCACGAGAGTATCACGGATTTATTATTTTAACGTTGAATATTTTTAACTAAAAAAATTCCACTTAACAACAGTAGATTTAAGTTTGTTCTTGTTGGTCAGAAATTGAAAAAATAGCTATTGAATTACAAAGAGTTATTAAATTACAAAGAGTTAGCTCAGATATAGATTTGCCCTATCAGCTTGATTTGTTTTTTTAAATAGTTCAGTCGTGTTTTTATAAATTAGCCTGATGTTGATGTCCATCACATCAAAAAAGGAAAATAACAATGAATCCTGCAAAACCTGCATTTTTAATAAGTGTCCTGTTTCTATCCATATCAACTCACGCCGCACAGTTAACCAGAGACAATGGTGCTGTGGTTGGCGATAATCAAAACAGCCAGACAGCCGGTTCAGCAGGCAGTGTTCTTCTGGATGATGTTCACTTGGTGCAGAAGCTGCAGCGTTTTGCCCGGGAGCGTATACCTGAACGTGTCGTCCATGCCCGTGGTACAGGAGCATGGGGGGAATTCGTGTCGGCCGGTGATTTCAGTGATCTCACTTCAGCCGATCTGTTTTCCCAAAAGGGAAAAAAAGTTCCCGTACTTGTGCGTTTCTCAACAGTAGTTCACTCAAAAGGTTCACCTGAAACACTACGGGATCCTCGTGGGTTTGCCACCAAGTTTTATACTGGTGACGGCAATTGGGATTTAGTTGGTAATAACCTGCCGGTTTTCTTTATTCGTGATGCCATTAAATTTCCTGATATGGTTCACTCTCTAAAACCATCCCCTGTTACTAACGCTCAGGATCCTAATCGTTTCTTTGATTTCTTTTCCTTTGAGCCTGGGGCCACACATATGTTGACTTGGGTTTATTCAGATTTTGGAACACCGGCAAGTTATCGAAAGATGGATGGCTTTGGTGTTCATGCTTATAAGATGGTGAATGAAAAAGGTAATGTTCACTATGTGAAATTCCAATGGAAAAGCCGTCAGGGTATTGAGAGCCTGACCGCTAAGCAGGCAAGTGACATTCAGGGTAAGGACTTTAATAACCTGACCAACGACCTCTATTCCTCTATCAACGCAGGTGATTATCCGCAATGGGATCTCTTTGTTAAAATCCTCAAGCCTGAACAACTGGATGACTTCTCTTTCAACGCTTTGGATGCGACCAAGGTTTGGCCGGGTGTTCCTGAAACAAAGCTTGGCACCATGACTTTGAATAAAGTGCCGAATAACTTCTTCCAAGTGACAGAGCAGGCCGCCTTTGCGCCGGGAAATATTGTAAAAGGCATTGAACCATCAGAAGACCGGTTGTTGCAGGGGCGGGTATTCTCCTATTCCGACACACAGCTCTATCGTCTGGGTGCCAATCATCAGCAGTTGCCAGTGAACCGGGCACTCAATACCGTGACCAATCATAACCAGGACGGTTTAGCGGACAGTGGTCATACGGTTTCCGATGTAAACTATGAACCTAGCCGTATTCGGCCACTTACTGTTGATGCAGGGGCTCGTTACAGTGAAACGGCTCTTTCCGGTACAACCCAGCAGCGTGCAATCAAGAATCAGGAGAATTTTAAACAGGCGGGAGAACTTTACCGTAGCTTCACAGATAAGCAGCAAGACAATTTGATCAAAAATCTCGCAGCGGATTTGAGCCAGGTAAAAGACAGCACCACCAAGCACATCATGCTCAGCTATTTCCATAAAGCAGACAGTGAGTACGGCAAGCGTTTAACCAAGGCTGTGAATGGCGATCTCAGTAAAGTCAAAAAGCTGTCTTACGCACTGTAAACCACAATCTCTGAAAGCACTATCTGCTTCTTCCGGTGAGCGGGAAGAAGCAGATAAATACAGGACTAGAAATATGTTGAACTTCTTATGTAAGTTAACCGTCTGGTTTTTACTGCTGTTCAGTGTTCACAGCTTTGCAGTTGTTGATGGACAGGTAAGTGAGGAGGATAGGCAGGAGTTGAGAGGCTACTTTTTTACGGCAGCAAGAGTGGGCAATATTGAAGTGATGTCAGCTTTTCTCGAAGCTGGATTGTCTCCAGACATGCGTAACCCGAAAAGCTACACACCACTGATGCTGGCAGCTTATAACGGCCAGCCAGAGATGGTTGATTTTCTGTTGGCTCAAGGTGCCAACCCCTGCCTGCAGGACAAACGGGGCAACACGGCTCTTATGGGCGCCATTTTCAAAATAGAAATCAGCATAGCCAGAACCCTTATGAGAGCGGACTGCGATTTGCAAACGACAAACAAGCAGGGGCAGACAGCAAACGACATTGCTACTCTATACAACCAGAATGCCCTGAAGGAACTTTTGGTGAAGTACGATATATAGCCCTGTACTGCCTCGCGCATAAGTGTTCTAGCTTTTCATAGCGTCAGCCATTCCACTTCTCAAGATGGCGCCATAGTACATTTATTGGGCTCTTTCGCAGGTTGGCTGATCATTTCTGAGCCTCCTGTCGAATTTTCAGATACAGATA
>NZ_CAMZOG010000141.1 GCF_947331445.1 Parendozoicomonas sp. Alg238-R29 | reverse complement strand
ATAGTGGAATACTGAAAAAACGACCGCTCTAAACCATAAGGGATACATAAGCGGGAAAAGTGCTCAGGCGCAGGTACGCCATCGCCAGAGGGAAGAGGCTTTGACCAAGATCGGATTGTAAGTAGTCAGATTATTCACTGGCCACTCCGTTCTCGTAAGTTATGCATCTGAAAAGATGCGTTAGCATAAACACGTATAAGTCTTCGCATACTATAAAAGGCCGCGAACAATAGCAATATCAAAATTCCTCTTGCAGCCCTCAAAAACGGGTTTCTCTCAAATCCGCCAAAGATGATTTTTGGCTACAAAAACACTCATACTGACCACTTAGAGAAAAACAACATTTGTAACCCTTGACAACTTTACTGTCTTTCCAGTTATAAAAATGAACCTCTGGTTAAATAAACAGCACCTCAAAGAATATATTTTTTCGTTTTTAGTTAATTTAATTGCTCTAACTCAATTTTAATATTCTTCAGTTACCAATAATTAACCACTCAAGTATTGAGCAATCTAAGAATAACGGCTCATTCCTTAACCTGATAGTTGGTTGAACAGCAACAGAATAAAATGCTGAAAACCGGGGTGGATCTTCAGATCAGGTTTGGGCTTTAACAGCCATACATGTGACAAGTCTCGAGAGCAGATATAACCCTCTCTTCTATCGCTGGGCATCGCTCAGCCATACGTAGTCACCTGTAACAACAAGATTAGTGAAGGTCCTATGGAACTGTTAAAAGGTGTTACTCTCCTCCTCGCTGCTTTAACGGCTTTTTCCCTGTTTAGCCGCTATGCCCCTAAAGGCAGCAAAGCAATGGGAGGCCTTGCCTCCGCCGCCGTCGCAAGCTTTCTGGTTGAAGCTGTTCATGCTTACATATCAGGGGATTTTCTCGGTATTGCACTACTCAAAGAAACTGGTTTAGCCGCTGGATCGATGGGTGGCCCGGCTGCGGCCGCACTTGTTGCCCTGGCACTTGGAGCTAATCCTGTTTTCGCCTTGGTTGCAGCAATCGCAACCAAAGGAACAGGTATCCTTGCTGGATTCATTGCCGGTTACATCTGCTACTTCATTGCCGATATTATTGAACGACACCTGCCTGAAGGAATAGATATTATTGCCGGTGCCCTTATTTTGGCTCCCTGCGCTTATATTCTTTCCAACACCTCTGGCCCCCTAGTCGACAATGTGATGAACATCATTGGCGCAGCGATTACTGAAGCGACCAACGCCTCTCCTTATGTTATGGGCTTTTTGCTGGGTGGACTGATTAAGATGATCTGCACCTCACCACTCAGTTCCATGGCTCTCACCGCTATTCTCGGGCTAACCGGGCTGCCAATGGGGATTGCAGCCATTGCCTGTGTTGGTGGATCCTTCACCAATGGCATGATTATGAAGCGACTCAAACTGGGCGATAACAACAAAGTCATAGCAATTATGCTGGAACCCCTGACTCAAGCAGATATCGTTACCCGTAACGCTTTCAAGGTGTATTCCTGCAACTTCTTTGGTGGCGCACTATCCGGTGTTGTTGCCGTCTACTTCAACATTATTAACAATGCTCCAGGTACAGCTGCCCCAATCCCTGGCCTGCTGGCTCCCTTTGCCTTCAATGAAGCAAGTGCTGTTTTGATGGCGATTGTCGGTGCCGCTATTTGCGGAATTATTGCCGGTTACATTGGAACCAGTATTCACCTGAAAATTGACAAGTTACGCACCGAAAAAGCATCTCAAGCTAAAGCTATCCCCGCCTGACCGTAAGTGAACAAGCATCACCGCAATATCGGTGGTGCTTGTTAAACTACCAAGAAACCGGGAAACCTAAATATCGACAGCGATCAGCTCTTTCAGATTCTCAACCACAGTATCAGGGGCAAAACCTTCAACCGGCTCACCATGGTTATAACCGTAAGGAACGGCCACACACTTCACCCCGGCAGCTTTAGCCGCAGCAATATCATGACGAGAGTCACCTACCATCAGAGCTTGTTCGGCAGGAACATCAAAACGGGACAAAACATGTAGAAGTGGAGCAGGGTTTGGCTTTTTCTCAGGCAAGGAATCTCCACAAATCACCATTGAGAAGTAATCCGCTAAACCCCGCTGTTCAAGCAAGTTTCCGGTAAAACGCTCGCTTTTGTTAGTAATCACCGCCATGGTGACACCTGATCGATTCAAAGCATTAAGGAATCCATAAACACCATCATAGACAGTGCTGAACTGACCACAGCTCTCATCATAAGCCTCGTCAAATAACGCCTTGGCCTTTTGGAATCCATCGGAGGAGGTATCGTTAGCCCAGTCATCAAAGTCAGCATCCCGCAGAGCTCTCTGCACCAACACTGCAACACCATTACCAATCCAAAGACGAGTCTTGCCGATGCCGGCAGGTGGTTTGCCCAAAGCCTCAAGCATCTGATCTGTTGCTGTGGCTATATCCGGCACACTGTCCACCAGCGTCCCATCAAGATCAAACATCACCAATTGCGGCATTTCACCGGCATACATCTGGCGAATCAGCATCCCTGCCTCCGGGAGTCAGAAAATTATCAGTTATTTGGTTAGCTTACTTTGCAAGCTCGGCCCGCATCTGCTTGATCACAGTTGCATAATCCTCAGCTTTGTAAATAGCAGAACCGGCAACAAATGTATCCACGCCAGCATCAGCGATCTCGCGAATATTACCAACACCCACACCGCCATCAATCTCGAGGCGAATATCCAGACCACTGTCATCAATCATTTTGCGCACTTTACGTGCCTTGGCGAGAGTAGAAGGAATAAACTTTTGCCCCCCAAAACCGGGGTTAACAGACATGAGAAGGATCATATCCAGACGATCCATCACATACTCCAGACAGTCCGGAGTAGTAGCAGGGTTCAGCACCAGACCAGCTTTCGCGCCGCCATCACGGATTATTTGCAGACTGCGATCAATATGATCAGAAGCCTCAGCATGGAAAGTAATATAACTGGCACCTGCTTTCAGAAACTCTTCGATCATCCGATCAACGGGCGTCACCATCAGGTGAACGTCAATAGGAGCAGTAATGCCGTAATCCCGCAGTGCCTTGCAAACCATAGGGCCAAAAGTCAGGTTGGGTACATAGTGATTATCCATCACATCGAAATGGATAATATCGGCCCCGGCATCCAGCACAGCCTGAGCGTCTTCTCCAAGCCGGGCAAAATCGGCAGACAGGATACTGGGTGCAATCAGAAAGTCTTTCATGGGTTCTCTGTAGGCAGTCGCGAGCATGGAAAAGCGGGATTATAACCACTTGCCCTGAGGACAGCTACGTATCAATAGCTATCACAGCTTCCCCTGCTCCTGTGCCCGCGCCAGACTCTCCGCCCAAAGTTTCAGATCGTGGGGCGTCCAGAACCCCTTTGGCACTATAAGTTCGGGAATTCGCCTCCTCTTCAGAGCCAGCCCATTGCGCACCAGCCGTTGAACAGCATTGGCGCAGTTAAAACCAAGCAGTTTGTAAAACCGATGGTGCTTCTGCATCCAGTACCACTTTCTCCGCATGGCTTTGCAAGACACTACTGAAAGCTCAACCACCTCTGGCTTGCCATGAACGGCAAAATCTTCTTCAAACGAAGTGGTACCGTGCCCGGCCAAGAAGGTTCCTAGTTTTTGCTGACCTTCATCAAAGGACCAAGAGGCATAGGCCACCTTGTCAGATATATCTTGCCCTCCACCCATCACAACTGCAGCATGCTGCGACCCAGCCAGAGCCCCTTTAGGATTTGGAAAAATAAGAACATAGGCCTTATCAGGATCCGACATAGTAGACCAGAACTTCTGGGCTTCTGCTTTTGTGGTTTCGCTGGCTTGAACAACACGGTGAGCCGTCATCGCCTGAACAGTTCCCTGAAGCAGATTTAACGGCTTCAGGAAATAGTGGTTCAGAAAAGCAACAATTTTGTCTAATTTAGTAAGCTTTCGCTCCCCAAGGCTTTTTCCTGCCACAGGTGAAAATCCTTCTACACCGGGGCCTGGAAGCTGTTTGAGAGTTTTACGCGCCTCCATAGGAGAACTAGGCGGGGTTAGGGTTGGGGTTGGCTTATGAGAAAACTGTCTGCGAACTTTTCCAATCATGGCAACGGTTATCATTCGTCCTGAATAATTAACAGTTAAGCAAATATTCCCTTTTTATTCGTTCAGTGAAGCCGTGAAAAATAATGTCCAGCAAGAAAGCTCTCCCATTGGCTGGCACTGAGCTGATTCTGATCTTACAGGATAAGACCAGCTTGAAGGCTCAAAGTGACGCTGAAAGTCGCCCGAAGGGCATTGCCGAGAGGCAAAATAGCTATCAACCTTTGATAATTCATATTTTTCATTTTTATTGATCTAAAAAACGAACTTAACCCAGAAAGTATCGATAACCACCGTAGCAGAGCAACCCGGCCATAACCGTAATCATCAGGCTTTTGCTCACACGTGCCACAACAAATGCCACAACCGCTGAAAACAGAAAACCATGATTGACAGCCCAGCCCACACCCGATTCATTAACGCCGTTCTTCACCATGATGGTTTGCACAACAATCACACTGAGCACGGCAACAGGAACATACTTCAAAGAGGTTTCCATCATCGGTGGTAAACGCCAGCGTCCGGAGGTCGCTATCAACATATAACGAATGGAAAATGTAATCAGCGCCATTAAAAGAATCACAATCCATTCAGTCATTTCGCGCCTCCTCTTTCTTAGATAACTTTTCCACAGCAACGCCTGTTGCTACAGCTATTAGTGCAGAAATCATAAGCCCACTTTGATTTGGCCAGCCCCAAGTCAAAACACCACCAAGAGATGCCACGCCTGCTGTTATCCACATAGCCGAATTGGTCAGTGCCGGAGCAACAATCCCCACAAAGGCGACAATCATGGCCACCTCCAGCCCCCAGCCTTCCATGCCCGGTAAAGATATTCCAAGTGCGTAACCAATGACTGTGCACAAAGCCCAATTGCTATACATCAAAAGACCAGAGCCAAGATAATACCACTGCAGCCCGAACCCACTACGATGCTCTCTCAGCCAGTTGATCACCACAGCGAATGTTTCATCGGTCAACCAGAAAGCCATTCTGGCTTTTACAAAAGACGACATGGAACGAACATGGGGAACTAACGTTGCGGCATAAAGCATATGCCGGAGGTTAACAAAAAAGGTGGTTAATAAAATGGCTGGCCATGCGACACCTGTCGCCATCATAGAAACAGCAATAAACTGGGCAGAGCCAGCATACACCAATAAAGACATGGCGAGAGTTGCGCCAAACGACAGCCCACCAGTCTTAGCTAGTACACCGTAAAGAATGCCAAAAGGTATGGCGGCAAGAATAAGAGGAAGAGTATCCCGCGCCCCCTGAAATACTAGCCTGGAAGAGTTTTCTGTTTCCGACATCTGTTAGAAATTTCTATTTATTTATTAGAGCTGTAGCTTAACCAATTACAGCTTTTCTGTTTTGTACAAAACTGACTTTCTATTGAGCTTGCCCGGATTCGTTATTTGCAGCCGTAAACACCGGGGGTAATTCCCAGTGACTTTCGAAAATGGCGGGTGAGATGGCTTTGGTCGCTAAAACCTGTGATCGCAGCGACTTCGACGAGGGGCAGCCCCTGCCGAATTAACTCTTTCGCTCTGTGTATACGCACCTGAATCTGCCAGCTATGGGGTGGCATTCCCATATGTTTTCTGAACAAACGAGTCAGATAAGAAGCATTCAACCCAACAAGCCGACTTAATTCTGTGAGAGAAATATTCTGACAATAGTGGTCAGCAATATAATCCCGGCAAAAGCTGACAGCTATTGGACAGTCGGCTCTGTTCACAATACATGTTGGTGCATGAACTATACTTCTGAGCACCGGTTTCTGTCGTGTAATTGGAACCATCGTCATGCAGCAAACACAATTCCAAGAGTTCCTGAAATCTCTCAG
>NZ_CAMZOG010000140.1 GCF_947331445.1 Parendozoicomonas sp. Alg238-R29 | reverse complement strand
AATGTAATTACATTGTTATTGCCGATCCATGGTTACAAGAATCACGCGAGATATCTAGTCGAGAGTGGACAAATTATCTGGAAGATATGGCCAGAAGATGGGGTTATAAATCTTTCAAGAGATATCGAATCTCGTTCTCAACTGTATTTTGATTTACAAATAAAAAATATAAACACTATTTCAGGTTCTGTTGCAAACTCAGACCATACCAGCAAGAATCCGCAACCTCTTCCACTTCTGAGCTTTCACGGATGAAGTTTTCCGGTCGCCACTTCCCCAAAGATATCATTCTGCAGGCTGTTCGCTGGTATATCACTTATCCTCTCAGCCTGCGTATGATTAAGGAAATTTTGACGGAGCGGGGTATCACAGTCGATCATACAACTATCAACCGCTGGGTGATCACGTATGCTCCTCAACTGGAAGCTCTGCATCGAAAGCAGAAGCCAGCCGTCAAAACCTCATGGCGTATGGATGAAACCTGCATAAAGGTCAAAGCTCGTGACTTCTACCTGTATCGCGCTGTCGATCAAGAAGGAAATACTGTTGATTTCCTTCTTACCAAAAAGCGAGATAAAAAAGCTGCCAAGGCCTTTTTCCGTAAGGCTATCCGCCAACATGGGCAACCAGAAAAAGTGAGTATTGATAAAAGCGGCAGCAATATATCTGCTCTCACTTCTATCAACACAACACTCAAGGATAAAGAACCAAAGATTACCATTTACCAAAGTAAATACCTGAACAACATTGTGGAGCAGGATCATCGATTTGTGAAAAGGATTACCCGCACTATGATGCAGTTCAAGGGTTTCTATTCTGCCAGGGCGACACTCGCTGGTATTGCGCTATCTCATATGCCGAGAAAAGGGGCCAATATTCAGATTCTGAGCCAACGAAGCCGTGGGAGTACTTTTACTCTTTGGCGGCATAATTGTGTCTGGAGAATATTGTCTTTTGGTTTATCTGAAAATTTGCAACAGAACCTACCGATTAGCTTTCCAGCCAAACATCTCTTGCCCAGTGCCAGATAGTGGGCCACTCCTCTTCTGTCATAGTTTCATCTACACGAGACCAGAACCGAACATTGCCATCCTGCTCAATGCAATACCAGCCATCCGGCGCTTCACAAATTGCAATCATTTCCCTGGGCATTCCCAGATCCCAAGCCAGCGCAGTCACCTCAGGCAGGTAAGTGTGTGACTGTTCATCAGTCACTGTTGCTGGCTCCATAGAACCGCAGATAACGTCACTGACCTCCTTGAGAAAAGTCTTATATTCATCCGGCAGGTGGATCAGAATCTGTTCCTGAACCACCACCAGATCATCGTCATCTGGCAAGTCCAGCGGCGCAGGAACATCTTCATTACGTTCCCGCAGCAGTTCGATGACGTCTTCCATTTTTTCAGCACCAGACCCAAGTCAATAAATAAAGGCGCTATTCTACCTTTAATTGCTCACCTTGGTATCAGCGTCATCCCGATAAAAGAAACTTGTACTCAAAATCTGGGAATTCCATTGCTCCTGGCCTTTGAACTGAACCAGAGCCTGGGTTTGCAGACGCTGCCTGCCAAGTTCATCTGGTAGAATAATGCCTGTCATTGCTATCACGGAAGGGGAAGTGCATCCAGCCATATTCAAGTTGAGAGCAATAGCATTACCGTTAATAACACCCTCTAATGGAGCGGGGTAACCAATACAGTCCGGAGTCACAGCAACGGCAGTGGTAAATACACCGGTAAAGTGCCCGGGCTGGGAATCGGTAATTTCAAGAGTGGAGCCATACTGGTTCTTCCAGCGGCCGGCTACATCAGAGGCCCATAGCTGGGCAGAGATGCTGACAAGAGCAAAACAAAGAAGGCGTACAACAAGCTTCATGGAGTTTTCCTGAGGACATCGGTTTTGATTTCTACAATGTAGTCAAAACCGAAAGTTCTTCAGGAAAGTTTTGCTTTTCTGTTCTTATCTACAAGCAGTTTTGCTTTTTCTGTTCTTATCTAAAAGCTTTACTGGCAGGCAGCGACGACTTCTTTGTAGGACAGGTTCCCACCAAATATATCCAGCGCACTGCCGATGGTGATATGAATTTTGTTTTTGCCGGCTTTGCGAACCCCGTCAATATGCTCGGGAGTGGCTATTCCACCAGCATAGGTAACAGGAATGGGGGAATGCTCTGCCAGCAGTTGAACCAGCTCGAGATCCGGGCCAGCCATCAACCCTTCTACAGAAGCTGCGTGTACCAAAAATTCATCACAGAAACTGGCTAGCTGTTGCAGGGTTTCTGATGAAATAACCGTGTCGGTAAAGTTCTGCCAGCGATCTGTGACAATATAATATTGCCCTTCTCTGGCCTTGCAGGATAAATCCAGAACCAGCCTTTCTCTTCCAGTGACAGCAACCAGTTTTTCCAGGTTTTCATAATGAATACGCCCATCCTTGAAAACATAGGATGTAACAATCACATGGGATGCACCCATCTCCAGATATTCGGCCGCGTTATCAGCGTTAATGCCACCACCAATCTGCAAACCACCGGGCCAGCCAGCCAGGGCTTCACGGGCAGCTTCTTCGTTGCCGGGGCCCAGTTTGATCACATGACCGCCACGAAGGTCGTCCTGCTGGTACAGATCTGCAAAGTAAGAGGCCTTATGATCACTTTCAAAGTTAACCTGAGCCGAGTTGTCAGCATCCGTGAGAGAGCTGCCGACAATCTGTTTTACCTTACCGTTATGAAGATCGATACAGGGTCGAAACTGCATTTTTATTCCTTTTTATCCCACACATCGGCATGTTGCCAGAAAGCAGCTATTGTCACAGATTATAAGCGTCCCTGCTCCCTTTTCCTGTAACCGCTATTTAGGTGGGGTAGATGCCAAGGGGAGAGTTGTCTTTTCCAACAGAGTTGTCTTTTCCAAAAAAGAAGTGGTTTTAGCAATACTGAAGATTGGAACCAAAAGAAAATACAGATATGAATGTCTGAATTATAAAATTTCAGATCATCTTATCATGAGCTTTGTTCTATCAGGAAAGGCCTGAACGAAGTCAGACCTTTCTCTCAGGCATTTACCCCATAACAATTCTGGCTTTATTTATAATCGCGCTGCAATCAAGACCTTCAGGCAGCATGCCGTAGGTATTACCGCTGTTGCCCTGTAAACGTCCGCGGCAGAAAGCTTCAGCACTGGTACTGCTGCCATGGCGAAGTAATAGAGAACCCTGCAATCCCAGAGCCAGCCCTTCTACCAGAGAGCGTGCCCGATACTCCCTATTATCGATCTTACTAAAAGATTGTTTGACGCGATTAAGATAACGGTCGTAGTCTTTGTCATTGCCACGAGCCAGCTCCAACTCCTGAACAAAAACATCTATAGCCCCCGGATCTTTCTGCATAACCCGCAGAACATCCAGACACTGAACATTGCCGGAGCCTTCCCAAATCGTATTGATAGGAGCTTCCCGATAGAAGCGGGGCATCAGGCTGTTTTCCATCACCGCAGAACCGCCGATCACTTCCATCGCTTCATAGGCATGCCCGGGCTGGCGTTTACATACCCAGTATTTGCCGACAGGTGTCGCCAGTCGTACGAAACTGGCTTCATCACTGTTGCCAGCCGTCATCTGATCAAGAGCTTCTGCAGCTCGGAATGCCATCAACGTTGAAGCTTCTGCTTCCAGCTCAAGATCAGCCAAAACATTTTGCATCAATGGTTGCTGATCAAGACGACGACCAAAGGCTGAACGATTGCTGGTATGGTGAACAATCTGGGTCATGTGCTGACGCATAGCAGCAGCGGAAGACACCAGGCAATCAAAGCGGGTCATCGCCACCATTTCCAGAATATTGGCGACACCACGCCCTTCATCACCAATCAGCCAGCCAAATGCTCCCCGCAGTTCTGTTTCACTGGAAGCGTTAGAAGCATTACCCATTTTGTCTTTCAGACGCAAAATCTGCAGTGGGTTCTTACTGCCATCCGGACGCCAGCGAGGCACCAGAAAACAGGACAAACCACCTTCAGCCTGTGCCAGCATCAGGAAGGCATCACACATGGGAGCAGATACAAAAAACTTGTGCCCTACCAGTTCGTACGCTTCACCACTACCACGCAGACCAATAGGGTAAGCACGGGTCGTATTTCTGCGAACATCACTTCCGCCCTGCTTTTCGGTCATAGCCATACCAATGGTGACGCTCTGTTTTTCGGTATGGGGAACATTGCGCGGGTCGTAGCCTCTGTTTTGAACTTTGGGAATCCACTCTGAGGCAATGCCACTGTCTTTCTGCAAAGTAGGAACAGAAGCAAATGTCATAGTAATCGGGCAACCATGACCGGCTTCTATCTGTGTTGAAAGATAACTGCCCGCTGCCCTTGCTACATGTGCACCAGCTTGCGGTTTTTCCCACGGAGAACCAGCCAACCCTTGCTGTTTGGAGGCTGTCATCAACTGATGATAAGACGGGTGAAAGTCAACCTGGTCTATACGGCGACCATAGCGATCATGAGTGTTAAATTCTGGTTTGTGGCGATTGGCATCTACACCCCACTGGATTCGCTCAGCACTGCCACAAAGGGCACCAAACTCCTGCAAGCTATCCAGTGCCCACTCAGCCTTTCCTCGGGTGACACACTCTGTCAGAACAGAGTCTTGAGTGAACATGTTGTAGTTTTCCAATACCGGCGGCATGTTCTCAACAACATGGGTGTTGGCGGCACATGCCTCGGCTTGGGGGTAGATACTATTATTCCGGGATGAATTCGAGTGTTCACTCATGGCAAAACTCCTGCACATTTTGAAAGAAGTGAATCACGGTTTCCCCCTATAAATAAATAGCCAAACCTGACAGTTTTTATGGCTCTAACGCAGGCTTTGGCGCTTTTAAGCGTCGCAGGCCAATCAGCCCGCCAGCTGCAAAGATTTGCAAACCTCCGTAAAGTAATAACGTGAGAAGCACAACATCTCCGATTGGGTCTTCCTGACCAATAATGGCGGGAAACAACAACACTTTTACCATTAACCCCAGGTTGATATTGCGCACAACCACTTCCATATCCACCGCTGTGGCATCACGATAAGACAGCTTTAATACGCCCCAGGAAATAAGCCAGCTAATGAGCGCCATTGCCAGAATAAATACGACAACAAGTGAAATATTATTTAAACCAAAGGCTTTTAAATCCAAACGACCAGACACAGAAGCACCAACAACAATCATCAACAAACCAAACAGGGAGATGCGCACACACCATTTTGAAAAGGTTGCCGCACTGTTTGGCAGAAAACGCAGATAAAGCATGCCAAGAGCCAACGGCAATAGCAGAACCAAGGCGATTTCTTTCATTATCTGAACTTTTGGCATAACAAAATCACCTGGCATATAACTGCTGACCAACAGTTCCAGAATCAGTGGCGCCGTGATCAAACAACCCAATGTTGTTACCGCAGTAATAGCGACAGAAAGGGCAATATTTCCCTGAGCAAAATGGGTGAAGATATTAGAGGTAGACCCACCAGGAATCGCCGCAATCAAAGCCAGACCAACAGCAATCCCACCAACAAGGCCAAAGATTGTAATAAAGGCTAAAGCAATCATTGGCACGATTATCAGCTGAATCCCTATGCCACTGGCAACAGCTTTGGGTTCAAGCAACAACTCTCGGAAATCCCTAAGCGTTAACGTAGCCCCCATTCCAATCATGGCTGTAACTAATTGAAAGACAGAGAACCAATATTCATGCTGAATATAGAATGCGCCCATAGGTCACCTTGTTATTATTTTTTATTAAACTTCAATAGGGCGGTGCTGAATTTTCTATCAACGCCTGTAAAAAGCTCGAATAAAGCAGGCTATACGTGCCAGTTTAACTTCACGAAACAGGCTAAACAACTTGCCCACACAAAAGAAATAAAAAGTAGGGTTTCAGGTATGTTGAATCCAGATACTTAATTCTAACCGTTTGGGTAACGTTTGCTATTTTGAGTACCCTTGGCATTCC
>NZ_CAMZOG010000139.1 GCF_947331445.1 Parendozoicomonas sp. Alg238-R29 | reverse complement strand
ACTGCCATCAGGCGATGACGGAGATAAAACGATGTTTTCAGGGACACGTTACATTCGGCAGCAGCCGGGCGTAACGTGGTTCCTCCATCCATGCAAGACAAGTAGGCATCCAGCTTTTCACGAATACGGAAATGAGCCAATGGCGTGCCGCTCAATGCGTTACAGGTACGCCCGCATGCGTTGCAGCGGTAGCGTTGATGACCAGCGCTCTGTCCCCAGCGCGTCATGGATTCACAGGTACAGCGAGGGCACCGCGGGTGCTGATCAAAGTAATATTTGAGACGCTCAAGAAGACGACTATTGCCCGTAACCTCTGGCGTTTTCGGGCATGGCGGTAGGGTTGTGTGCAAACATGTCAGCTGTTCAGGGGACAATGTACTGAGAGATTTCAGGAACTCTTGGAATTGTGTTTGCTGCATGACGATGGTTCCAATTACACGACAGAAACCGGTGCTCAGAAGTATAGTTCATGCACCAACATGTATTGTGAACAGAGCCTTTTGAGTTCTTACAACTTCTCGCTCTCTAAGCTCATTGGTAATCGAAGTTTGGAGTTGGAGAAGTTCTTTTACGTCTAAGTCTTGAAGTTTCACTCGATTCCTCTGTAGGCAGCTAACGCCTGCTTAAGGGGCGCCGTAGGCGTCCCATTTGAAGCACTTGTTAAATGGCAAATTGCACTACACTAGCCGCCCAATTGGGCTGAGTGATAATGCCAATATAATTGTTAGATTAGCAATGCTGACAGCCTTTGACAGCTTGCTGCAACCCCTTGGGAATTTATACCTAACTTCTACGACTACGCAGATGACAATGATTGCTACTGACAAAAATATAGTGATCATTGTTATGGCTATATTAAGTGTTGTGTAACCACCACCGCCATAAGAATAAAACTTAAAATACATCCATAAGCCATGAATCAGCTTGTTTGAAACCCCAGCTAGAACAATTAACGAGATTGCTAGCAGAGCTGCAAAAAATACGGAGGAAGTTGCTTTATTCATTTTCTGAGGAATGCTCGCACACACCATTTTTATAGTTAAAGCTACCTCCAGCATCAAGACATGAATCTACTTCCAGGAAGGTTTTCATTTTCCATGCTGAAAATATGAAAAGGGCAATGAAAAGCAACTTCATGGATTTCTTGATTTTGATGTTCACTTGAATGTTAGTTTTGCCATTTAACGCCCCCATCAAGCGCCGCCGAAGGCGGTCGCTTGGATGGGCTTGTTATGTGCATTTTTGTGTATTAAGAGCCTTGAAATTTTCTGATAAGACCATATATAAATTGTGGCATTACGCCAGATACAAATTTCCCTCTCGAGTAGAGAGGTGTTATATCAGAAGGAGTTGCTAATTATGACTATAAAACCGGGTCCAAAACCAAGAAAAGAGGATGGTACACGAGATAAGCGCCGTCGTGTAACACCTGAGAACAAGCCTAAACACCCACCTTTAAAACCTCACAAACACAAGAAGTAAAGTAATGCTGAAAGGCTCTGAAATCAGAGCCTTTCCTGCAATCCCGACCACTCTAGATTATTGTGCCAGCCAGAATAAATAATGTGCCTGGTATAAATAGAGCTTTAAATATCGCTGGATGTAATAGTTCATGAAGGCATTCACCTGACCATGTTCTCATATTTTCACCAAGCTCCATAAGAGTTGCCCAAGCGCTAAGAAATGTTCCAGAAAAGATGAATAGTAATGAGTGATCAAGAGGCTTGGTATAATGGAGCTTTCCTGAATATGTAGCCAAGGTGAGTCCAATAATTGCACAAATTAAAATATATAGGAACGATACCCACAGTGCTCGATCTACATTCTTAGTAGCTTGTTTAGCATTTTCTAAATATTCTATTTCCCATCCTTCACGTGGAAATGTACCAGCCTCATATGACCGTCTCAAATCAGCTGATTCGAGATTTAAGGCCATTGCATGGTTTACAGCCATTTGAAGGTATTTTCCTCTTCTGAAGAAGAAGTAAACCATGGCTGTAGATGTGTTTGCTCTAGAAAATTCCATACTCTCGATATTTACTCGGATTGCACATAACGCCTGCGTGTGGGGCGCCGCAGGCGTCCCAGGAGCGTAGCGACGAACACCACGCTCTTGTTAAATTCATGCTTCAGGTTCCAGTAGATATTTAAACTTTGAAAAATTTATCGGTTTCTGAGAGCTCTAGTATTGTATTTTCTTTTTTTATAGAAGAGCTCATGAAGCTAAGCTTGTCATTTAAAATGGCTACAACTGCTTGGATATTTTCACTATTCGCAACATTAAATAGTTTTTCTAGTTTTTCTTCATCCGCAGACTCTAGATAGTCCTGAATTGTAAATTTTGGGAGTTTTGAGCCAAAAATAGTATTGAACTTAACTAATGACATATCAAAAGCCATTGAAGAAACTCTTGGCACTCCATCACCAGTATTTAAATTATCATTAATGATTGAAAAAGACAGTTCACCTTTGTCGTTAGTGTCTGCATTTAGCCGATTGCGGTGGGTAGTAAATAGATCTTGCGTAATCTTACTGTAGAATATATTGAATACATCTAAATTCTTATTAAAACCTTCAAGGAGTGACTCTATTTCTCTCTTTATTTCACTTAAGTCATTGCTCTTGCTGGATATATATGATTCTAGCTCTTTCACTTCATCAATAACATATGATATCGACCCTCTTTTTTCTTTTTGCTCTTGAATTTCTCTCTCAATGAGTATGAATCCACTAAGATGACCTTCATTTGCAAGATCTTTTGTTAAAGTTTTTTCACTGTTTAATGAATCCGTAAGGTTTGCTTTAAGGTTAATTAATTGATTTTCAAGTATTGCACTTTGAGTTTTAACAAATTCTGCTTTTCTCAGAAATATTGAGTTATGAAAATCAATAGTTTCTTGCAGTGTTTTTGTAATGTCAGGGATAAGAATTTTTGCTTCGTTGTAGATGTTTTCCACTGTCGAAACATCAATGCTTGAAACCTTTTCTTCATATTGTGTTATTGTCTTTTGATTATAAAGAATTCTTGTTTCAAGATTGGATATGTCTGAAGATAGTCTAGCAATATTCTCTCGCGATACTTTCAACTTATCAAGAGCATCATTATGTATTCCGCTTAAATCGTATTTTTCTTCTTTCTCTTGCAATAAAAGAATCTCTTCATCTATAGCTGCAAGCTTATCTTTGTAAAATCGCAATGTGGAACCATTTAAAATTGCAGATTTCCTAGATTCTGCAATTGATATTTCATTTTTAATTTCAATTTCTAGTTTCAGTTTTTCTATACCCTGGAAGCCAAAGATATACGAGTGTATAAGGCTATATTCATCATCTGACGTGAAAAATGTAAGGTATTTGTATGCGTTATTTGCTGTTGGTCTAGATATTCTCACATATCTATTTTTTATGGAATTGTATTTTGGTTTTTCAGAATTACATCCAAATATCGATCCAATAACCTGTTTGAATTTTGTATGTGAATGATACTCTACATCATTTATCCAACTGAATTTCTTTACTATAACTCTACTTTTCTGTTGAACTTCCTGAAGTATTCTTACAATTGTGTATGTTATACCATCAGATCTGAAAATAAGCTGGAATGTTATTTCTCCTGACAGTAATAGATTCTTTATTTCGTGGTTTATATTTCCATTCTCTGGGTCTTTCCAGAGACTTTCCCCGTCTGAACCTAAACAAAAATTGATTGCCCTTAGGAAGGTGCTTTTTCCTAACTGGTTACCTGCAAGGCCATTGTTAGTAACTATGTTAAGTCCATCTTTGAATGGGATTTCTCGTATTGCCTCTGATTTTTTGTAAATTGTCAGTTTTATGAGTTGCATAATTTAATATTGCCTGAAGATGTTATAGTTACAGCTCCTGCGATATAAAGCCAGTCAAGAGTATAAAAAAGATAAGACAGGGAAATATTGCCAATTTTACTATTGTATTTACTATGTAATACGAATGGACAAATATCATTGAATTGAAATTCATTGATTATCTTCAATACGTTTGAGCCTATGATATATAAGCTTTTATCAGGTGTTTGAAGGTTGGATACTATCATCAGGCTTTTCTAGTATTTGGCAGTTTATGAATCCATAGCATACAACAAGTTCTTGTGCTGCTTGTACAAGTTCAATTGGATATGTTACATCACCATTCGCGGTGGAAATGATTTCCTTTGAAACCTTTAGAATTATGCGGTCGGAATTTTTTGCAATTATGCCTATCACATCATCCTTGTTAGAAGGATCTATGTCATTTTCTATTAATAATTCTTTTTTTATGTTTTTGTATTTTTTATTGAGGGCCCATAAGAAGGTTTCTCTTGCCCCTGGGTCTTCATTATCTATGTTGTCTAGTGAGTATTCTATGAGTGACATATATCCACTGAATTCTTTAAAGTCATCAGCATAGTTTATTACCCGGTTATAAGTTATCTTAAGCTCAGTTTCAGGGTATAAAAAACTTACGCTTTCTGCGCTATTTTGTGGACGGTGTTCTTCTATGATTTTAATCAGTAAAGGATTGAGTATTGATGGAAGTCTTGCTAATGACTTAATTATACTAACTTTTACATCACCATCCCTGTTTGTGATAGCTATACCATTTTCTGACGCTGATGTTGTTTGTTCCCTAAATAATGACACTTATTACTTTTCCTTTGTAATTGTAATATTTCCATTTCCGGTATTGTTGATGGCTGTACCATGATCTTTAGCTGTTACTGTAACGCTACCAGACTTTCTGGACTGTACTTGTGCAAAAACTAAAAAGAGAAATGCAATGAATGTGATTGTTATGCTGAATATTAAAGCTTTGTACGTTTGATCAGATGTTAGGGTTGAGAATATCTCAATTTTAATCCACTCAATGTGCACAAAGTAAATTAATGCAGTTCCTAATGCAGCTAAGCTAAAACCCGCTTTAGACGCAGTTTTTAATATTTCTATCATGTTTACTCAAGTGCCTATGTTTGGAGAATTTAACGCCCGCTTGTGGGGCGCCGAAGGCGTCCCAACCAAGCTCTTGTTGTGCGCGACCTTGCCGGTTGGGATTGAGCGGCGCTGGCAATGCACAGATTTGGTGGTTTATTAAGGTAGAAATTGCCAGCTGGCAAACCCTACGCTTTTTAGCATTGTGCACTGAGCGTGAAGCCACTGGAAACCTTTGCTGCAGGTAAACACGGAAGCTTTGCTGGCATTGCACGTTTAAACAGAATTGCGATGTCTTTTGCCAGCTTCACGGAAAGTGACAACAGGCTAGGAATTGATACCGAAAATGCTTGTGCTGGCATAACTCAAATGCAGCCCGACAATGTTTGCCGGAGAAGCACGTTAAAACAATGAACTTTCAGGATTCCCCAAACAAACTCAGAACCTGATTGCCAGCTCCACAAAACCATTAAATATTTCTCAGGAAAACTCCGCACGAAACATTAATAATCACACACCGCCGCACAACGCCTGCGTGTGGGGCGCCGCAGGCGTCCCAGGAGCGAAGCGACGAACACCACGCACTTGTTACCCGCTTTTTTGCGGCGATGTTTGTAAATGTTGACGCTGGCATGGCACGAATGCAGCAATGACCAACTGTCAGGAAAACTGCGAATGTTTGCTGAACAACCAGAATACCCCAAACAAACACAAAAACTATGTTGCCAGCTTTGAGATAGAGAACAGCGATGGTTGCTGGAGCTAAATTTTTACACCACACAAATGCAAAAAATGCCTGCCATGAAATTTTAAATTGGCAAGCAATGTTGAACTTAGGGAGCACAGAGCTGGCGCTGGCAAAACTGGGAAGCAGCCCGACAATATTTGCCGGAAAAACACGTTGAATTGCTGAACTAACAGGAAAACACCGTGGCAAACTGAAACCTTAATTGCCAGCTCCTGATACTTGGGAGCACAGAGCGAATGCTGGCGAAAACGAAAATGGCAGCCACGCTACCGCCGGCCAACCACACTGACTTTTAATAAATGCACGATATTGAAACGCACATTGAATTTGGAATAAACGACAATGCTATCACGACAGCTCCACAGAATTTATTTCTCTCGGACAATTATGAAAGGGCAAGGCGGCAAATATTGGAACACCAAACGCGGGTAACGCCAAGTTGTGGGGCGCCGAAGGCGTCCCAGGCAGCTTGCTGCCGAACACCAACGCCTTGTTGTGCGCGGCCTAGCCGGT
>NZ_CAMZOG010000138.1 GCF_947331445.1 Parendozoicomonas sp. Alg238-R29 | reverse complement strand
GCTCAGAAGTATAGTTCATGCACCAACATGTATTGTGAACAGAGCCGAAGTATTAATGCATCATTTGGTATATATATAAGTTCATCTGAAATTTCTGGCGACATTATCAACAACAAAGATATTTCATCTTCGTATAGATATGGTGAGGGTTTAAGAACTTCTAGATCTACCGTAGGCGGTTCAGTCATAAATAATGGAACTCTTGCAGGAGCTTCGGGAATATCCGTAAGTAGCAGCAACATCACATCCATCATAAACAATGGCAAGATAAATACTGAGAAAGGTGGTATAAAAGCCTCTAACTATTCTGAGGAAAGTTATACTCTTGGTAGCATTATCAATAATGGTTCGATAAGTGTAAGTGGCTACGACTCTTCAGCCATTAATCTTCACCAGGACCTCAGCGACAGTCTAATTAACAATGGTTCTATAGAAACCACAGCTCAGGAAATAGACCTCTTCGAAGAAAACGGCATCGATCCGGATATTTCCTCTTACGTTAAAATAGCTGATATCCCCTATAGCTATGACATTGGCGAAGAAAAACACATTTTTGATGGAACCTTTGATTTATATCAAAAGCCTGGATCTGATCTCTATGCAGTAAAAAGCCTGAGAGGAGAAACAGAGGAAGGAGCTATTTATATTATTATTAAATCAGATTCAGTACCTGATAATTATTCATCATTTGTCCACATTTCATTTGGACAAGAAATTAACACTTCGTACCTGGTTTACCAGCTGGCCAATGGTGATGTGGTAACAGGAGGTGTAGATGCTGCTGAAGGTGGTTTTTATCAGCGTAACCCTGAGTCAACTACCGTCAGAATTTCCAGCGACATCAGTAATAGCTTTATTAACAATGGTTCTATAACAACTGTTACCGGAACCGGCATTCTGCTACAAACAGGCAGCTCTGTGGACATTGTTAACAATGGAGATATTACGGGCCCAGTTGCCATTGATGCTGTATTCTCAGATGCCTTGCGCCTTAATCAAAATAGCGGCCATATTCGTGGTGATATTTATGGTTCTGTAGAAAGCAACGATCAGCTCACCCTAAGCGGGGGCCGTATTGATGGTAACCTGTATAACATTGAAACGATAACTATCGATGGTTCTGTAACATGGGCGGGTGAGACAGAGCAGGGACAACCCCCTTATAGCGGTTATTATTTTTTCCCATCACTATTCCCAATAATTCCCGGCCAATTCCTGCCTGTATTCACTGAATCACAGCATACATTTCATATTGCGCCAACAGGAGAACTCAATCTTCCCTCTCCAGTAGCTATCGAGGCCGACTACTCCCAGCAAGGTACGGTTAACGTGTATCCAGCTTCAACCACTGAGGCTTACATACAAGTCGACGGTTCCGCAACGATTGAGGAAGGCGCTGTTATCAACGTGCGTCCATCAGTGTACGGTAACGTCACCTACCCCATCCTTTCCTCAACCAACACCCTCACTGTTGCAGATGACGTATTAAACCTGAGCGGCTCTTTTATCTATGATATTGAGCAGCAGGTTGTTGGTAATACCCTTGAAGCCCATGTAACTCAAACCGACCTGACTCAAACGGTTTTGATTGAAACCAATAACTCTAATCTGGCTGTTTTTGCAGGAACCCTCCAAACAGCACTCAATGGCTTAAGTGGTACAGCACTGACCTCCACCCTTGAACAGCTAGGCGATATTCAAACAGCGGAACAGTTTGATAATGTTATTTCCAATGCCATTCCCGGCCTCGACAACGAAACCCAATCCGCTCTGCTGGCGGCAGCCAATGCCGTTCAGGATGGTGCTTTCAATAATATTCTTTCTCACCTTTCCGACCTGCGTAACTCCGGCTCTGGTGTAGGCACCGGTGATCTTCCTTACAGTGGTGGTGTGTGGGTCAAAGCCCTTCATACCGAAGCTAACCAGGGTAAGCAGCGTGATGGTGCTATGACCTACAACGGTTATAAAGCTCGCAGCAAAGGCTTCACGTTAGGTGGTGATTTAGAGTTAACACCAGAATGGACTGTGGGTAGCGCTTTAAGCTTTGCTGACGTGTCTGTGAATGTAAAAAATTCCGGTAATAGCACAACCATGGATAGCTACCAGCTCAGCATTTATGGTGATTGGCAGCGTGATAACTGGTTTGCCAACGGTATCGTGAATTTTGGTTATAACGATGTTGAGTCAAAGCGTTCTGCTGGTTCTACCCGTTACGAAGCCGATTATGGCAGCAAGCAATATGGCCTGAATCTGACTGGTGGCTACCAATTCTGGTTTAACAAGAAAGACTCTCTGGTAGAGCCTCAACTGGTGATGAACTACAGCCTGCTGGATACCGACTCCTACAAAGAGAAGTCCAGAGCTGGTGATGTTGTTAAGGTTTCACCTGACAATAAAGAAGTTTTCGAGCTGGGTGCCGGTGTACGCCTGAGTCATCTGGTTGAAACGGACCGTGGACCACTGTTACCAGAACTCTCTCTGTTTGCTTTCCATGACTTTAAAGCAGACAAAGTCACTCAGGATGTAAGCGCTGAAGTCTTTAACCTTCCTCTCAGTTTCCGCACCGTGGGTATTGAACCTGAAAAGACACGCTATCAAGCAGGGCTGGGGCTGGCTTACTGGATGGACAATAACTTAAGCCTGTCGTTCAACTATGACCATATCTGGCAATCCGGCTTTAAAGCCGACTCTGTTCAAGCCAAGGTTCGCTACGACTTTTAAAACCATTCAGGTCTGATAAAACGCCCAGTACATTCTGGGCGTTTTCGTTCTATGGGCTTCTCACTAACTTGCCAGAACAGTCTGCAGCCAAGGCCACGCCTGCTTCTTACGGCTCAGGGTGTTTTCCATCACCAACATACCGTCTTCTTTAGCATGTTCAGCCAAACGGCTGCTCCATTCACCTTGGAACAGCAACTGGGTAGTAGACGTTGAGATATTGGTTACCATCAAGGCAGCCAGCCTCAGGCTGCTTTCTTCGCAGCGCTTCTTCAGTTCAGCCTGTAGTTCGTCAATCTTGTCGTCAGTCTGCTCAAAGCTGGCGATTTCAATCTGGCCAACAACCAGAGTTTGCTCTTCAAAAGGATATTTTTTCAGGTCACGGTCAACCAGGCTAGCAATATTCAGACCTTCCAGATTGGTCTTAACACGCATTAATTGGGCGCAGAATTCTTCCAGATTAATACCGGCAATCTCAGCCAGAACTGCAGCTGCCTGCTTGTCTTTTTCAGTGCAGGTTGGAGAACGGAATGCAACTGTGTCGCTCACAATAGCACCCAGCATCAACACTGCTTGTGGGCGTGCGATTTCAACGTTTTCCAGCTTGTGCAGGTTGAACAGAATGGTGCAGGAGCAGCCAACAGGCCAGATCCAGGCTTCCAGCGGATTTACGGTAGTGATGTCACCCAAACGGTGATGGTCAACAATACCAACGATTTCTGCTTCGTTAATACCTTCAGGAGCCTGAGACAAATCAGTGAAGTCCACCAGCCAGACTTTTTCACCAGCTACGGAACCACAGATTGCAGGAGCTTCAACGCCCGCCTGCTGCAGAATAAAGGCAGTTTCACCAGTCACTTCACCCTGAGCAACGGCAACAGCTTCCATGCCACGGGCAGCTTTCAACCACTCAGCAGCAACCAGTGCAGAACAAATACTATCGGAATCGGGATTGGTATGACCTACAACCTGAATCATCGCGCCCTCTTATATAAACACGGCTAAAAAGATGGGCGTAGATTACAGAAATAATCAGCGGCATCGCATCAGCATTAACCGCTCAAGAGGTCAGCCAATATTCAATCAAGGCCATACAACGGCCAAGAGGATGTGTAGTTGTGGTTTTGTGAAGTTGATCGGCTAGCTGTTTTGCCTGACCAGATAAAGAGTTGAGATTTTCCAGCGCAATTGGGAGAACACTGGCAAACTCAGAAGGCGGTGCTGTCAGCGAACAACCAGTCTGCTGACACCTGTTGGATAACAATTGCTGTTCAAGGTGAAGCGGCAAATGAAGTTGAGCCACTCCTGCCTGCAGACATTCCGCTGCCAGCTGATGCCCCCCATGACTTATAACAAGTTGAGCATTCTCTAAAGCATCACCAATATGCACCGGTTGATTGGTCAACATCAGGTTTGTGTTGCTATATTGCCGCTGAAGCCGTGGAGATATTTCCGGTATATACACAACCGCAGGTAAGCCAGTTTCCGCAATGCTTTTGAGTTGTGAATCTAAATGCTTTTGAACTTTCAAATAAGCAAAGATTTTCGGGCCATGGATATCTGGCCATTGTGGGGGTGAACCGTTTCTTTCAGATTCCGGAATACCACCATAAAAAACCTGCGGGCGCTTACCAAGATGATCCAGCTCTGCAAGCGTCATTAGAAACGTTTCATTCACCTGATAAATATCCGCCAACTGGTTGATGGGGCTTATACCCTGTATTGCCAGTGCTTTGTTGCAATATTCCACAACGTATCTTTCATCAGATTTTATAGCGTCTGTAGAAAGAGATTCATGGAGTTGGGAAAGTGGATATTCTGGTGCAGGGCAAGTAAAGCCATCGCCAAAGTTAATTCTGGGTATGCCCATATCCCTGGAAACCATAAGCGCTGTTGGCGCATGATCCGTAATAATCATATCGGGCTGTAATTCACAGAGTACCTGATACCAGTTAGCAACCAAACGATTCAAGACATCAGGGTGACCATAGCCAACATTAAACAACACATGAACGTAGGCAGGAGTTTGTTCTAAGTGGTTGGGCAAATGGCCCTTATAGTAAGGCGCTTGCACATAACGTATGTTATTAAGTTGCTGGCAAAGTGGAGAAAAAAAACTGCAGGCTTTTTCTTTATGACGAGCAATAAGAGTGATCTGGTGCCCTGCAGCCAGCAACTCCTTTGTCAAAGCATACAAACGGGAAAGGTGACCAAATCCTCCGCCCAACTCCCAGGCAAGAACAATATGTGCCATTCATCTATTTCTTTTCAGCGACTGAATTATCATGCATGCCAAGGAAGTGAAAGAAAAGGGCGTTTAAGTTTATAAGTTGAAGTGCAACTACATCTCTACTGGTTTCACTTTGTTCCCCAAAGCATCCTTTTTCGGAATGGGGTCACCTCTACAAAAAAACTGAGCCGATTTATCCAAAACAATTTTCGCCTGCTCTCGCAATGGAAGCCGCTGAAACTGCGAGAACGTGAATAAGCCCCGGCCTGTAATCAACACATAATCGAACGTTCGATCCAGCACAACTTATCCCCTTCCCAGTACTGCACCCCGAGCCCCCTCAACAATATCCATGACCTCAGTTTGCAACTCAGAACTAACACCAATATCCGTCAGAGTTTCTCCCAAATGCTGGGCAACAACATCAAAGTGATGATCTGTAATACTTAAATTCGCATGGGCTTCTGCCAAACCACGCACATCAGCGTCTACCGGCCCCTCAAAAGCCATAGACATAAAAGCCACCTGTTTTTTGGCCAACTTATCCAAATCCAAATCAGTAAAGAAGTAACCCACTTCCGGATCCCTGGAGACTCGCTCGTAAAACGTATTGACCGCAAGAAGTACCGCAGGCTCACCTCCAATACGGTGAAAAAGTGTCTGTTTCTTATCGCTACCCTGAGACATAACTGGCATCCTCCAGACGGGGTTTCCATGCAAAACCAGTTAATGCTAGCTCCTGAATCAAGGGGTAAACCTTTCCTTTTGGTATATATATACAGCTTTGATTACTTAAAGAAATAAGACGTGAACAATCACTGAACACTGTTTGTTGTCTGGCTTCTTTGTGGAAATGGGGTGGCAGAATAATTCTTCATCGTCTTTATTCAGTTCTTTCCAGATAAAGGGCTCAACATGTCGGGCTACAAGCTTCACCCGGATCGTCTTTTTTCTTCCGATAACAAAATTCGGGATATCGCCCGGAATATTTATTCCAGCATCCGGGATTTACCCATCATCAGCCCCCACGGTCATACCGATCCAAACTGGTTTGCAGACAACCAGCGTTTCGCCAATCCAGCGGATTTTCTGATCAAGCCTGATCGCTACATTTTTCGAATACTTTATAGCCAAGGCATTTCACTGCAAAGTTTAGGCATCTCTCCTGCATGGGATGCAATGTTGAGCAAGACCCAAGAGAAGCCTGTCGTCTATGAACTTTGAACTTTGAACTTTGAACTTTGAACTTTGAACTTTGAACTTTGAACTTTGAGCTACTAAACCGTACAAGTGCCGCT
>NZ_CAMZOG010000137.1 GCF_947331445.1 Parendozoicomonas sp. Alg238-R29 | reverse complement strand
CTTTAGCGCTAAAGGTTTTCATCTAATCCTATCGCCTCAATGATTCGTAATTCGCCTACCCTGTCGACCCGTAACCAGGCTAAAGGAAACAGCCTTCCAGGTTCGGCGTGCAAACATTGGGCACTCATTCGCGGGAAACGAAAGCCGGGTATTATAACGAGTCAAATCAATATGGGAACCCCCGCTCTACATCGAAAGCTGTGGAATCTCCGCAATCAGGCTGTGCCCTGTCACAGTTAATGTTCATAATAAGGCAACACCTACTGCCAGACGGGACCAAAAAATAATGCAATACCGCAATCTTGGCCGCACCGATACCCGTGTCAGCCTAATCTGCCTGGGCACTATGACTTGGGGTGAACAGAATACCGAACAGGAAGCTTTCGCCCAACTCGACTATGCCACAGAGCGAGGAATCAACTTTCTCGACACCGCCGAGCTCTACCCCGTCCCCCCAAAAGCCGAAACCTATACCCAGACTGAAACGATAATAGGAAACTGGCTAAAGAAACGCGGCCAGCGTGATGACATTGTGATGGCTTCGAAAGTGTCTGGCCCTGGTTTCGCTTACATGGATGGCGGCCGCAGGTTTACCCGAAAACATATAGAAAATGCCCTGAATGGAAGTCTTAAGCGTCTGCAAACAGATTATGTCGACCTTTATCAGCTTCATTGGCCTGACCGCAACACTAACAACTTCGGCCAACGCGGTTTTGCCTATCAAGATCAGGAACAAGCCACTCCTATAGAAGAAACCCTCGAAGTTCTTGGTGATTTCGTTAAAGCGGGCAAGATTCGCCACATAGGGCTTTCCAATGAAACACCTTGGGGCACAATGGAATTTCTGAGACTGGCAGAAGAAAAAGGCTTACCAAGAGCTGCTTCCATCCAAAACCCATATAACCTGCTAAACAGAACCTTTGAAGTTGGCCTTGCTGAAATCGCTCACCGGGAAGATATCGGCCTCCTGGCCTACTCCCCTCTGGCAATGGGCACGCTAAGCGGAAAATATTTGAACGGCGCTATGCCTGAAGGGTCTCGCCTTGCATTATTTACCCGTTTCCAGCGCTATAACACACCACAGTGCGAAGGCGCCATCAAGGAATATGTAGAGCTAGCTCGAGACAATGATCTAGATCCTGCCCAAATGGCTCTGGCTTATGTAAACAGTCGCAGCTTCATGACCAGCAACATTATTGGCGCAACAACTCTTGAGCAACTGACTACTGATATAGATTCTATGGAACTCACCCTACCCCATCAGGTTCTCGAAGAAATCGAATCTATTCATAAACGCATTCCTGACCCTGCCTGTTAATTCGAGATTTCGCCGCCTATTAATGGGCGGCTAATGGGCGGCCACCTCCCTTCCTGCAAATTCAAACTTGCCACATTACAGATCATGGTCTGGACTGTTCGCACCAAATTAAAGCATTAAGCGGGGTGAGTATGGCATTTCTGCGGGATTTTCTCAGACCTCCAGCCCATACCAAACAATTACCCGCAGATAATATTGACCCCACTTACAAACGCATGCGCCTGCAAATGATGATTGGCATCTTTGTTGGTTACGCTGGCTATTACCTGATTCGAAAAAATTTCTCACTGGCTATGCCAGACCTTATTGCGCTTGGCTATACAAAAACCGAACTGGGCTTTGCTCTTTCTGGTGTCTCCTTGGCTTACGGTCTTAGCAAGTTTTTAATGGGCAATGTGTCCGATAGAAGTGATGCCAGAAAATTTGTGGTTATTGGCCTGAGCGTCAGTGCACTCATTACCATTTTTATGGGCTCAGTACCTCTGGCAACCGCCAGCATCACCAATATGTTTATTCTTCTCTGCCTCAGCGGTTGGTTTCAGGGGATCGGCTATCCCAGCTGTGTACGGGTTATGGCCCACTGGTTCACCATTCGTGAACGGGGGGTGAAGATGGCCATCTGGAATACCGCTCACAATGTGGGAGCGGGTCTGGTTGGACCATTGGCGATTTTCGCCATGTTTCTTTTTAATGACTGGCACAGCAAGATCTACCTGCACGGTTATTTTGCGTTAGTCTTTGCTTTTATTACCTGGTTCCTGGTGCGCGACACGCCACAATCCTGTGGACTGCCCAGCATTGAACAGTGGACAGGGGATTATCACAAATCCTACTCCGATGACCATGAACGGGAATTCTCAGCCAAAGAGATTTTCTTTGAACATGTATTTAACAATAAGCTGCTCTGGTATCTCGCCTTTGCCAATATCTTTGTTTACCTGGTGCGTTATGGCGTACTGGACTGGGCTCCCACTTACCTTGAAGAAGTAAAAAACTTCTCCATGAGCCAAACAGGATGGGCTTATTTTGCTTATGAGTTTGCCGGCATCCCTGGGATCCTGATTACCGGCTGGCTGAGCGATAAAGCTTTCTATGGTCGCCGGGCACCGGTAAATATTCTATTTATGTTGCTCGTTGGCATTGCTGTATTTATTTACTGGCAAAACCCTGCGGGGAATCCTGCCATTGATATAGCCTGCTTGATCGCTATTGGCTTTCTGATTTATGGCCCAGTGGTACTTATCGGGGTTCAAGCATTGGATATGGCACCCAAAAAAGCCGCTGGAACAGCAACTGGCCTGACCGGTCTATTTGGTTATCTGGGTGGCGCCATGTTTGCCAATATAGCTATTGGCGCCATTGTTGATCACTTCAACTGGCAAGGCGGCTTCCTTGTTTTAATTTGCTCCTGCGTGCTGGCAGCGCTCCTGGTTGGGTTAACCTGGAAAGAAGAAAAACGAGAAAAATCAGACCTCTACAGTCACGACATTACAGATCAATAATCCCGTTTGCAGTTGTTTACACAGCGACACTGGCTCCTCTTGGTACCAGTGTCTATTTTCTATTCCCAGACACGACTGCCATGAACTTATGAATCAGAACAACCAAAACACAGCAAATGGAATTTTCAGTTTTCTCTCTCCAGCACCAGCCAGACCAAAGCTGGCTGCGGATCAGGTTGATAACACCTATCGCCTGTTAAGATTCAAGGTTTTTCTAGGCATCTTTATAGGCTATGCCGGTTACTACCTTGTTCGTAAGAACTTCAGTCTCGTTATGCCAGACCTTATCGCACTTGGCTACACCAAAACCGAGCTGGGTTTTGCCATGTCCGGAGTAGCAATCTCATATGGTTTGAGTAAGTTTCTGATGGGCACTGTGTCAGACAGAAGCAATGCCCAGCGCTTCCTTTCTCTCGGCCTTGCCCTTACTGCCCTGACAATGATTTTTATGGGTACCTCAGCCTGGGCCTTATCAAGCATTCCAGTAATGTTTACCCTGCTGTTTATTAACGGATGGTTTCAGGGCATGGGCTGGCCCGCCAGTGGGCGAGTAATGGTTCACTGGTTTTCCCCTTCAGAGCGCGGTTCACGAATGGCCATCTGGAATGTTGCCCATAATGTTGGTGGCGGCCTGATTGGCCCACTGGCAATTCTTGGGATAACAGTCACTGGAGCATGGCAAAGTGCTTTTTACCTTCCCGGCGTCGTCGCTCTTGCTTTGGCACTGATAACCTTTCTACTGGTTCGAGACACACCTCAATCCTGTGGACTACCACCAATTGAATATCACAGAAACGACTTCCCCTCCCAGTATGATCAGAGCCATGAACAGGAGCTTTCTACCAAAGAAATCCTGTTGAATTACGTTTTCCCTAACAAAACACTGTGGTGCATAGCTTTCGCAAATGCATTTGTTTATCTGGTTCGATACGGAGTACTGGACTGGGCTCCTACATTTCTAAGCGAAGTAAAAGAGTTCCAGGTTCAACAGTCTGGCTGGGCCTGGTTTGCCTATGAATTTGCAGCAATCCCAGGAACCCTGTTCTGCGGCTGGATGAGTGATAGAGTTTTTTCCGGGCGGAGAGCTCCAGCCAACATCCTGTTTATGGCCCTGGTGCTTGTTTCTGTTCTGGTTTACTGGCTCAACCCTCCGGGTAACCCATTGATAGATAACATGGCTTTAATTGCTATCGGTTTTTTGATTTATGGCCCCGTTATGCTGATTGGCGTTCAGGCTCTTGACCTTGTACCCAAAAAAGCAGCCGGTACTGCAGCAGGATTAACGGGCCTGTTTGGCTATCTTGGCGGTGCAATGATGGCCAACATATCAATGGGCTTCATTGTTGATCGCATGGGCTGGGACGGTGGGTTCTATTTACTTATCGCAGCCTGCTTTCTGGCTATAGTCTGCATGGCTACAGCATGGTCAAAAGAAACCAAAAACAACCTTTAGATTATGTAAAAACCCCTCACCATTTGCAGAATACGCTTACACTTCAATCAGGGCAGCAGGATGCACGCCCCTCTGTATACAAAAAAATGACATCAATACTGAAGTCGCCAAAAGCCGGAACACAAAGACTCATCACATGATAAAAATCCTGAGCCTCTGCTAAAGCTTCCGTCGTTTACAGCGAAAACAGTCGAAGACAGACAGAAATATAAGAGGACAACATGGAACTTATACTGTTGGCCATTCTGGGTGGCGCACTATACATAGCCGATAAATATGTAGACTTTATGGCTGACCAGATGGCAGGTAATGCTTTTGAGAAAGTGCACGAAGTCATCGGTAGTGTCAGTTACTATGGACAGTCAGCTCGCCCCATCAGTAAACAGCACACAAGCCATGTGGCCGTGCCTTTATTCCCCTCCATTAACCATGACTTAAAAGTCCTGTGCCTAACTGATTGTGGGCATTGGTTCTGGTTCTATTGCTCGATTCAATTCATGAAAATCGATAAGACTAAAATCGAAGTTTTGACACCCGAAGAAGCCAAAGAAGCTCTAAAGGGCGAGCCGGAGAAACTACAGCAGTTCTTTCCTGAACCTGCAGCCCATGAGAAAGTCATTAATCATAAAAAAAGCGCATAATCATGCGCTTTTAAGCTTTCATACAGATGGATATTAACCTTTGTGTTTTTTATTTCTTTCTAGCCTTTACAGGCTTGCCAATTCTTACAGAATTTGACTCTTTCTTCTTAATTGAATCCGGTGTTCGGATAAGAATATTTAACCCATCCAAGTAAGAATCACTCCCGAGCGTTATACATCCTTTTGAGTTCAACTGCACCGAGATTGGATAAGACAACTCAATTGCCGTTCTTACATCTTCTTTCGCCTGCCAAAGGAGCTTCACTTTTTTACACTCCCGGTTAAGAACCGGATCAGTTTCAATAGCAAAGAACTTTGGCTGACCGTTTACAATCCCAAACCCTGGCCAAACAGTATTCACTTTCACTGGTTTCGTTATGATTGAGGCATTAGCAGCACCAACCATCCCCCCTAAAAACAGCACTGCAAGCCCCTTACCTCCAATAGATAGTAGATTCATCCCTGTCCCTGCCTCCCTGGCATTTCAACCCCATGTACACAAGGTAAGTCTAAGACACTTTTCAAAGGGCAATAAAAAGGCCGCACTAAGCAGCCTATACAGGGGTCAATACCACTACAAGCTCATACCTCATTTAAAAAGCAAAATGCTCTTCCTGAAGAGCAGTCAGACCCTTCGGACAGGCAGACATACCTTTCGCATGAGTCTTGGTTCTTGGCAAGATACGATTGAAGTAGAACTCTGCAGTCTGAATCTTAGCCTTATAAAAGTCAGGATCAGATACACCCTCTTCCAACTTTTTATGGGCTGCAGCCACCATTTTCAGCCAATAGAAGCCCATCATCACGTAACCAGAAAACATCAGGTAATCCATAGAGGCTGCCCCCACAGCATCACGATCCTTTGCCGCCCGGAAAGCTATACGATAAGTCATAAACTGCCACTGAGCCGTTAAAGCCATGATTTTTGCGGTAAAGGGCAAAAGCCTCATTCGGGTAGAAGGGTTATTCACGAGGATATCTTTGCAATCCTTATAAATAGTCTTCGCTAAAGTATTCAGAGCCTTACCTTTGGAAAGCAGTACTTTACGCCCCAAAAGGTCGAGAGACTGAATACCAGTTGTTCCTTCATACAAAGTTGCGATACGAGTGTCACGAACAATCTGTTCCATCCCGTGTTCGCGGATATAACCGTGACCACCAAATACCTGAACACCGTTATTGGCAGCCTCCAAACCAGCTTCAGTCAGGAAACCTTTGAGAATAGGCGTCAGCATTCCCAACTCATCGTCAATTCTGTCACGTTCATCAGCGGTATCTGCTGCCAGCATACGATCAGCAATCTTGGCTGCATCGTAAAGCATTGCTCTACCACCTTCGGCAAAGGCTTTCTGGGTCAGCAGCATCCGGCGCACATCTGGATGCACAATCAGGGGGTCAGCAACCTTATCAGGACATTTGGTTCCGGAGAGGGAACGCATAGAAAGACGCTCTCTGGCATAAGTCAGCGCCCCTTGATAAGACAGTTCTGCTGCTGCAAGCCCTTGCATAGCCGTTCCGATACGGGCCGTATTCATAAAGGTGAACATACATTCCAAACCTTTATTTTCCGGGCCGATCAAGAAACCTTTAGCGGCATCAAAGTTCATAACACAGGTCGCAGAAGCCTTGATTCCCATCTTCTTTTCGAGAGAACCACAACTAACACCGTTACGCTCGCCAAC
>NZ_CAMZOG010000136.1 GCF_947331445.1 Parendozoicomonas sp. Alg238-R29 | reverse complement strand
GGCTCTGGAGCGGGAGCAGGTTCGGGCTCTGGCGCGGGCTCAGGCTCTGGAGCCGGTTCTGGCAAAGC
This sequence comes from Parendozoicomonas sp. Alg238-R29, assembly GCF_947331445.1. Lineage (GTDB taxonomy): Bacteria > Pseudomonadota > Gammaproteobacteria > Pseudomonadales > Endozoicomonadaceae > Sansalvadorimonas. The sequence goes on along the minus strand of NZ_CAMZOG010000136.1, from coordinate 6,548 downwards.
ATTTTGGGCTGGAGCTGGATCAATAATTTGGCCGCCTTCATCCCCAGCCGAATCATTTGGAGTGAGTTCTGGCTCTGCCTGCTCTTGGGCTGGCTTTAACTCCGTTGGCAAAGCTTCCTCTGATAGTTTGTCTTCCGCTCCCGGAACAAATGAGGATTCACTCACCTTTTGAAAACTTGATGAAGGAGGGCTTGAAGAGCTCGTCGGTTTCATTGATGAACTCTGTGAGGTAGCTTTCAATGAAGCCTCTCCACTCAGGGCAGGCGTACTTCCACCTCCGGTTCCCAAGTCTAAGGAACCACCATCCGAGGCCACATTAGAGCTACCACTCTCATCACTAGCAGAGGTACGCTTCTTTTCCAAAGCCTCTTGAGAGGCCATTTCCTCTATGGCTGAAGCTGGCTCAACTTCATAGTCTTTGTCTTGAGATGTCTCTGCTTGAGCCTCTGACGACCGGGCTGCCATCTTCTCCCTGAAAGACTTGGGAGTAATGTTCTCAAACATATTGATATCAATAGAGGAGCCAGCCGGAGGTAATGTAAATGATGTACCGGATGGAATTGTTATAGTTTTCCCGTCTGCAGACGTAAGGACAACGGGTTCACCATCCTCAACATAAACAGTTTCTCCCGGTGCTAAGGTATCTCCTTCACTGAGCACTCTGGTCTCACCGTCAGGTGATACAGCCAGCACTTTCCCTTCAACTGCTGAAGCAATCAGAGGCTGCGGATTCATACCTTACATCCTTGAAAACAATAAATAGAACTTGTTTTCAGTATAGGTAGAAAGAAATGGGTTCTTATGAGAGATAAATAATCAGAGATAACTGAAACTATCGCTATTAGTTATCAGCTAATAGTGAGATTTACCTTACTGCCAGAGGATTGGCATGGGTACTCTATGCCAACCTCGTCAACAAGAAAGTTATTAGTTTCCTGACAGACGGCATATATCACAGTGAATACCTAACTCCCATTAGTTCTTCGCCGATACATACCCTGTAGACAATTGCAGGGTTTCAATTCCATGGAACAACCGCTGGGTGATGGTTTTTTAATTCGGAACTTTCTTTACGGAGATGCCTCCGGTCTTTCCCGTAATGGCGACAATGCCAATATCGCTATCAACCAAAGAGAGTGTTTTCCCAACCCTTACACCATAGAAATGGCTCGAAACTGGATTCAGTATGTTAGGGATAACGAATCAGAAAACCGTTTCGTGATCGCCAACAACAAAGAAGCCATTGGCGAGATTGGTATCGTGATTCAACCTGATGTTCATCGCTTTAGTGCCGAAATCGGCTTCTGGATTGGTGAGGCATACTGGGGTAATGGTTTAATGACCAAGGCGGTAACCTGGATGGTTGACCACTGCTTCCAGGAAAAAGGCTTAAAACGCATATTTGCCGATGTGATGGAGTATAACATCCCTTCTCAGAAGGTTCTGCAGAAATGCGGGTTCCAGCTAGAAGGCGTGTTCCGAAAGAATATTTATAAAAATGATGAGTTCTACGATCAGTTTGTTTTTGCCCGCCTGAATGACGACGAGCCCCCTAAAGCAAACTAATTCAACTCTCAGCTTTCTTTCTTAATTCAAAGATATACGACCAAGAGGCTGTACAGTGATTTCTTCTGTCAGTTCCTGGTGAGAGAGTACTGCCAACTCATACACCTCAGCTTCAAGCAGCTTACGAACATAACGACGAATATCCATAGCTGTGATCATAACGGGCTTATGGTCAAGGTGACCAATTTTACCCACTGTTGTTTTCACCTTCTCAACAAACCGGGCCGTTACAGTAGGATCAAGGGCAAGGTAGGCACCCGCTGATGTTTGACGAATACCACTACGAATTGTGTCTTCCAAATCCTGGTCAAGAAGGTAAACCGGAAGAATATTTTGTCCGTTACTGTACTTGTAGCTAATAAAGCGTTTGAGGCTGCCTCGCACATACTCTGTCAGCTGAACAACTTCTTTTTCCTTATGGCCCCAGATTACCAAAGACTGAAGAATCGTACGTAGATTTCGAATGGATATATCTTCAGAGACCAACCGTTGAAATATTTCAGCGATTTTGTTCACAGGTATCAAACGCTGAACTTCTTTTATTAACTCTCCGAAAGTATCTTCCATTTTCTCCAGCAAAAAACGGGTTTCCTGAATACCGATAAAATCTTCAGCATACTTCTTCAAAACAAAAGCCAGATGATTTGTCAGAATTTGTGAGTCACTCATGTAACTCACACCTGCGTTTTCCAAAGTGTCCTTATTCTTTTCAGGTACCCAAAGAGTATCCAAGTTAGGAATAAACTGATCACCAGACTCATAAGGAATCTTGAGCATATCCAAATGTTCAGACTGCTCGCGGGCAAAAACATAACCATCACGGAAGTGACCATGAGCCACTGGGACTTCATTCAACATTACGCTGTAATGATCATCCTCCAGAGAATCGTTAAAACGCAGGTGGATACCAGGGAATGGCACGCCCAAATCCATATAAAGCGCTTTACGCACTTTCAACAACTCTTCATTCAGCTCAGTAGTATCCAAGCGCTGCTGTAAAGAAGTAGGTACATCAATAATCAAAGGCAGTGTCTGGGTAAATTCTTCCTGCTGATCCAGTCGCTGGTTCTTATCAGGTTTTCCAGAAGCTGCCGCCTGCATAGCGGGAATACCGCCATCGCTACCACCTCCGGCATCTTCCTGCCCTGCTTTCTTCAGGAGGTAAACCCCTCCTCCACCTATAACTCCGGCCAGAGTTAGAAAGGTCAGAGTGGGAAACCCAGGAACAAGGGCAAAACCAAGCAGTAATCCGCCACCAACCATCAAAGCCTTGGGTTTAGCCAGTAGTTGGCCACCAATTTCACTACCAAGATCCGTAGCTTCTTCAGTAGAAACCCGGGTTACGATAATACCGGAGGTAATAGAGATCAAAAGAGCCGGTATCTGGGAAATCAGGCCATCACCGATAGTTAAAATGGAATAAAGCTGAAGAGCTTCCCCGGCAGGGAGCCCCTTATTAAAAACACCAATACTCACACCAGCGGCAATGTTCACAAAGATGATGATCAAACCGGCAATCGCATCACCTTTTACAAACTTCATGGCACCATCCATCGAACCATAAAGCTGTGACTCTTTCTCTACCAGCCCACGACGTTTCTGGGCTTCTTCCATATCGATGGCACCACCACGCATATCTGCATCGATACTCATCTGCTTACCAGGCATACCATCAAGGGAGAAACGAGCCGCTACTTCCGCTACCCGCTCGGAACCCTTGGTGATTACCAAGAACTGCACAATTGTGATAATCAGGAATATTACGACACCAACCGTGAGGTTGCCCCCCACCACAAAGTTTCCGAAGGTATAAACAATTTCACCGGCATCACCTTCCAGGAGGATCAGTCGTGTTGTTGTGATAGACAAGGCCAGTCGGAACAGCGTTGTAATCAGCAAAACTGAAGGGAACGAGGAGAACTCCAACGGCCCTTTCAAATAAATAGCCGTCATTAGCAGAATGGTGGAAATACCCATATTCAAGGCGATTAACAAATCCACCAGCACGGTAGGCATTGGCAGAATAATCAGCACAATGATGAATACCAGCATTACCGCAAGCATAAGGTCATTACGCTTACCGATGCCGGTCAAAACTGATTTAATGCTGATTGCGCTCATGGGTCAGTATCGGAGCCTGCTGGGAAGATACCAACCTACGATTATTGAGGGGTATCTCCGGGTTGCTCATTCGCCTTTTCGAGGCGCGCTTTTTCCAGACGAACTTCGGCTCGCCCCTGTATCCAGGAAATCTCCTGAGTATCCGTACCAGGTGGCATGCACTGCTGATATCTATCGGCCATGGCAAGACACTCTTCAGGTTGATCAGCCATCAAAAGTGCGTAACTGAGCATTCGATAGACTTCGGGGTCTTCAGGAGACAAAACTCGTAACCCCTGAAGTAGTTTCAGGGCATCAGAGAACTGTCTTTGCTGGAGTCTGGTAAAAGCCTGGGTGAGCACCCAGTCTTTGCCACTCAGAGAAGCTCCGGAGGCTTCCGGGGCAGTCTGAGCTGGTGAGATATCTTCACTCATAGTGACTTATCAAGCCGGAATCAAAATATTACGGGCCATGGTAGCCTGTGCCTCAAGCTCACTATCCTGCTTGAGAAGATCCAGCATACCGTTCAAAGCGTTGCGATCATCTTCAGGCAACTTCATATCGCTCAACTGATCTCTCACCATGTTAATGATGCCGCTACGCAGCTCGCGGTTATCCTGAGGCGTATAGGACTGCAGTCGGTCCCCACGCACAAAACCCATCAGCTTGTTTTTGGAATCATCAACCGATAGTGCCTTACTGATATGCACTGCATCAGCTGCACTGGTGTTCACTGCCGGGCGGATTGCCGACTTGGAAGGCATAGCCTGATATTCATTGCCAGTGGTGTGGCTGACACCGACTAGCCCACTATTTATATCACCAATTGATCCGGCCATTGTAAAACTCGCAGCATGAAGTCCCTTTCTTTATTGAAGCCTGAAAAGGAGTTTCATGCAGAATTCCAAATGGTTGTATAAACTTTGTGTATTGACAACAATTTCTCATAAAGGGCGGTTCTCGCCCGGATGCTGGCATGGACGCACGCTTCTTGTTTTATACAGAGCTTCGATCAAGAAACCCTCTATTTTCAGGGTTTAAGGGCAAGTCCCCTGGAAGAATAGCCGGGCAAATATTTGGGCTGGGTATAGCTTTGGCTATTTTTCCACAGCTGCTCCACGCTAACGATAGTTCTGTAACTTTTAGTCCCTGGTCCGAAAATAGCTCTTATGAGCAGGGTGACACCCGACAGAAACATATCGTTCAGCCAGGAGAAACCCTTGTCGGAATAGCCGATATGTATGGAATACCGGCTCCTCTACTGGCACACCATAACGGCATTCCTGATCCGGATAGTTTATTGGATGGCCAGATTCTGTACTTGCCGGAAGATGGTTACCCTCAGGAACTGATGATTCCTGAGGAGGCAACTTCAGCAGGCGAAATCGCATCTCAGAATCCTGAACCAATGGGCATGATGCCCACCATGCCGAATGGCCAGAACAATATGGCCATGCCTAATCAAGATTTTGGTGCCCGCCCCTACGCTTATTTTGGTAACAGTGAACCAACAGCCGATGTTCTGCGCAACTTTGGCGCGAACTACAGCATCCCGGTCATTATCAGTGCTGCTGTTGATGGTGTAGTTAATGGCCGCATTGGTCCGCTTTCTCCGGTTGAGTTCCTGGACAAAATTGCTCAGCTCAGCGGCCTGATCTGGTATTTTGATGGCAACACTCTTTACGTTTACAACAGTAATGAGATTCAAAAGCAGATTCTGAATCTCCAGTTTCTGGGGGCGGAGGAGTTTAGAAAAACCCTGATGGATATTGGCATCTGGGATAGCCGGTTTTACTGGAAGGCCAGACCACAGGAAGGCATCATCTATATTTCCGGCCCTCCCCGATATATGGAACTTATTACTGAAACAGCACTACTTCTGGATGCCAAATCAGGGCAGCGCCAGCGCAGCAAGCAAACAGTAAAGGTCTTCCCTCTACGATACGCCTGGGCTGATGACCGATCCTTCTCTTTCCGAAATCAATCCGTCACTGTTCCTGGTGTGGCCACGATTCTTCGCCAGATCGTTAATGGGGGTGGCCTGAGCAGTACTCCAGCCGCAGCACCACAGCGCTCTGTGCCAGGACTTGCTCCTGCAACTCCTGCCGGTCAACAGCCTGAGGCTGTAGCACCTCAGGCTCCGGCACAAACCACAACACCTGAAAGTGTATTTATCAATGCAGATCGCCGTTTGAACTCAGTCATCATCCACGACCTTGAGTCTAAAATGCCGATGTATGAAAGCTTGATCAATACTCTGGATAAGCCTCTCGCTCAGGTAGAAATCAATGTATCCATCATTGATGTCAACACCAAAAATCTGGAGCAACTGGGAATAAACTGGCGCTTGGGAAGAGAGAGTGGCGACCATATTCGCTTCAACCCCTTTAAGAACGATGACAACTCAACCCCAAGCGATACATTCACCACAATCATCAATCTCACCAGCGGGAAATTGTTTGCCCGCGTAAATATCCTTTCTGACCAAGGTAATGCCAAGATTCTGGCCCGTCCCTCTGTACTCACGCTTGATAACATGGAAGCGGTTCTGGATAACAGTCAAACCTTTTATGTTCGCGTTGCTGGCCAGGAGTCTGCGGAACTCTTCCCTGTTACCTATGGGTCGGTATTAAAAGTCACTCCACGCATCGTGGATGAGGTCACAGGCCGGAAGCTACACCTGAGCGTGAATATTCAAGATGGTGGCCAGGCAAGCTCCCAAGAGGCCACGGGAGCAGACAATATTCCTGTAGTGAAGAACAGCTCCATAAGCACTCAGGCAGTCATCGACGAGAATGAGAGTCTACTGGTTGGTGGTTATTACTACGAAGAGACCAGAAATAATCAGAATAAAATTCCCATTCTGGGAGATATGCCTGTGG
>NZ_CAMZOG010000135.1 GCF_947331445.1 Parendozoicomonas sp. Alg238-R29 | reverse complement strand
GTGCTCAAAAAACGACCAGATCGGATTCCTGACGATGCTTCAGGTTTTGTCCCGTACATAGAGTTTTGACTCTTACGATTTTGTCTCAGCTATTTAAGCGTTAAATAAAAAAATCTTGGTATTGTTTCGGAGTCATAGCTAATCGTTTTTTAAAGTTACGCTGGAAGTGACTTTGATCCGCAAACCCCAGGTCACAGGCAATGTCAGATAAATTACTGCCTCTTTGCAAAAGCACCTTGGCCTTTTTTATACGGTTATCCAGTTGGAATGCATGGGGTGATTGCCCATACCGGGCTTTAAAGCTTCGAATTAAATGATAACGACTTAGCCCTGTCTGCTCAGCAAGATATTCCAGGGAAACATTGCTTTCCAGTTGATCCATGATAGCTTCTTTGGCTCGTATTACTCGATGAGTGTCTGGCTTTTTGGAATCAGGAGCATTCCTGTTATGGTCAACAAACAAGTTTTCTAAATAAGTCACCAGAAGGTTTTCTGCTACCAGTGGGTTGGGTTCGTTGAGTAATCCTTCGAACAGCTGATGGAAGTGCAGGTAACTGTGATTGTCGTTGAGATACTGAGTTTTAAAAGGGTGATAATCCTGAACGCTGGACTTGAGCATGTCCTGCTGAAGCTGGCCAATCCAGTGGGTGTCTACAAACAACATCCGATAAGACCATTCACCAGCACTGGGATTACAGGAGTGAGCATCGCCAGGGTTTATTGTCACGGTAGAACCATGAGCAATCTGGTTACGCTTCTTCATGTTCCGGTATTCTGCGCGACCTGCATCAATCACCCCGAAAGAGAACTCATCATGTGAGTGGGTATGGTAGCAGGCTGCCGATTGATTAGCGCAACGCATCTCTACCCACGGCAAGGTTTCGCTGCGCTTGAAAGACGTATTTTTATCAATGACTGCCATATTTATTATTTGAATAAGAGACTACTGAATAAAGAGCATACTGATGACACTGCCAGCAAGTAGCAAGCCCATTGTTATACTGAATGCTATTTGATGTTTGCGTTGAGAGAGAAGCTTATGAATCAAATGCCCGGCAACTGCCCATGTGCCAACACCAGTAAAGCAGGCAAAAAAAGAGATCAGGCAGAATGCGGCAAGATACAAAGAAGTAGGACTGTTAGTTGCTACAAATAAACTCACTCCAGACATGGATACCAGCCAGGCTTTAGGATTTAACCACTGAGACAAAGCCCCTTCGGTAAAGGTGGGTGGTTGCTTGTTTGCCTGTTTTTCTTTGGACATGGCTCCTGTCGTAGCCAGTTTGTAGGACATATAGAGGAGAAATGTACCACCAAAATAACGAAGGCTGTCTGTGATCCGAGGGTAAGTCTGCAGTAGTTGGTTCAAACCAATACCCACAAGGAAAACGATAAGCGTATAAGCAACGGTTGCTCCAAATACATAGGGAAGAGCGCGAATAAAACCAAAATTGGCGCCAGCGCCTGTTGCAATAACGTTAACCGGCCCGGGAGAAACGGCGCCAATAAATGCAAAGAGAAGCATAGAGATTAGAATCGGAATCATTGTTTTCTCAGGTGTTAGAACTTATAGAACCGAATATAAGTGAGGTGAGTCAAGGTGGTATTGAACGAAATTGCTCTTTGGTTTCTTGATTTGCACTATTATGGGAACTCCCCATAAATATAATTTCGTAACACTGCTTGTTTGTAGTGCTTTATAAATGGGGTGTCGTGCATTATTTCTGCTTATAGGTAATAGATCGTTGTGTTTTATAATTGTTAAAAACTCAATATATCAATTACTTAGTTATCCACTCATGAGCTTGGCATCCTCTTTGCTAAACCCTTGGTGATTATAAAATCACACATGGGGAGAGTGCAGTATGGCCTATATAGAACCTGGCGAATTTGTTACCAAGATGGTGGATGCAGGGGAATCCAAGTGTCATATGTCAGTCAGAGACACGTTTATTCGTGCCTTTATGGCTGGTGCTATTCTTGGCTTGGCTGCCATTTTTGCGATTACCGTTGCAATTAAAACAGGGTTGCCGGTATTGGGAGCAATCTTGTTCCCGGTTGGATTTATCATGCTTTACCTGATGAAGTTTGATTTGTTAACCGGTGTATTTACTCTTGTTCCTCTGGCCTGGCTGGATAAAAGACCGGGGATTACTGTTTCTCAAATTCTGCGTAACTGGTGGTGGGTATTTCTTGGCAACTTTGCCGGAGCATTAACCACTGCCTTCTTTATGTCGTTTATTCTCACTTACGGTTACAGCATTGATGGTGGTGCGATTGCCGCGAAAGTATCTGCGATTGGTGAATCTCGTACCCTGGGCTATCAGGAACACGGTTTGTCTGGCTGGTTAACAATTTTCATCCGCGGAATGCTGTGTAACTGGATGGTGTCTATGGGTGTTGTTGGCGCAATGATTTCTACTTCTGCCGGCAGCAAAATGATGGCTATGTGGATGCCAATCATGCTGTTCTTCTTCATGGGCTTTGAACACTCCATCGTAAACATGTTCCTGTTCCCATTCTCCATGATCATGGGTGGTGAGTTCACTGTTATGGATTACCTGTTGTGGAACGAACTTCCAACTGCACTGGGTAACCTTGTGGGTGGCTTCCTGCTGGTTGGCCTGCCTCTGTACCTGACTCATGTGAAAACCAGCCCTGAGCGTAAGCTGGCTTAATTGGTTGGGGGAGCATGATTATGAATAAGGTTGAAATGACAGAAGCCATTCTGGTGGAGAAATCTGAAAAGAAGCTGAGCTGGGAAACCATGGCGCAAGACCTTGATTGCTCTCCGGTTTGGTTAACCTCAGCTTGTTTGGGTATGAACAGTGTAACGACAGAGAAAGCTCTGGCAATTGTTGAGTATCTGTCCCTCGAACAGGATGTCGCAGAAGCGTTGATGGCCTACCCGACCAAGGTTTGGGATCAGACAGTTCCTACAGATCCATTGATCTACCGCCTCTATGAAATTGTTGGTGTTTATGGAGAAACATTGAAAGAGGTGATTCAGGAAAAGTTTGGTGATGGAATTATGAGTGCTATCGACTTTTCCATGGATGTGGACAAGCAGGAAGACCCTAAAGGCGACAGGGTTGTGTTAACCATGAACGGTAAGTTCCTCCCTTATAAATCATGGTAGTCATAACTTAAGAGCCGCTGGGACAGGCCTTCACTCATTCTTTATAGACAGAGAGCGAGTGAAGGCCTTTTTGCAATGATAAAAAGATTAACGATAACAGCAGGCTCCAGCTCCAGTGCTGGCCGCAAACCTGCTAACCAGGATTGCCACGGTTTTCTAAGTCCTGAAAATCTGCTGTGCGCAACCAAAGGTATTGTGGCTGCTGTGGCTGATGGCATCAGCACCAGCAATGTCAGTCATATCGCCAGCCAAACCGCTATCAATAGTTTTGTCAGCGACTATTACTGCACACCGGAAGCCTGGTCCGTTAAAAAATCAGCTCACAAAGTTTTAAAGGCTACCAACTCCTGGCTTTACGCTCAGACTCAAAACAGCCCCCATAGATTTAACAAAGATAAGGGTTATATCTGCACCTTTAGCGGCGTTATTTTCAAATCGAATACGGCGCATATTTTCCACAGCGGTGATTCACGTATTTATCGCTTGCAGGATGGTGATTTTGAACAGCTGACACAGGATCACAGACGACAGGTTTCCACCGAAACCAGTTATCTCACCCGGGCTCTGGGAATCCACCAACAACTTGAGCTGGATTATGCATCACTGCCATTGGTGGAGCAGGATATATTTTTATTGGCGACAGATGGCATCTACGAATACTGCGGTGAAGGATTCCTGAAGCAGATACTGTCGCAGTGTTTGGAAAAAGACGCAGATTTGGATCAACTCTGCCAATCGGCGTTAAACCGTGCGTTAGAGTCAGGCGGTACAGACAATCTTACTTTGCAGATTCTAAGAATCGACACGTTGCCAGAACAAAAGATTGAAGAGGTTCAGCAGCAGGTTTCTTCATTAGCATTGCCACCTGAGCTTGCGCCAAGAATGAAGTTTGATGGTTATACACTGCAACGTGAGCTTTATATCAGTAGTCGTAGCCATGTTTATCTTGCGACAGACGATACCAGCCAGCGTCAGGTTGTTCTTAAAGTGCCCAGTACTGAACTAAGAGGTAATCAAAATTATCTGGAAAGTATGCTGCTGGAAGAGTGGATTGCACGGCGAATCGATAACCCCCATGTTTTAAAAGCGTATAGTGCACCAAGGAAGAAACATTACCTGTACCTGGCAACAGAGTTTATCGAAGGGCAAAGTCTGGGGCAGTGGATGATTGATAACCCCAAACCAAGCCTTGCTCAGGTGAGGGATATTATTTCCCAGATAGGCAAAGGCCTGCAGGCATTTCACCGTCAGGAAATGATGCATCAGGATTTGAGGCCGAACAACATCATGGTTGATGGGGCGGGCGTGGTGAAGATCATCGACTTCGGCGCAACCCGTGTGGCAGGTATCAGTGATATTGGCCAAGTCGAAAGTGTTTATGAGATACCCGGCACTGCACAATTCAGCGCACCTGAATATTTCACGGGTGAGCCTGTTGATTCCCGTTCAGATATATTTTCGCTGGCGGTGATCTGCTACCAGATGCTGACGGGGCGCTTGCCCTATGGGCTGAGTGTTGCGAATGCCCGAACCAGGAAGGAACAGGCGAAACTGAGCTATCAGCCCATTCATCCTGACAATGCTAAAAAAGGTACAAACGCTGTGCCTGAGTGGGTTGAGATGGCCATTCAAAAGGCCCTGAAAGTAGAGCCTCGTAAACGTTATTATGAAGTGTCAGAGTTTATCTATGACCTTCACAACCCCAGTCCTGAGTTTCAGCATTTGCATAGGCCACCGCTTATTGAGCGTGACCCAGTGAAATTCTGGCAGTGCATTTCACTGGTTCTGTTCACTCTATTAATGTTTGAAATGGTTTCAGGCTAACTCGTCATCATCTTGCATACGTTGCTGCTTTTCTTCCTCCTCTGCGATAACAGCTTGAATTTCTGCAAGCATAGCGTCGACATCTGCACTGTTTGTGTTTTCTTCAAAAAAGCCTGTTAGTTCAGTTTCTGGCGTCAATTTGCTTTCTTCGAAAAGAGCCCACATTTCCTCAGCGTAACGGCTGTTAAGAAGTTCGGGAGCGAACTGTGCGTAATACTCAGTTATATTGCTGACATCCCGCTCCAGCATGGCCTTGGCATTGTTATTTGCAGCAGCATTCACGGCCTGAGGCAAATCAATAATAACCGGGCCATCTTCGGCCATGAGCACATTGAACTCAGACAAATCTCCATGAACCAGGCCTGCGCATAGCATACGCATCACGTAGGTCATCATTAATGCATGGTCTTCACGAGCCTGTTCAGCTTGCATCGCAATATCATTTAACCGAGGAGCCACATCGCCGTCTTCATCAACAACCAGCTCCATCAGAAGAACGCCATCGATGCACTCGTAAGGTTTGGGAACCCGAACACCAGCATTGGCAAGAAGAAACAGGGCATCAACTTCAGCGCTCTGCCAGATTTCTTCCTGCTGCTTCCGCCCGAATTTGGAGCCTTTCTCCATGGCGCGGGCGCGGCGGCTGTTACGAACCTTACGCCCTTCTTGATATTTTACGGCTTGTTTAAAGCTGCGCTTGGCAGCTTCTTTGTAAACCTTGGCACAACGGATTTCCTCTCCACATTGCACAACATAAACATCGGCTTCTTTGCCGCTCATTAATCTGCGTATGACGTCATCTACCAGACCAGCGTCGACCAGGGGTCGTAATCGTTTTGGAATTTTCACGATGTCTTTTTATCGCATATACCGACAATAAAAAAGGGGAACTGACAACCTTGTTAGATTTGGCAATTCAAAATAGCCTGTTCCCAGGAGTCATTTGGGGAGGCTGAGATAATTTCTATACGGCTGTCCAGACATTCATCGAGCTCCATTTCCGTTAAAGCATCCCGGGATTTGTTGTAACCATACAGCCCCTCAGATGTGATGAACACTGCTTTGGCTCTTTCCACTTCCAAGCCTGACAGAAAGGCAAATAGCTTTTTTCGGTCAAAAGTTATGTCCGGAGCGAACTGCCAGCCGCAGCTGGAAAACCCTTCGCCTTTGTTATCGGAACGCAAGAATCCTTCAATTGGTATCTCGCTAGAAGTATCCCCGGTGTCCTGATTATCAATCGCTCGGGAATTTTGAAGCCTGCTTGTTTTTTGGTGGGAGATATAAGAACTGTTCCCGCTCAACCACTCAACCTCCAGTTTTCCCTGAGAGGTAAAGGCAAGCTTCTTGTCGCCGAGGCTGGATTGCGAAAGGTAATTCTCCAAAGCCTCTTTATCGTTAGATTGATAAAGATCTGATTTATTACCAACCACAATGTCTGCAATTTCAAGCTGTTGATTGAAAATTTCATGGCTTGTGTAGCGGGAATCCTGCAGGTTGCGGGCATCAACAAGAGAGATGGTGGAATGGAGTGTTAGTACACTCTGGTAATGTTCTGAGCTTAATGTATCCAGCACTTCCTTCGGATGTCCGAGGCCGGTTGGCTCTATAAGCAGACGATCTGGTTTGGCGACTTTCAGCAACATATTCAGAGCCATTTGCATAGGCAGGCCAGAAGTGCAGCACATGCAGCCACCCGGCACTTCTCTTATAAATATCCCGTTTTCTCCAGTTTCAGAGCCTTTAAACAAGCTGCCATCAATACCGATTTCACCAAATTCATTGACCAGTACAGCCCAGCGTTCTTGTTCAGGCTTCATTTTCAGCAGATGAAGAATGGCAGTTGTTTTTCCTGCCCCCAAGAAACCTGTAATGATGTTTGTGGGAACTGCTTGGATAATATTCATCAACAACTACTCATCAATCACTACTGTCCGGTTAAGCATAAACCAG
>NZ_CAMZOG010000134.1 GCF_947331445.1 Parendozoicomonas sp. Alg238-R29 | reverse complement strand
CCTTCTGAAACTGGTGACGTGGGATTGTTTTGAGTAACTGTTGGAAAACGCTGTTATGATGCTTCATGTCTGTCTTTTTTGTTTTGTGAAATAGCTGTCTCGACAACCGCTATTTTACCGCAAACCACTAAAGACAGGCATCTCACGCCTTTCTCGATTTTTTTAACCGGACAGCAGTGAAATTAGATCTCTTCCTTCCAGAATAAAAGCGATAGTTACTCTCACTGTCGGGCTTTCCGGCTCAAGCATGATTTTTTCCTTGAATAGCTTCCTGAAGGTTTTTAACGGTGAAAGCTACGTGTAGCTGCGTTTTGATAATGCCCGGCAGATCGTTTGAGGAAAGGTAATGCATTCACTCAATGCCATAGGGGATGCAAAGGAACCGGTTGCATAGAAGTTAAATGGTTGTTGTGATAATCATCATGCAATGGCTCTTTGGTTGGATTTTCAACGCAGTGGAACTTGAGTTCCTGTATAGAATTGTCTTTGATACTGAATTTTATTCAGTGTGGGGCAGGGCCTGATTATAAACAGGCTCTCTAGGCGCTGACTCCTCTTCCTGAACGGTGAAGATCTGTGATCACAGCTTTCAGTGCCCGATCAAACAGCATGCCATCATCCAGTTGTTTTAATTCATTGTTTCGCAATGCATTCGCCAGTTCATAACGGTTATTTTCAGCAACCTTTATACCTGTACGATTCACAAAGATATACTTGCCAGTGGCTTTTAATACCGCGGCCAGACGACAGCGGAACCGGCGATCAGGGCCCTGCATTTCAAACCAGCCACCGGCAACCAGATTATCAACCTGTTTCAGAAACGGGTCGTTTTCATCGATTTCTGGAGCTTCATCTTGAACGGGTTCCAGAACTTCCGGGATAACAGTTGTAGAGTCAAAATTGTCAGGAGTGGTTTCAAACTCTGAAGAATTATCAATCTCTGAAATATCAACAACGGTGGCAGACTCTGTTGTTTCCTGAACTTTGCTCCTTGCTTCTTTCTCTCCAGCCTGAGCCGCTTTTACCCGTTGAATATAAACGGTCTTCAGGGCTTTGAACTGATCCGCTCGCTGGAAGGGGTCAAAGGAAATACTTTCAAGCCCTGCTTTCAAACGGGCGCCAAGCTGTGGGCTAAGTTTCTGCAGCCGTGCACGGTTAGCCTGATTCATGGGGGCAGTAACGCTCCAGATCAGGTCATGAACGGTTTTTAGTTGTACTTTCCATTCCGGGCTCTTAGTGCCTTTGTTCAAGGCGGTCAGGAACATAACGTTCTGCCAGCCTTGTTCAAGAATGGTGAGAGCTGCCGGTGGAACATCCCGGTCACCAATCAAATGGTTGATAGTGTGCTTTACAGTATTGCGAACAGCTTCAGCCTGGGCTTGTTTTTGCTCGGCTTCGAGCATGCGCTGCTCAAGACGGTCGGAACGGCGCAGTTCCTGAGAATTGAATAGGGTAAAGTCTGCCAGAAGGTCATCAAAAATGCTGGCATCCATGTCAAAGTCATTCAGAAGATACTGGACAATATCTTCCATCTTGCCCAACAGCTTGTCTTTACCTCCGCCACTCTCCTGCCAGCCAAGAGCAGCAGTTGCCATTTCATTTAACAAACGACGGGCTGGGTGACCTTTTTTACTGAAGAAGGTGTGATCGTTCAGGGCAACTTTAATTAATGGAATCTGCATCCGTCCAAGCAATGCCTTCATGGCAGCAGGTAACGTGCGATCATCCAGAATAAACTCGAACAGCATGCCAACCAGATTAATAACGTCGTTTTCGTCCTGCTTCATATCCAGAGATTGATTCTGGGATTGAATCAATTCCTGCATCTGCAAGGGAGTGTTGGCAGAGGTTGTCTGCACTCCCTGCAGCGGCTGATTCTGTTGAAGCTGGGAAAGTATTTTCATCAACTCTGTTGAGCTAACAGAGTTTTCCGCTTGTTGCGGCTGGCTGGCAGTTACCAGCTGGCGAATAGCTTGTGGCAATTCCTGTTCAGGAATATTGGCTATGCGGCCTGTTTCCTGATCATAGATTGATTGTTGGCTGCCTGTCTGCGTTTGTTGCCGGGTTTGTGATTCCTGCAAATCCTGTTTCAGGGAGGGAAGCACATTTTGTTCAGCGAGTAATGAGTTGCTGGCTTCGCAGAGTGTATCCAGCCTGCCGACAACAGTTTTTTCAAACAGCTTGAACAGAGTAATCCGGCCTCTGATATCACAGTCCAGTGTTTTGGTGGACTTGATAAAAGCACCACAGATGCTCTCCGGAGCCAGCGGGTTGTTTTTTTGATAAACCTTAATGGGTAAAAGGCTGTCGAGGCGCAGGGTCAGGTGTTGAAGAGCTTCACCACAGCGCTCGTTACCCAAAGCGATCATGGCGTTGAGGGCAACCTGTTCTTCCAGTTCGTCATTTTCCACAATGGCGAGATCATCCACAGACCACTGGCCAGATGCGGTTTCTTTCTTTTCCTGAAGAGGAATGGCAAGGTGGCCAAATGCTGCGCTCAGGGTTTGCTCCATATCTTCGAGCATGGCGCTTTTCTGAACCCTGATTTCCCGCATCAGTTCAAAATAAAGGTTGTGGTTATCACCGTCTGAACTCTTATTGGACAGTTCAAAAAAGTGATCGTCAGCCTTCTGGAAAAACATATTAAGAGACGTTTTCAGCCCCTGCCAGCTTGTATCCCGAAGCTTTTTAACAGTTTCAGGCAATTTCACCTCAGGTCTGCTCTGAGGGGCAGACTGCTGAGATCGCTCTCTTTTACCTAATGAAATGACGTTTTCTGCTGCAGACATTGGAAATCTCCGCTCTGACCACTTATCCCAACCGAATCCTGCTTACGCCTCAGAGAGAGGATTCTGCTAAAGCGGAGTAATTAAAGTGGCATGTTTTTTAGACATTATGTCTGCATTCGTCTGCCGTGACTAATGGTGAATATCTATAACGGGATCTGATTCACACACTGGTGGGCAGAAAATGTCACATTGTGACACTGGGGCTGATTAAAGCAGGCTGGCTATATTACAGGCTGGCTATATTAAAAGTGTATGGGCAGGGATGGTGAAAATGTCAGAGCCAGGTCGAGTTGATCAGAGAGTGAGTGTGCAGCCACAGGAAGCTGGGTTGCAACCACAGAAAAGCCAGAGGAAATCCTATGATCCCCGGAGTTGGGGGCCAAGGCTGGTGATTCTGATTAAAAATGTGTTGGGGCGTGAAACTCCGCCTCAAAGTGAGAGTCGCGGTGATTCAGCCCAAGTTGATACACCTCTTGAGAGAAGAGAGATTCGTCATATTACTAACCCGGAAAGGGCTAAGAAAATGCTGGCTTACCAGCATTTTCGTGACGAGGAAAAAGGAAAAGCTCATAGGTCAGAAAAGCTCCCCAATGATATTGAGGCGGTGCAGGTCACTAAAAAAGATTCTGAAATGCGGGTGTCTCGAAATGTTGGTGCGGGAAGTTATGGTTCTGTAGATACTGTATCCCCAGAAGAGGCTGGGCCTATTAGTGTTCGGAAAGAAAACCTCAGAAAAGGTGGTTTGTCTGAGTATTGGAAGTTGAAAAGGGAAGAAAAATTACTCCAGCGATTACACCACCCAAATATTGTAAAGGCGGCCAGAGAGCGCAAAGTTTCACTATTTAAGCAAGCCCTGTATATGGAGGATGGCGGTAAAAACCTCACGGAGTTTTTTAAGGCTCTGAATGAACCGTTGCCACAATATAAGATTGGGGCAACGGAAGATAAAATGCGTTCTGCTCTGAAAGCTGACCAAAGGGAACAAGCGCAGTATCGCGATCACATCTGCTCACAGGTTCTGGATGGGCTCGAATACCTTAAAAGCCAAGGAGTTATTCACCGGGATATAAAACCGGATAATATACTGATTGACCCGAGGGATGGTCAGATTCGTATTGTGGATTTTGGCGAAGCAGTGGAGAAGAAGCCTTTTTCAAAGATGTTAGATCCCTTAGGTACACCAGCTTATGTGGCACCTGAGATTATGGCTCTGACAATGGGCGAGACGGCAGAGGGCTATGATGAAGCGGCGGATGTATTTTCAGCAGGCTGTCTTTTCTACGAGATGGTAACAGGTTGGGAATATTTACGCTTTCCTGGAACGAAGGCGAAAGAGTTTTTTGCCAACGCATTACCTGTCCTAAAAGAACGTGACCTCGGTTCGTGGTTGGCTAAACGAATTAATCCAAGAATAATTCCCTCGTTGAGTCAGGAAGAAGCTGATCGTATGGTGGTTATGCTCACGGGAATGTTGCAGTTTGAGCCTTCAAAGAGATTTACACCCACTCAGGCTAAACAAGCTCTTCAGGGAAAGACTATTGAGGAGCCTGCAGTGCAACAAGGTACGGCCCCAAAAGTATTATTCGGGTGGGTTAGAAAACTTGTCGGCGGCCTTTAAAAGCCTCCTCCTCTTTTAAGCTGCTATTTTTTGCAATTTCTGGCAGGCTTGCCTGTGAATTTTTGATCCAGTGGATTGCAGTTATGGCTCATAAAAAAATTGCAGCGTTTATACCCCTGTCTATCGCAGTACTAACGGTCTCCGATACCCGAACAGAAGAAACAGACACTTCTGGTCACCTACTGGTAGAGGGCGTTAAGACTGCCGGGCACAAGTTGGGTGATAAGGCCATTGTTATTGATGATATTTACCAGATTCGTGCGGTACTTTCCCGTTGGATTGCTTCTGAAGACATTCAGGCAGTATTGATCACTGGTGGTACCGGTTTTACTGGCCGTGACAGCACCCCCGAAGCCGTTTTGCCATTGTTTGATAAAGTTGTAGATGGTTACGGTGAACTGTTCCGTCAGGTGTCCTTTGAACAGATTGGTACGTCTACCATCCAATCTCGAGCTGTTGCTGGCCTGGCTAATGGTACCATTGTTTTTGTTATGCCCGGTTCCAATAACGGCTGTAAAACGGCCTGGGAGCAGGTGATTCGTGAACAGCTCGACAGTCGTCACCGCCCCTGTAACTTTGTTGAACAGCTAAAGCCAGGCAAGAGTGAATAATATGAGTCATCTGACCCATACCGCTGAAGGTGGCGAGGCACGGATGGTGGATGTTGGTGAGAAAAACAGCACCAGTCGTGAAGCCAGAGCTGAAGCTTATATCTCTATGGCACCAGCAACACTGCAGTTAGTGCAGGAGAATGGCCTGAAAAAAGGCGATGTTTTGTCTGTTGCCCGCATTGCTGGAATCCAGGCGGCTAAACAATGTGGCAACCTGATTCCGCTCTGCCATCCTTTGATGCTGAACTTTATTGGTGTTGAATTTGAGCTGCAGCCAGAACATAACCGTATTCGTATAGAAACCTGCTGTCGTTTAAGCGGCAAAACCGGTGTTGAAATGGAAGCATTAACAGCTGCATCTGTTTCTGCGCTGACAATTTTTGATATGTGCAAGGCTGTAGACAAAGCCATGTGTATTGACAGCGTACGCGTGCTGGAAAAAAGCGGCGGCAAGAGTGGCCACTACATCGCGGATGCTGAATAAAAGGCGTTATATATGATTAAAGTACTTTTCTTTGCCAGCTATCGTGATCGTTTAGGATGTGACCAGCTGAAGTTGGACTCTCAGGCTACAGATATCATTGCCCTTAAAGCTGAACTGGCGGAGCGTGGCGAGTTGTGGAAAACGATATTGCAGGATCGCAAAACCCTGGTTGCCGTGAATCAGGTGATGACCAAGGATTCCGCTACTATTAATGATGGTGATGAGGTGGCGTTTTTCCCACCAGTGACTGGTGGTTGATAACCTGATGGGTGATAACAAAGTCGAAACTTGCATTTTTTTAAACCGCTTTGAATGAAAGCGGTTTTCCCTTACGGCTAAAGCTAAAGCTCCCTGGTTAATGAACATGCAAAAACGCAGGTATAGTTAAGGTCACATTTTCGTGTAGATTCTGACCCCGGAATGCAAGGCGAAGCTTGGCCATCTGATATCAAATCTCAACTTGGTATCTTCATCAACTACGACAACAGCCAAGTTGGCATCCATGTTGGGGTGGTGGTAATTAGGCATGTCTGCTGCGAGGCTTCTGGTGATAATCGACATGGATTTTCTTTCTCAGTGATTTGAGTTGGTTTGTGCTATTTGAAATCTATGCTTGCATTTGATTACTCCGAAAACACTATCAGTGCTGTTAGTTATCTATATAGCTGGGTACTGCACTCTCAGGCTTTTCGGGACATGGCGGCAAGGTTTTGTGCAAACAGGTCAGCTGTTCGGGAGATCATGTGTTAAGCGATTTCAGAAATTTTTCAAATCGAGTCTGCTGCATGACGATGGTTCCATATTCGACAGAAACCGGTAGGTAGATGTGTAGTTCATGTGACCTACATTTACGGTGAACAGAGCTGTTACCTCGTTTGTTACTTGCTGGCTGGAACAAAGTTAATGTCAGAATTGTCTCATCATATTAAAGACAACTAATACCGGGAGCGAAATGCAATGGATGGAATACGAGCATCTAAGCGGCCAGCCTCCTCTACTCCTGATAATAAAGAAGCTGATAATAAAGAAGCTGATAATAAAGAAACTGAAACTAAAAAGTGTGTTGACGAATCAAAATCAAAGATAAGACAATTACCACCTGAAATAGTTGTAACAATCCTTTCAAATCTTGGGCACAGAGATCTGGTTGCCTGCAGGCAGGTTTGTACCCAATGGAAGCATCATGTTGATAATCTGCATCTACAGGCTCGTGCTTTTTATCGTAGATGCCATCCAACGGCATATGCAGCCAGTCTGCTAAAACCAGTGGAGTGTTACCGTTCATTAATCCGTAATAACCTGAGCGGCTTTGGTGATGAAGGTAAAGCATCAATAAAACAGCTAGATAGCCTTTTAGGACATCAGTACTTTCCTAAAGTCTTGTTTTTTACCATCGCCAGAGTATTAACTAGAACAAAAGCTTTTATCTGCAAGCCCATAACTACCATCCAACATTCAAGTTGGGTCATCAATGCCGACTTCAGCCCCGACGGACATCACCTTGTGACAGTCTCAATCGATAATACCGCCAAAATCTTGGGGCTTGTTAACGGGCAATGGCAGGAAAAAGCCACCATCCAACATTCAGGTCGGGTCGACAATGCCAGCTTCAGCCTCGACGGA